>CAZZVR010000035.1:13671-23479 GCA_964657595.1 Burkholderia sp. PAMC 26561 | reverse complement strand
GGCGCCAGATCCAGTATGGATAGTTTGACGCTCATCAAACCATCGTAGCTCGCCGACGCCGGAACCACCGCCGGTCGCCTCAGCCGATGACCAGGGGACGGCCGAACACCCGCCCGAAGGCCTCGTCGTCGCCGTAGCGCTCCACGCTCCAGCGGGGAAGGGTGAGGTCGCCGTCGGCGTGCAGGTGCAGCGCGACGCCGTCCCCGTTGGTGCTCAGGTGCACCTCCGACACCGACTGGTCACGGCCGCGTTCGAGGTGCTCGGCCAGGCGCAGGATCATCGAGCAGCGTGCCAGCAGCGCCTCGTCACCCGGTCGGCCCAGCGGCGCCCACTCTCCCAGCTTGGACGCGCCCTTACGGTGATAGCGGGCGATCTGGGCGATCAGCGCGCGCTCACGCGGGTCATAGCCGGGCAGGTCGGCCGACAGGATGAGGTACCGCGAGTGCTTGTGATGGTCGTCGTAGGAGATGGTCATGCCGACGTCGTGGAGCAGCGCGGCCGCCCACAGCAGCTCGGCCTCCCCGGCTGACGGGGTGATCAGCCCCGTGTCCGCGAGCGAACGGTGCATCTGCAGGGACAGGCTGGCGACGTGCTCGGTGTGGCGGAGGTCCGATTCGTACTGGATGGCCAGGTTGCGCACCGCCGCCTCGCGCACGTCGGGGAACAGCGGCTGGTCCTCGGTGAGGATCGTGCGGGCGAGGAAGATCCCGTCGCGCAGGCCCGCCTCGGTCGCCTCCATGCCGGCGAACTCACCCACCCGCATCACCGTCGACAGCGTCAGCGCCGCGGCGAGGATGATGTCGGCGCGTCCCGGCTTGATGCCGGGCATCTGCCGGCGCTGGGCGAGCGTCATCTGGGCCAGGTTGGCGGTGAGCTCCTCCATCGTCTGGGCCGCGATGACGTAGCCCTGGACGCCGAGGTCGATGCCGCCGTTGCCCACGATCGGACCGTGCCCGCTGCGCATCGCCGCCGCGGCCAGGTTGCGGACCGCGCCGCCGGTGGCGACCAGGCGCCCTCCGCGGCCCCGCAGCCAGTCGATCCCCCACAGGGTCTTCTCGACGTGGGCGCGCAGGCGCTGGATGTCACGTTTGCGGGGGCGTCCGCGCTGGTTGCTCTCGGCCAGGAAGCGCTCGGTCATCCGCACCGCACCGAGCGGGAAGGAGACGACGTTGGCCTGGCGTCGTCCCGCCACCTCGATCAGCTGCAGGCTGCCGCCGCCGATGTCCAGCACCACGCCGTCCTCCAGCGTGGATGAGTTGATCGCGGCCACGTACCCGTAGTGGGCCTCCTGCTCGGCCGACAACAGCTCGACCTTGTAGCCGGTCTGGCGCGAGACGCGCCGGCGGAACTGGGCGGAGTTGGCCGCGTCGCGGATGGCGGAGGTGGCGAACACGTGCACGTCGTCGCCGACCAGGTGGTTGGCGCGACAGAAGCGCTCGAACACCGCCAGGGTCTCGAGCCCGCGTGCCATCGCCTCAGGCGTCAGGGCCGGCGGTTCGGTCCCCTCCATGCCCTCACCGATCCGCACGGCCTCATACAGCTCGTCGGTCTGCTTCCACCATGTACCCGCCGCCTCGGTGCCGTAGCTGTAGATGACCAGGCGCCAGGAGTTCGAGCCCAGGTCGATGACCGCGGACTGGCTCGGCGGCTGCCCGGCCGCGCCGGCGGCGCGCAAGCTTCTCCAGCTCATGGGTCGATGATCGGGCTCGGCGCGGACATGTGCTCGGCTCAGCGTGCCGTCTACCCGGAAATTGGGCAGAACACGTCGTCGTAGGTGATCACCCGCCGGTCCCCGGCCCGGGTGATGAGCCGGTCGAGGGTGGCCCGGCGCAGCGGACGGTCGAAGTCGCCGGGATGGATGTCCAGTCGCATCAGGCTGCCGCAGAAGGTCGCCTGGAGGCTGATCATCGCCCCGGTGAAGCGACGGATGCCCGGGGCGCTGCTGCCCAGTCCGAGCACGATCGAGTGCACCTCGGCGGCCTGGCCCCGGACCCACGCGCGCTCGGCGTACCAGTCGAAGCGCTCGCGCAGCACCGACACCAGCGCCGGCGTGTAGTCATAGGCGGGGGCGATGAACCCGTGGGGATCGAGCTCGGACTCGCGCAGGAGGTTACGTCCGGCGTCCACGCGTCCCCGGCTCTCCTCGAGGTCGAGGTCAGCGAACTCAGGCCCCGCGCCGCGGTGGCGCAGCCCGTGCTGGGCGATGGCGTCGCCGCGGGCCACCTGAGCGCGCAGCCAGCTCGCCAGCAGGGGCGCCCGGGTGCCGATGGAGTGCAGGTCCGCGGCCGGGATGACCGCCAGGGTCACGCGGTCGACGTGGCGCAGGCCCAGCCACTCGCGGATCTCCCGGATCCGCTGAAACGTCCGCGGCTCGATGTCGTGGATGGTCACGGCCAACTCGGGCTGAGGGTGCGCGGGGCGCGACACGGCGGCAGTCGGCGATCGGTGATCGGGTGCCGGGGGCTGCGCGGCTCAGGCGGCGTGCATGAGCTGGGAGCCCGCCGGCGTCAGGGCCGCGCTCCACGCCGAGGTGAGCGCCTCGAGCGAGCGCTGCCAGGTGCGGTCCCGCACGGCTCCCAGCCCGCCCACGGTGAGCCGCTCGCGCGGGGTCGCTCGCCGTGCCAGGGAGACGAGCGCCTCGGCCAGGGGACCCGGGGCGGGCGGGACGAGCACCCCGTTACGGCCGTCCTCGACCAGCTCGGGGGCCGCCCCGGCGCCCAGGGCCAGCACCGGCAGACCCGACGCCTGGGCCTCGATGATCTCGAGCGGGAAGTCGGCGGAGGTCGACAGGTAGGCGAGGAGGTCGGCCGAGGCATACAGCGCCGGCAGGTCCGCCTGCGGGTCGACCATGACCAGGCGCAGGCGCGGCTCGCGAGCTGCCGCGGCGGCGAAGGCCTCCTCCAGCAGCTGGGGATGCTCGGGGATGCCGACATGGAGCACGTTGATCTGTGCGGATCCGTGGGGCAGGAGGTCGGCACGGTAGTAGCCGGGGCCGAAGGACTCGGGATCGACCCCGGGCTGCCAGCGCCAGAGCTGCTGGGACCGGGCACCCCGGGCGAGTAGCTCGGCGTCCGCGGCGGCGCTGGGGGAGAGGATCAGCCGGCAGTCGGCGACGGGCAGCTGGTGGGGGGCCGCGGGGTAGGAGGCGACCAGGCCGATCCAGTGCTCGCGGGCGATCGCGGCCACCCGCTCAGACCCACGGGCCTGTCCGCGGTGGCCGAGCAGGTGGATCAGGTCGGTGCGAGGGTTGATGGCGGTGTCCTCACCGGGCAGATCGACGCGAAACCCGGGCAGCGTGCTCTGGCTGAGCGCGTCGAGCAGCCGCTGCTGGCTGGTGGACAGGTGGGCGGGATCGGCGAGCACCGCGACGCGCACTACCTCATCGTGGCGGTTCATGTCACCAGGGTCGCGCCGTACCCGTGCGGACTGGTGACGAGTCGGCCAAGTTCCTGTTACCAGGGCGTGAAGCCCTATCCCCCGGGGGGCGCTGCGACGCTCGGGTCAGGCGAGCGGGTCGGCCCGCAGGAAGCGGATGCCGAGCAGCACGGTGAGGATCGTCATGCAGGCGGCTGAGCCCAGGCACCACTCGCAGTAGTGGTGGATGCTGAAGGCCTCGCGGTAGGTGAGGTAGCCGCTGAACAGGAAGCCGATCAGCGCGATGCCGAACCCGGCGGCCCGACCCAGCTCGCCGCGGACGCGCAGGCTGAGGAAGATCCCGAAGTAGCCGATCAGCCCGAGCACGGCCACGGGGATGCCCGCGACGTTGTTCCACGGGGACTCCTGGACCTGGAGGCAGCTCGACCCGGCCGAGCAGACGAGCGCAGCCGGGTTGTAGTGCACGTAGGTCGTGTAGGCGGCGATCCCGAACCCGACCGTGGCGAAGAACAGGATCGCCGCGGTCATCGCCGACGGCCGCCGGAGGCCGAACAGCCCGGGCCGCTGTGCCGCCAGCTCGGCCCGGCGCTGGGCCGTGTTGGCCGCGATGCGATCCTCCGGCCGGCTGCGGAGCGGCTCGGGGCTCTGGAACTTCGTGCGGGTGCGTGTCGCTGTCTTGGCCACGTCAGGAGCGTCGGGGCCGGCTCTAGGAGACGGCCTTCACGGTGGACATGATCTCAGAGTAGGTGGGGATGCCGGACGCGGCGCTCACGATCTTCTCTGCCTTGGGGCCGATGGCCACCAGGGTCGGCGTGCCGCTGAGGCCGTCGCTGCTGGCCAGCTTCTCATCCGCGTTCACCTGGCTGGTCAGAGCGGCGTCCTTGCGGTCGGCCTGCCACTTGGACAGCTTGAGGTTGGGCAGCTGCTTCGCGAGCCCGGTGAGGTAGCTCTCGGTGACGTAGCGCGCATCCTCAGAGCCCTGCTCGCGGTAGAACAGTTCGGTGTAGTCCCAGAACTGGTTCTGCTTGCCGGCCGCGTAGGCGGCGACCTGCTGGGGCAGGAAGCGGTCGCTGTTGACCGCTGAGCTGGCGGTCTCGAAGGACTTGTAGTCGAGCTTGACCTGGCCGGACTTGACCGGACCGCTGATCAGCTGGGGCAGGCCGCTGTTGTCCAGGCCCTTGGTGAAGTCCGCGCAGATGGGGCACTCGAGATCACCGAAGTACTGGATCGTCACCGGCGCGCTGGCCTTGCCGAGCACGGTCCCGTTCTGGGGGATGCCCTTGAGCTCGGTGGCGACCGTGTCGTAGGTGATCGACGCGTTCTTGCCGGTCTGGATGCCCCCGGAGGCCTTGGAGCCGCCGGAACTCGAGACGACGACGGCCACCACGGCGACGATGATCGCCGCGACGACGACCCCCCCGATCATCCCGAGGCGGCGGCGCTGGGCCGCCTTCTGGGCCGCTGCCTGCTCCTGTGCGATCCGCGCCTGGCGCGCCGCTTCTTTCTGATCCTTGCGAGAAGCCATTACGCGGCCGTAAGTTAGCGCGCCGGACGCTGGGTTTCCTGAAGAGTTGGGAAAGGACGCGCGGCTCAGACCGTGTCGCCGAACCCTGGCAAGTCGGCGGACTTTGCGGAAATCCCCGGATCGGGGTCGGTGACGGGAGCTGACTCGGTAAGAGCTTGGTGAGTTACGATGGTCCGCATGTCGCCCGAAATGAGCGACGCGCTGGTGGGAAGCGTGACCTCGTCCTCCCCGCAGCGCGCGCACAGCCGCCCTCGTCTCGCGGTCGTGGACCGCGATCCCGGGTTCATGCAGGTCCTGTCCAATCGCCTGGACACGCTCGGGTGGGACCTCCGCGCGCTGTCATCGGCCGTGACCGTCGACGCGCTCGTCGGCATGCGCCTCAATGCCCTGGTCGTCGACCTGGCCGTGCTGGGTCCGGGCAGCTGGGAGTACCTGGAACGCGTCTGCTCGCGTCTGCCCGGACTCGCGGTGATCGTCTGCACCGGCCCCTCGAGCGTGGCCCAGCGCGTGCGCGGCCTGCGCCTCGGCGCGGACGCGTGGATGAGCAAGCCCTGCCACGCCGAGGAGCTCATCTGTGTCATCGAGGCGGCCATTCGCCGTCACCGCCGCAACGAGATGCCGACGATCGAGGAGTCGATCGAGGTCGGTGAGATCCGGATCCGCCCGGACCTCTACCAGGCCTACTGCGCGGACACCAGCCTCGAGCTGACCGCGCGCGAGTTCGAGATCCTCCAGCTGCTCAGCCAGTCCGATCGGGTCCTGCGCCGCGAGGAGATCTACGAGCGCGTGTGGGGCTACGCCATGGCCCACGGGGATCGCTCCGTCGACGTGTTCGTGCGCAAGCTGCGCCAGAAGCTCAAGAGCGTGTCGGGTGAGTGGAGCTACATCCACACCCACTTCGGCGTCGGCTATCGCTTCGCGCCCGAGCGGGCCGAGGACAGCGCCGATACCGCCGAGCTGGCCGGAGAGCCGTCCGACGGTTCAGCTGACGTCCTGGCGCTGCCCGAACCGGCACACCAGCCCGCTCACAGCTAGTTCACGTCTGGTTCACGCCCTGGTAACGACAGGCCGGGGATGTGAACGCAGCATCCTGAAGGTGGCCACCGCCCCGCTCGACGACCGTGCCCTGACGGTCGGCCCCTTGGAGATCCTGCCCGCTGAGCACCTCGCTCGCGCTGACGGGCACACCCTGACCCTGTCGCTGCGGGAGCTCGCTGTGCTCACCGAGCTGGCCCGCCGCCCGGACCGCATCATCACGCGCGAGGAGCTGTTCCGCCTGGTGTGGGGCCGGGAGATGCGCAGCGGGGACCGCTCCGTCGATGTCTACGTGCGCAAGCTGCGGGTCAAGTTGATGCACGCGCTGCCGGAGTGGTCCTTCATCCACACCCACTTCGGTTTCGGCTACCGCCTGGCGGCCGAGCCCCACCCGGGTCCGCGCGTCTAGGCGAGGGGGACGACCCCGAATCCCGCTATACCAGACGGGAATCCGGCGACCTGGGAAGCAGGGGCGATGAACGAGGACAACCGACAGGCATTCAGCGCCGACCTGCGCGCGCTCGAGATCCAGGCGATGGGCGGCCTCGACCTCGTCATCTCCCAGCTCGACCGTGCGCTGGAGGCGATGAAGTACCAGGACGTCGAGCTGGCCGGCATGGTCGTGGCCGATGACGACCGCATCGACGGCCGCTACCTCGAGGTCAACCAGGGCGTGCTCAGTCTGCTCGCCCGTCAGGCCCCGGGAGCCCCGGACGTGCGCCTGCTCGCCGCGCTCCTGCACATCATCCGCTGTGTCGAGCGGATGGGGGACCAGTGCGTGAACATGGCCAAGCTGGTGCCCCTGTCGGGCTATGAGGCCCCCAAGGACAAGGCGATCCTCGACCTCATCGAGAAGATGGGGATCTCCGCGCGCCAGCAGGTCGGCTTCGCCCGTGACGCCTTTCACACGCGCCATACCGAGATGGCCCAGGACCTGGTGCGCCAGGACGCCGAGGTCAACCGCCTCAACAAGGAGATCTTCCGCCGGGCCGTCGCGGTGGGGGACGACGCGGAGATCCGCGAGTGGGCGATGTTCATGGTGCTCGTGGCCCGCTGCCTCGAGCGCATCGGCGACAACACCGTCGACATCGCCGAGCAGACCGTCTTCGTGGTGACCGGCCTGTTCCGCGAGTTCTCCAACGCCGGGGCCTGAGCCCGCAATTTGGGGGAGATTGCGCCCGGCCCGTGAGGCCGGGCCCCACCAGGTTCACACTGTCGGATCAGGCGGTGCGTAGCTTCGGGGGCCATGGTCGATTCCCCGCTCGGTGCGCTTCCCCCACTGGCCGGACCGCGCGCGCTCGGCATCGACCAGCCGTCGGGCACCTGGCCGACGGCGCCCCGGTTGAAGTCCTATGAGGCGGCCGGATTCAGCTACGTCCAGGTGAGCACGCCACCGCCGGGGGTGCTCACCGAGCCCGACATGGTGCGGGCCCACGCGGCGGCGTTGGCGGCGATGCTCGACCTCACCGGCCTGGCCCTCGTGCTCCACGCCCCCGAGGACCTGATGGCCGGCTCGCGTGAGTCCGACGCCTGCCTGCGCGGCGCGCTCGACTACGCCGCCGTCGCCGGGGCCGAACTGATCGTCTATCACGGTCGCCGGGTCAGTCCGGGCGCGCCGGGCGCGGGGACGCGGCTGGCCGCCGAGCGCCGGTCCCTCGCCCGCCTGGTCCGCCGCGCCGCCGCGCTGGGGGTCGCCCTGGCCATCGAGAACCTCGCTCCCAGCTATCCGGGGCCGGCGCTGGTCGGGCACGACCCGCTCGCGCTGCTCGAGCTGGTCGACGCGCTGGACTCGCCGGCGGTCGGGGTGTGCCTGGACGTCGGGCATGCCAACGTGGTGGCCGGGCTGACCGGGGTGGACCTGCTCGAGATGGTCGAGCCGCTGCTGCACCGCACCCGGCTGTTCCATCTCCACGACAACTTCGGGGCCCTGCCCGGTGAGCGGTCCGGGTCCTACGAGCCGCTGTGCCTGGACCTGCACCTGGTGCCGGGGGCGGGCACGGTGCCGTGGCGGCGCCTGGCGCCGGTGTTGGCCACCCACGGCGCCCCGCTGCAGCTGGAGGTCCGTACCCCGTCGCGGCCCGGGCCCGGCACGATCGCCGTGGTGCTGCGCGAGGTGCTTGGCCTCGGCGCCCCCGTCCGCGCCTGAACCGGCTGCAAATGCCCGCATCCGGGGCCTCATATCCGACCGATGTGATGCTGGATTCCGCCCAAATTTGGCCCTCGGGCCAAAGACCGGAAAGCGGTAGAGGCGGGAACCTTGCACCATGCGTGAGCGACCCAAGCAGATCGTCGCGTTCGGGGGCGGGGGATTCTCGATGGAGTGGGGCAACACACTCCTCGACGACTACGTGTTGGCACTGACGGGCGCAGCGCGTCCCAAGGTGTGCTTCCTTCCCACCGCCTCGGGCGACGCCGACCATTACGTTGTGCGCTTCTACCGGGCCTTCCCAGCCAGTCGCTGTGAGGCCTCCCACATCTCGCTGTTCCGACGCGAGACCGGCGTGGAGGATCCGCGCCGGCACCTGCTCGACCAGGACGTCATCTATGTCGGCGGCGGGTCGTTGGTCTCGCTGCTGGGGACCTGGCGGGCCCACGGGGTCGACGCCTACCTGCGTGAGGCGTGGGAGAGCGGAGTGATCCTGTGCGGCGGCTCGGCCGGCGCGCTGTGCTGGTTCGGCAGCGCGCTGTCGGGCTTCCACGAGGGCCCGGCCCGCCAGATCGGCGCGCTGGGGCTGCTGCCTCACTCGATCGCCGTGCACTACCACGAGGAGAAGGGCCGGCGCGAGGGCTTCATCGACGCGGTGAGCTGCGGGGAGATGCCCGCCGGCTACGGCGCGGGTGACTCCGCGGCCCTGCACTTCGTCGGCAGTGAGCTGTTCGACGTGGTGTCCTCGCGGCCCGCGGCGCGAGCCTCATTCGTCGCGCGCGGCGAGGCCGGGACGGCGATCGAGCAGGAGCTGCCGGTCCGCTATCTCGGTGTCGCGGCGCTCGGAGAGATGCAACTGGTGGAGGAGGTCGTCCCGGCCGCGGTGGCTGCGTGAGCGTGTCGGGTCCCCTGACGGCAGCCATCCGCGGAGGGGACCCGCGCCGCATCCTCGCCATGGGGGGCGGTGGCTTCACCATGGAGGAGCGAGCCGAGGGCATGGACCGCCTCGTGCTCGACCTCACCGGCAAGGAGGTGCCGCGCATCTGCTTCCTGCCCACCGCCTCGGGTGATCCGCGCGAGCAGGTCACCCGCTTCCACGAGCGCTATGACGCCTGGCCGTGTGAGCCCTCGATCCTGTCGCTGTTCCATCTCGGCCGCGACCGCATCGATCCCATCGCCCACCTGCTCTCCCAGGACGCCATCTACGTGGGGGGCGGCTCGATGCGCAACATGCTGGCGATCTGGCGCGAACACGGCATCGACGAGGCGATGCGCACCGCCTGGGAGCGGGGGATCGTGCTGGCCGGGCTGTCGGCCGGGGCGATGTGCTGGTTCGAGGGCGGCATCTCCATGAGCGGCGGCGCGCCCGAGGTCGTCCGCGGGATCGGCCTGCTGCCCGGCAGCCTGTCGGTGCACATGCACGGCGAGCCCGAGCGCCTGCCCGTCTATGAGGCGGCGGTGGCCCGCGGTGCCCTGGCTCCGGGCTATGTGGCCGACGACAACGCCGCAGTCATCTACCACGGGACGCGTCTGGCCGAGTGCGTGGTGTCTGACCGCGACTCCCACGTCTACCGCGTCGAGTCCGACGGGGCCGGCGGGGTCATCCGCATCGCCCAGCCGGCTCGCCAGTTGGCCGGCGCCGACGCCAACATCCCCGCCCATGAGTCCTACGGGGTGTCGGAGATGCGGGCGCTGCGCGGCGGTCGCCACCGCTGGGACTGAGGCAC
>CAZZVR010000035.1:0-13661 GCA_964657595.1 Burkholderia sp. PAMC 26561 | reverse complement strand
GCGGGCCCGGTGCGCGCCACGCATCGCACGCGTCGGTGAAAATGTCGGCGATGGAAGCTCTGAGTCCACCCGTCCCCGGCCCCGACGGCCTCTTCCGCCCCGAGGACGAGGCCGCCGTCGCCGCACTCGTGCGCTACGCCGCCGCACACGGCCGGCGCCTGCGCGTCCGCGGGGCCGGCCACTCCCCGCCCGGCGGGTTCGCCGCTGACTCCGCGGACGACCTCGTGCTGTCCCTGGGGCGGATGCGCGCCCTGAGGGTGCTGGACATGGAGCAGCGGATCGTGGAAGCTCAGGCCGGCATCCACATCGGCGCCGATCCGCTGGCCCCGGAGGAGGAGGGCGCGCCGACCCAGGCGCTGCTGAACCAGCTGGCCGACCGCTACGGCTGGACCGTGTCCTCCACGGGCGGGATCAGCCACCAGGCGCTCGGCGGCTTCCTCTCGACGGGGTCGGCCGGCGGCAGCCTCCAGCACTCGCTGCTCGACCACGTGCTCGCGGTCCGCCTGATCGACGGTCGCGGTGAGGTCCGCGAGTTTCGCGCCGACGGCGACGGGCCGGGACTCGCTCCGGTGCTGCCGAGCCTCGGTCTGCTCGGAGTGGTCGTCGCCGTCACGCTGCGCTGTGAGCCGATGTTCGCCATCGTCGGGCAGGAGTCGATCGTCGACCTCGCGGGCGCATCGATCGATCTCGAGGGGCCTGGCAACTCGGGGCGGCCGTCGCTGGCGGACTTCCTCACCCGCGCCGAGTACGCCCGGATCGACTGGTGGCCCCAGCGCGGCGCTGAGCGCCTGCTCATCTGGCAGGCCCAGCGCGTGGAGCTCCAACCCGGCTTCCGGCCGACGCGCTATGAGGAGTTCACCCGCTACCCGATCCTCGCCGAGGCCCTGTTCAGCACCCTGTACGTGATCTTCGGCAATCAGGCCGCGCCGGGTCGGATCGCCCAGCTCCTGCGGCGCAACGCCACTGAGGTGGCTCACCAGCTCGATCTGCTCACCGCCCAGGGCCAGGTCAGCCGCCGCCGGCGCTGGCGGCTCTCGGCACTGCCGCTGGCCCTGCGGGCGCTGGCGGCCGCCGCGCCTGGGGTCGTGCTCCTGCGGCCGTTGCTGAGAGCCACGCTGCCCTGGCTCGTGCCCGCCGCGCTGGGCGTCGTGCTGCCCCTCGACGACCACAAGCGCGGGATGGAACGGGGTGAGCCCCAGTCCTTCCGGGACTGGGCCTGGGAGGGCCTGCCCATGGATGATCAGGCCAACGACGTGCTGATGTGGACGCAGTTCATCGAGCTGTGGGTGCCGCTGACGCGCGCGTCGGAGCTGGTCCGGGTGGTCCGCGAGTACTTCGCCGAACCGGCGGATGCGCGCGAATCCTATGAGCGCACGGGCCTCTACGCCTATGAGCTCTACGGCGCGCCGCCGGCCGCCGGCTGGATCCACCCCGCCTACACCGATGGGGCGGACGAGTGGTCTGACGGGGTGGTGCGCCTCGACATCTTCTGGTTCACCGACAACCTCGAGGACCCGCGCGAGCGCTTCTATCCGCAGTTCTGGGACCTGCTCTCAGACCACGGGATCCCCTTCCGGTCCCATTGGGGCAAGGAGCTGCCCGAGGCGGCGGACTACCCGGATCTGCTGCCCGGCGGCTACCCCCGCTGGGCGGACTGGCTCCGCCTGCGCGCCGAATGCGATCCCGACGGCGTCTTCCTCACCGACTACTGGCGCGCGCGGCTCGGTCTGACGTGACCGCGGCGCTGGTCGACGGCTGGTACAGCTGGATCGCCACGCCCGACAGCGAGCACCCCTGGAGCACCTTCACCACCGTCCTGAAGGCCACGACACCCGGCTGGCTCTATCGCGCCATCCTCCGCCATGGTGCGTTGCGCGGTCTCACCCTGGCCGTGATGTCGCGTCGCTACGGCGCCGTGGCGATGAACCGCTATGACCCGGGCTGGCGCACGCTGCTGGTGGCCCGTGCCCTGTTCGGGCGTCGCCGCAAGCTCGTGGTGTTCCAGTTCTTCGATCATCCGCCGGCCCGGACGTTCCGGGCGCTGCTCTGGCGCTCGGTCGACCGCTGGGCGCTGCGCCGGAGCCTGGCCCGGGCGCAGGTCCTCACCGCCGCCGAGCTCGAGGTCTATCCCGCACGCTTCCGGATCGACCCACAGCGCTTCACGCTCATCCGTCTGGCCGCCCGCTTCAACCCCGCCGACGTCCCCGCGCCGCGGACACGCCCCGCCGGGCCGGTCGTCGCCGCTGGACGGGCCCACTGTGACTGGGAGACGCTGTTCGCGGCGGCCGGCGGTCGCGGCTGGGACCTCCACGTCGTCACCAGTGCCGAGGACCGTGCGCGGGTGGAGTCGCTCGAGCGCACCTGGCACGCCGGCGCGCAGATCAGCGTCGAGCTGCCCCAGGCCGAGACCCACGCGCTGCTCGCCCGCGCGGCGATCTCGGTCATCTGCGTCAGCGATGGACTGCTCGGACGCGGTCACATCCGCCTGGCCGAGGCGACCGACCGGGGCGCCGCGATCGTCGCCACCGACGTGGCCAGCCTGGTCGGCTATGTGGAGGACGGCGCCAGCGCCGTGCTCGTGCCGCCCCGGGATCCGGTGGCGCTGGCGGCGGCCGTCGAGGCGCTCCTGTCCGACCCCGGGCGCCGGGCGGCACTCGCCGCGCACGCGTACGCCCGGGCCGCGGACTGGACCGGGGCGGACTACGTGGCCGCGCTCCAGGCGCTGGCCGCTGGCGCCGGCGCCTGACCCGCCGCCGCTCGGTCGGACGCGGTCAACTTCCCACACCCCCTCGCCGTGGGAGAGGCGTGTGAAGAAATCCACCTCCAGCGCGCCGAACTTCCCACGGTCCTTCCCCGCGGCGGGGGGTCGTGAAGTGAGTCGCGTTCAAGCGGCGCGACTTGCCGCCCGGCACCCGGGGCACGAAGCGGCGCAGCCATACGCCGGACGCCCATCACCAGGGCCATCGCGAGCGCACCGATCCAGTGGAGGGGGCCAGCCGGATCGGGTCCCGACGCAGCCCCGTCGGGTGCCGAAACTCCTTTTTATGGACAAATGAGGCGGAGCCCGTAAGATCGGGCCATGCTCCGGATCAAACGTCGCGCCGGGGAGCGGGTCATCGTCGGCGAGGACGTGGTGATCGAGGTCCTCGAGGTTCGTGGCGGCAGTGTCCGGCTGGGGATCGAGGCGCCGCGGTCGATCCCCGTCTACCGCGAGGAGATCTGGCTCGAGATCAAGCGCGAGACGGCGGCTGGAGCACCGTCAGGCGTCCGGCCTGAACCGCCACCGGAACCGCCGGCGGCACCAGATCCAGCTCCAGTCGCTCGGTGGCCAGACTGACCCGGCCGGGTTCACCGCCGAGCTCCTCCCAGCGCCGGGAGACGTCGTCGCCGAGGCGGTCGAGGAAGTCGTCGGAATGCAGCGGGTCGTGGTGGAACAGCAGCACCTGCTGCGGACCCGTGCGGTGGGCGAACTCGAGCGCGTCGGACACGGCGCTGTGGCCCCAACCGAGGTGGGTGGCGTACTCGGCGTCGGTGTACTGGCAGTCGTGGATGAGCAGGGTCGCGTCGTGGGCGAGGTCAAAGCCCGAGATCCACTCGTCCTCCACCTCCGACAGCGGTGGTCCCAGAGCCGGCTCGTGGTCGGGGATGTAACACAGCACCGTGCCGTTGTCCTCGATGCGGTACCCGAGCGTCGGGCCGCGATGGTTCACCGCCTGGGCGCGCACCCGGGCGGGACCGATCTCCCATTCGAGTGAGTCGGCCTCATGGAAGGTCAGCAGCGAGGGCAGTTCGCGCACCTCCACCGGGGCCAGGGGCGCGGAGATGTAGCGCGCGATGCGATCGCGCAGCGACGCCTCCGGAGACGCCGGTCCCCACACCACGATCTCCGCAGCGGGCTGGAACACCGGACTGAAGAACATGAAGCCCTGGATGTGATCCATGTGCAGGTGGGTCAGCAGCAGGTTGACCGGCTTGTCGGGGGCCGGCATCGCCATGCCGAGCTGGCGGATGCCGGTGCCGGCGTCGAGGATCAGCGTGCTGCCGTCAGACAGCGTCACCTCGACGCAGGAGGTGTTGCCCCCGTAGCGCATGGTCTCGGGACCCGGCGCCGGGATCGAGCCGCGCGCCCCCCAGATCTTCAGCTTCACCAGGTCGTCCCGGTCGGACCCATACTCCCGCGCTCGGGATGCTCGCGGCTGTGGCCGTGGTCGATGACGTGAGCGGCATGGGCGTGGATGCCCTCGTGGTCGGTCGGCCAGAACATCACGATGGCGGCGGTCGACTCATCCGGCGCCACGATGGGGATCGCGGTCAGCGCGATCTCACGGCGGCCGGCAAGGGTCTTGATGGAGAACTCGCCATGGAAGGGGATGTGGGCGCGCAGGGTCTGGGTCGCCCCGATCTGCTCGTAGGCGATCGGCTCGCCGTCGGCGTCGAGGGGACCGAACTCTCGGGTCCACTCATCCGCGGTCAACCCGGTGGCTTCCTCGAAGCTGCGGCCGATGATGGCCCCAGCCGCCTCGTTGTAGAACAGGAGACGCCCTCCCTCGCCTACCAGCAATCCCGGCGTCGACAGGCTGGAAAGCAGATTCCGGGCGAGGATGAGTTCGAGCGGTCGCTGCGCGCTCATACGGCGACTGTAACGCGGTTGGTGAAGAGCGGCTGCTCCGGGCGTGCATTCATCGCCTCGACGGCGAGCGGCGGATACGGGGGCACTTTGGGAGATACTTCCCCGAAGTGGCCTCGCCCAAGACCAGACGCCGTTCCCGCAAGGCGCGGACTGACCGTCGTGCCCCGACGCCGACGCCGGCTCCGGATTCGGTTCCGGCCGGCTCTCGCTCCCGCGCCGAGCCCAAGGTCGCCCCGCGGGTCGCGCCCCAGGCCCGGTCGACCCCCAGCCGGCGCCAGCAGCGTGAGGAGCGCGAGCGCCAGGCGGCACGGGAGCGGGCGCTGGCCAACCGCAGCCTCGGCACCTATGGGGAGCGGCCCCAGAGCATCTTCGACCCGATTCCCGTCTCGGAGATCGCCATCCTGGCGGGTCTCATCGCCGTGGTGATCGGGCTGATCAGCGGTGGCGGACCCGCCCTGATCGTCGGGGCGATCGTCTGCGCCCTCGGGGTGCTCGAGTTCACCGCCCGCGAGCACTTCAGCGGCTACCGCTCCCACGCCATGCTGCTGGCGGCGGTGCCCGCGGTCGTCGTCGAGGTCCTGCTGGCGTTGTTCGTCGGCGTGCCGACGCGGCGGATCCTGCTCCTGGCGCCGGTGGTGCCGGTGTTCGCCTTCAGCTTCTGGCTGCTGCACCGCGCCTTCAGGGCCGCGCGTCACGCCCGGGTCGCGAAACCGCCGGCGCCGTAGTCGCCGTCCCGGCCGGCGGCCACCGGGTCGTCGAACAGGCTCTCGGAATGCTCACCCGGCGGAGTCGTGGGCAGCTCCAGCGTGAAGATCGCCCCGCCGTCAGGGGCGTTGGCGGCATGCGCGGCGCCGCCGTGCAGCTCAGCGGTCTGGCGCACGATGGCCAGGCCCAGTCCCGAGCCCTGGGTCGCGCGGGAGTTGATCCCGCGATAGAAGCGCTCGAAGATGTGCGGCAGGTCACCGGCGTCAATGCCGTTGCCGTGATCCCGCACGGTCATCCCGGCGGCGTCGACCGCCACCTCGACCGAGCCGCCACCGTGCTTGGCCGCGTTGTCGAGCAGGTTGTTGATCGCCCGGGCCAGCCGCTCGGGGCTGCCCTGGACCACCACGGGCTCGAGGTGGGCGCGATACTCGGTGCTCGGCGCATTGCGGTGGGCACGGACCAGCGCGTCCTCGACAAGCTTGTCCAGACGCACGTCCTCCAGCGAGTCGGACGGGAGCTCACCCCGGGCGACCTCGATGAGGTCTGCGACGAGTGAGGAGAGCTCCTCACTCTGCTCGAGCACGTCCTCGAGCAGCGCGCGGTCACCCGCGTCGAGGTCGGGGGAGGCCAGCAGCACCTCGACGTTGGTGCGCAGGCTGGTCACCGGGGTGCGCAGCTCATGGGAGGCGTCGGCGACCAGCTGGCGCTGGGCGCGGACTGATCCGTCGAGCTCCTCGCGCGAGGTGGTGAGCCGCTCGAGCATGGCGTTGAATCGCGAGGCGAGCTGGCCGACCTCGTCGTCCTCGCGCACGCTGATGCGCCGGGACAGGTCATCGGTCTCGGCGATCGCCTCCGCCGTGGCGGTCACCTCGGCCAGAGGACGCAGCACGCGGCGGGCGGCGAAGCGCCCGAACAGCGCGGCCAAGGGCACCGCGAACAGGAACAGGACGAGCAGGATCAGGCGCAGCTCGTGCAGCAGCGAGTTGGACTGGGTGAGCGGGCGGCCCAGTTCGAGCGCCACGTTCTCAGTCTCGGTGCCGTAGGTGAGGGTGATGCGCTGCATGTAGACACACACCTCGGTGCCCGCGATCGTGATGGTCTCGAAGCCGGCGGGCTGGGCCCCCGTGGCGACGGCGATGGCCCGGGCAGTCGGCCGGATGGGACTGCTGTTGTCGAACGTGCCCGAGACACCGTTGGTGAGGACGACGGACCGGTAGGGCGAGGAGCCGCCGCGGTAGGCCTGGTAGGTGGGCAGCTCGCCCATGCTGGACCCTTTGACCACGTCGTAGGCCGCCTCGGCCTTGAGCTGGGCATGGAGCTCGCTGCGCAGTCGGTAGGACACCGCCACGTAACAGACGACCACCGCCACCGCCACGGCCATCGCCACCGCGGCCGCCGCCGCCATGCTGACCCGGCGGCGCAGCGGCATGCCGCGCCGGGGGACGATACCGCCGAGGGCCCGGCTGGAGAGTCCGAGCGCGCGTCCGGCCAGCGCACGACCGCTCGACGCGCGGTCCGCCATCAGTCCCTCAGGACGTAGCCGATTCCCCGGACCGTGTGGAGCACGCGACTCTCGCCGCCCTCCTCGGTCTTGCGCCGCAGATAGCCGATGTAGACCCCGAGCGCGTTGGAGGTCGGTCCGAAGTCATAGCCCCACACGTTCTCGAAGATGGTCGAGCGGGTGAGCACCTGGCGCGGATGCTTCATGAACAGCTCCAGCAGCATGAACTCGGTCTTGGACAACTCGACCAGACGCTCGCCGCGGTGGACCTCATGGGCGACCGGGTCCAGCGTCATGTCACCGAAGCGCAGGACCTCGCCGCCGCCGTCCTCATCCGAGGCTCGGCGCAGCAGCGCCCGGACGCGCGCCTGGAGCTCGCGCAGCGCGAACGGCTTGACCAGGTAGTCGTCGGCGCCGGCGTCGAGACCGGTGACCCGGTCGTCGATGGCGTCCCGGGCGGTGAGCATGAGTACCGGCGTGCGGTCCCCGGCGGCCCGCAGGCGGCGGCACACCTCCAGCCCGTCGATACCGGGCATCATCACGTCGAGGATCACCGCGTCGGCGGGATGCTCGGCCAGGCGATCCAGGGCCTCGCGCCCGTCGGCGGCGAGCTGCACGGTGTAGCTCTCGAGCAGCAGCGCGCGCTCCAGGGCGCGGCGCACGGCGGGCTCATCATCGACGACCAGAACGGAAGGCATTGCGCCCAGCATCGTACGGACGCCTAAGCGGATGTGAAGAGTGTCGCCGCGCCGCGGCAGCCAGAGGCGCTAGAGCAACGACTTCAAGGCGCCGCTGTGGAAGACCAGAGCGCCGCCGTCGGTCTCCACGGCCAGCTCCTTCACCAGTCCGAGGACCAGCCAGTGGTCACCCGCCTCGATCGTCGAGTCGATCGTGCAGTCGATCCACGCCGCCACGCCCTCGAGCAGCGGAGCCCCGGTGGCGGGGGCGGGACGCCAACCGACCCCGGCGAACTTGTCCCCGCCCGAGCGCGAGAAGGTCCGGGCCAACTCGGTCTGGTCGCTGTGCAGCACGTTGGCGCAGAAACTCCCGGCCTCCTGCAGCTTGGGCCAGCTCGTCGACGTCTTGGCGGGGCAGACCGCCACCAGCGGTGGATCCAGGGAGACGGACATGAACGCGCCGACGACCAGGCCGCTGGGGTGCTCGGGGTCGCCGCCGGTGACGATGACCACGCCGGTGGGCAGGCGGGAGAACACGCTACGGAAGTTGGCGGCGTCGGGAAGAGACTCAGGCATGGCGTTCAGGCTACCGGAGCCACGCCCGCGGGTCAGTCGCTGAGGCGGACGAGCAGCGGTGCGTGATCTGAGGGCTTGGTGCCCTTGCGGAAGTTGCGGTCGATGCCGCACTCGGCCACCCGGGGCGCCAGCGTCCCGGACACCAGGGCGAGGTCGATGCGCAGACCCAGGCCCTTGTGGAAGTTGCCCGCCCGGTAGTCCCACCAGGTGAACTGCGGGGTGTCGGGGTGCCGCGCCCGGTACGCGTCGACCAGCTCACCGGCGGCCTCGATCGCCGCCAGGCGCGAGCGCTCCTCACTCGTCACGTGGGTGCTGTCGGCGAACAACCCCGGGTCATAGACATCGGCGTCGGCCGGGGCGATGTTCATGTCGCCGGCGATGACGAGTCCACCGAAAGGCCCCAGGCCCGCGGTGTCGAGCGGACGCTCGGTCCCGACGAGCGCCGCCGCACGCCGCGCCGCCGCCTCGAGGAACACCAGCTTGCGGGGGAACTCGGGGGAGTCCAGGCTGCGGCCGTTGGGCACGTAGGTGGAGATGAAGCGGACACCGGCCACCGTCGCCTCGACCCAGCGGGCCTCCTCGGGCGCCGCCTCACCGGGCAACCCGAGGACCGGATCGCTCAGCGGCGAGGCACCCGCGGGCGCACCGCCGCCCAGCAGGTCGCGGCGGGCCAGGAGCGCCACGCCCGCCCACTGACCGGCGGAGTGGTGCACAGCGGCATACCCGGCCTCGGCCAGAGCCGCCTCGGGGAACTGGTCCACCGAGCACTTGGTCTCCTGCAGACAGACGACGTCGGGCGCGTGGAGCTCGAGCAGCTCCAGCACGCGCGGCAGCCGGGCCCGCAGCGAATTGACGTTCCAGGTGACGAACAGCACGCGCGCCGAGCATACGATCTGAGGGGCATGGCACCGGCTGTCTCACCCCCTGCCCACATCGCCCCGATGCTGGCGCGCAGCGGCCCGATGCCAGCCGACCCGGCCGCCTGGTCCTTCGAGATCAAATGGGACGGCGTCCGCGTGATCTCCCACGTCGGTGCCGGGGCCGTCACGCTGGAATCACGCAACCTGCGCGACATCTCAGCGTCCTATCCGGAGCTGACCACGCCGCCGCCGGTCCTGAGCGAGCACCCGGGCACGGTGCTCGACGGGGAGATCGTCGCCTTCACCCAGGACGGCCGCCCCAGCTTCGGCCTGCTGCAGCAGCGCATGCACGTGAGTGCCCCCGGGGAGCGGCTGCGCGCGGCCGTACCGGTCAGCTACGTCATCTTCGACCTCCTCTACCTCGACGGCGAGGACCTGACCGACCTGGCCTACCGCGAGCGCCGGGCGCGGCTGGAGTCCCTGGCGCTGGCGGCCGGACCCTGGCAGGTGCCCGAGGCCCACCCGGGACAGGGCCGGGCGCTACTGGAGGCGACACAACAGCGGGGACTCGAGGGTGTGGTGGGCAAACGCCTGGACTCGCCATACCGCCCCGGCGCCCGCAACGGGGCATGGCTCAAGTTCAAGCACAGCCTGAGACAGGAGCTGGTGATCGCCGGCTGGCTGCCGGGAGAGGGCCGCCGCACCGAGCGGATCGGGGCGCTGCTGATGGGTCACCACGACGGTGATCAGTTTCGCTTCGACGGACGGGTCGGCACCGGATTCAGCGACGCCACGCTCCGCGAGCTCGGCGCGGCGCTCGGACCGCTGGTGACCCCGAGGAGCCCGTTCGACCCCCCGCCCAAGCTGCCCGCCAACGCGGTCTACGTCGAGCCGCGACTCGTGGCCGAGATCGAGTTCAGCGAGCGCACCCGCGACGGGCTGATGCGCGCGCCGTCCTTCAAGGGCCTGCGTACGGACAAGGACGCCGCGACGGTGAGGCTGGAGACCCCAGGCCCGGCCCAGCCGCCAGCCGAAGCGTCGGGTCCCCCGACGCCGGGGCAGGTCCCACCGACCGGCCCCGGCGCCACCCACCCGGGAGCCAGGAACGGTGCGATTGCCTTCGCCGGGCGGACGCTGAAGATCTCCAACCACGCCAAGGTGCTGTATCCCGAGACCGGCTTCACCAAGGGCGAGGTGATCGACTACTACGCCGCCGTCGCGCCCACCGTGCTCTCCCACCTCCGGGGCCGCGCGCTGACGCTCAAGCGCTACCCCAACGGGGTCGACGCGGCGTTCTTCTACGAGAAGAATGCGCCCGCGCACCGGCCCGACTGGGTGCCCACCGCCCGAGTCGGCGACATCGACTACACGCTGGCGCAGGAGCCCGCCACGCTCGTCTGGCTGGCCAACCTGGCCGACATCGAACTGCACACCTCGCTGTCGCTGGCCGTGGCGCCCCAGTCACCGACCGTGCTGGCCTTCGACCTCGACCCGGGGCCGCCGGCCGGCGTGCTCGAGTGCGCGGAGGTGGCGTTGGTGCTGCGCGGCCTGTTCGAGCAGTTCGGGATGCTCAGCTGCGTGAAGACCTCGGGCTCCAAGGGCCTGCAGGTGTACGTGCCGATCAACGACCCGGACGTGAGCTACGCCCAGACCAAGCCGCTGGCCCGGCGGATCGCCGAGCTGCTCGAGGCGCGGATGCCCGAGCGGATCATCGCCTCGATGTCCAAGTCCCGGCGTGCGGGGCGGGTGTTCGTCGACTGGAGCCAGAACGACGCCCACAAGACGACCGTCACCGTCTACTCGCTGCGTGCGACCCCCGAGCCGGGCGTCTCCACGCCGCTCGCCTGGGCCGAGCTGGAGGCGGCTCACCGTGGGGGAGACCCCGCGCGCCTGCGCTTCTCGCCCGCCGCGGTGCTCGAGCGCATCACCGCCCAGGGCGACCTGTTCGCGGCGGTTCTCAGCACCTCGCAAACACTCCCGGCCCCGACCTGAGAACATCCACGCCGAGATGGATCAGATCCAGATGAGAAACAGGTTGCTGGTGGCCACCGGAATGTGGCGGGAGGCGACCGGCGGGGAGCCGCTGCCCAAGATGGCCCCGGGCCAGCCCGAGGACCAGATCCAGCAGTTCGAGCTGACCCTGGTGAACCGGCTGTCGGACATGGCCACGCCCGAGACCGCGCGGGAGGTGGCCGACCGGACCTGGGACCTGGTGCACGACCGGCCCGACACCGACCCGGTGAAGCGCCGGGTGGTCGAGATCCATGAGGCGCTGGCCAAGATGACCCGCCTCGGCGACTGACGCCGGCCCGGCGTCGACGGCTCGGAACTCCGGTTCGGCGCCCCGGTACGGCGCCGCGTTCAGCTCCCACGGGCATGGGATATTCGTCCAGACCGGGTGCTCCGGTCCTGGAGGTGGACTGAACATTCGTCGAAAAGGGCACAAAACAGGCCTTTTCCGGGGGAAGGGGTGATGTGCTGGGTATCAACGGCGGCCGCCAGCTGCCGATGAGTTCCCCATCATGGCCTCAGCTCGCGCCCGTCACACCGACTACCTGCTCCCCTATGTGCTCGTGTTCGCCGTCACATGGGCGATGCTCGGTCTGTCCACCACTCTGCGGCCCGCCGAGCTGGCGGCCGCCCTGATCCTGCAGCTGTTCGTCGCCGGGTTGCTGTGGACCTGGCCGCTGGATCAGCCCCGCAGCCGCCGCTTCGTCCTCGGCACCGTCGCCCTCGACGCCTCCCTGGCCTTCATGCGTCATGCCACGGGGGTCAACCCCGGGGTGGGGATCCTCGTGCTGATGCCCGCGCTGCTGGCCGCGAGCCGGGCCAGCCGGCGTGAGTTGAGCTTCGGCCTGCTGGCCGGCGCTCTGGTCCTCTACCTGCCCGAGCTCTACCCCGGTGGTCCCGCCTACCCGCCGTCGGCCCTGCGGCCCGCGACGATGGCGTTGGTCCTCGGGGTGGTGATGGGCGAGGTCGTGCTGCGGCTCGTCCGGGCCCTCTCGGAGGGCCAGGCGATCGCGCGCAGCCAGCTGGCGACCGAGGACGCGCTGCGCCGGGTCGCCACCTACGTGGCGGCCGGAGCGCCGGCGACGGAGCTGTTCGCCGAGGTGTCCCAGCAGCTCGCTCTGGTGGCCGGCGCCTCAATGGGAGCGGTCATCCGCTTCGACCGCGAGCTGGGCGTGGGGACGCTGCTGGGCGGCTGGCGTACCGACCGTCCCGTGACCCTGGGTCGCCAGTGGGACCTGGACGGGGAGACCGCGGCAGCCGAGGTCTCACGGACCGGCCGTACGGCGACGGTGCTCGCCTACCCCGAGAGTCCCGACATCGGGGGCGCCACCGCGGCGGTGTCGGCTCCGATCTTCGTCTCCGGCCGTCTCTGGGGTGCCTTCAGCGCCGTGTTCAGCGACGGCGACGTGGTGTCCGACGCGGTCGAGATGCACTTCGAGCGCTTCTGTGAGCTCGTCGCCATGGCCATCGCCAATGCCGAGACGACCTCCCAACTCGTCCAGCAGGCGACGATCGACGCGCTCACCGGCACGGCCAACCGGCGCAGCTTCGACGCAGAGCTCACCCTGGAACTGGAGCGGGTCGCCCGCAATCCCCGTCCGCTCGCGCTCGTGCTGCTCGACATCGACCGCTTCAAGGCGGTCAACGACACCCATGGACACCAGGCGGGTGACCGGGTTCTCGCCGAGGTCGCGCGCGTCCTGCTGACGGAGGCTCGGGCCGGGGACATGGTCGCCCGGCTGGGCGGTGAGGAGTTCGTCTGGCTGATGCCCGAGACGACGGCAGAGGAGGCGTTCGTCGCGGCCGAGCGCGCCCGCTGTGAGGTGGGCGCCATCGACTTCGCCGGGGTCGGGCACATCACGCTGTCGGCCGGGGTCAACTCCAACCGCCGGGGCGGCGGCGGCGCGGCGCTGCTGGGCGGTGCCGATCGGGCGCTGTATATGGCGAAGGCAGGCGGCCGCGATCAGACGGTGGCGGCGCCGGCCTCGCTCTCATCCGCTGAGGAGCGGGTCAAGCCGGCCGCCGCGTAGGCGTCGGCCTCGTCCAGCGTCTCGGTCTTCAGGAGCGAGCCGACCAGGTCATCCAGGTTGCTGCGCCGGGACTTGAGCAGCTCGAGCACTTCGCGGTGGGCGGTGTCGACGATCCGGTGGACCTCCTGGTCGATGAGACGCTGGGTCTCATCGCTGGTCTCGGAGGAGCCGGGCAGCAGGAAGCCCTGGGATTCAGAGGGCAGCACGGCGATCGGTCCGATCGCCTGGCTCATGCCCCAGCGCCCCACCATGTAGCGGGCGATCCGGGTGAGCTGCTGGATGTCAGATTCCGCGCCGGTGGTCAGGTCGCCGAAGACGACCTCCTCGGCACAGCGTCCGCCGAGCATGACCCGGATCTGAGCCAGCAGGTGGCGCTCGTCGAGGTTGTAGCGGTCGGCGTCCGGAGCGGAGAAGGTGACGCCGAGGGCCATGCCGCGGGGAATGATCGACACCTTGCGGACCGGGTCCGCACCCGGCGTCATCATCCCGACGATCGCGTGCCCGGCCTCGTGGTAGGCGGTACGGCGCTTGTCCTCGTCGCTCATCACCACGCTGCGGGCGGCACCGAGCACGATGCGCTCGAGCGATCCGGTGAAGTCCTCGCGGTCGACCTTGTCGTGGCCGCGCTTGGCGGCCAGCAGGGCCGCTTCATTGACCAGGTTGGCCAGGTCG
>CAZZVR010000034.1:0-23887 GCA_964657595.1 Burkholderia sp. PAMC 26561 | reverse complement strand
GCCCTGGCCGCCGTCCTGGTCGTCGCCGCCGCCGGCGTCGCGCTGCGGGCACCGCTCGCGCGGGTACCGGAGAACACGTTGAAGTTCGTCGTCGGCGTGCTGCTGACCTCGTTCGGGATGTTCTGGGGTGCCGAGGGCGTGCACGCGCACTGGCCCGGCGGTGAGGCCGCGCTCCTGGTGATCATCCCCGGCGTGCTGATCTTCGCGCTCGGCACCGTGGTCACGCTGCGCCGCAGCCTCGTGCCCCGCGCCCCCGCCGGAGCGACGGTCCGCTCGTGACGCGCGTCGCCGCGCTGGGCCGATTCCTGTGGGACTTCGTCGTCGGCGACGACCCGATGATCGCCCTGTGCGTCACCGTCGCCCTGCTGGTGACGCTCGTCCTCGCCAACGGCGGGGTCGCGGCCTGGTGGCTGCTGCCGCTGGTGGTCGCCGCCGTGTTGGCCGCGTCGGTGCTGAAGGTGGCGGCCGACCGGCGCCGCGGGAGCTGAGCGCCACGGGCCTCAGCCCTGGGCAGGAGTGATTAGCCCTGGGCGGGAGTGATCAGCCCGTTCTCGTAGGCGAAGACGACGATCTGCACCCGGTCGCGCAGATCCAGCTTGGCCAGGATGCGCCCGACGTGGCTCTTGACGGTGGCCTCGGAGAGGACCAGCTCCTCGGCGATCTCGGCGTTGGACAGGCTCCGCGCGACGAGCAGCAGCACCTCGTACTCGCGGGCGGTCAGCTGATCGAGCAGCGAGCGCTCACTTGGGCCCGGTGCCGGCTGGGTGGGCAGGCGGTGGGCGTAGGTGGTGAGCAGACGCCGGGTGACGCTCGGCGCGACCACGGCATCTCCCGCCGCCACGGCGCGGATCGCTGCCAGCAGGTCGGCGGGTTGTGCGTCCTTGAGCAGAAAGCCGCTGGCGCCCGCCCGCAGCGCGGCGTAGACGTACTCGTCCAGGTCGAAGGTGGTGAGGATGATGACCCGAGCGGCGCTGCCGGCGTCGACGATCCTCCGGGTCGCCTCGACGCCGTCCATCTCCGGCATGCGGACGTCCATGAGCAGCACGTCCGGGGCGAGTCGCGACAGCGCCGCCAGGGCCTGGCGGCCGTTGGCCACCTCCCCCACGACCTCGAGATCCTCCTGGCTGTCGATCACCATGCGAAAGCCCATGCGCATGAGTTCCTGGTCGTCGACCAGCAGGACGCGGGTGGTCATGTGACCGCCGTGCCGACGTCAGCGCCAAGGGTCAGGCGCACGCGCCAGCCTCCCTCGCTGAGCGGCCCGGCCTCGAGGTGGCCCCCGTAGGCGGCTGCGCGCTCCTGCATCCCGCGTAGGCCCCGGCCGCCGGAGGGCAGTGCCGCGCGGGGGGCGGGCCGCGCGCCGGTGGCGAGGACGAGGTCGCTCCCACCGGTGTCGGTCACCTCGAGGGTCACCCGTGGACCGCTGGTGGACAGCGCCAGGTGGGCCCGGGCGGGGCGGGGGGCGTGCTTGAGGGTGTTGGTGAGCGCCTCCTGGGCCACGCGGAAGATGGTCAGCTGCACTCCCGAGGACAGCTCAGCCACATCCGCATCGAGCTCGAGGGACACCGGAACCCCCGCCGCCTCGACGCGTGCCAGCAGATCGTCCAGGCGATCCAGGCCGGGCTGGGGCTCATAGGACCCGGCTCCCGCCTCCTCATGCAGCACCCCGAGCAGCCGGCGCATCTCATCCAGCGCCTGGCGTCCGGTCCCCGAGACCCGCCGCATGGCGGTGAGGGCGGTGTCGGGCGAGGCCTCCAGCGCGTAGGCGGCCCCGTCGGCCAGCCCGATCATCACCGTCAGGTTATGGGAGACGATGTCATGCATCTCCCGAGCGATCCGTGCCCGTTCGGCGGCCGCCCCCAGACGCCCTTCCTGGTCGCGCTCGAACTCCAGGCGGGCGGCCCGCTCGGCCGCCGAGGCCACCAGGGCCCGGCGCTCGCGGATGGCCAGGCCCAGGGCGCCGGCCGCCACCGCCAGACCGTTGATGCCCACCCACACCTTGCCAGGATTCACCGGCGACCATCGCAGGGCGGCGAACACCGCGCCGATCTCGACCACCGCGGCGGCTCCGGCCATGTCCCACGGTGTAGCGTCGAGGGCGATCCAGAACAGTGCGACGAGCACCGCGCCATCGGCGATCTGGGGCGTCGAGACCAGCCATTGGATCAGGGCGACCAGCCCCACCACGCGGAAGGCCAGCCGCTCGTCCCGTGTGCGCAGCAGCAACGGGGCGCACAGCAGAACGCAGAACACGATCGTGTCGAGGTGGTGCAGACGACCCTGCACCGCCAGCCCGACGAAGCTGACCAGGCCGAGCACACCAGCGGTCAGGGCGTCGAAGGCCAGCGGGTGACGCCGGCCCGCCGCCGTGGCCTGACCGACCAGGCGTTGCAGACCGATCACGACCGCCTCGTCAGATGATCGGGTCATGGACGACAGTGTGGCGCGCGCGGTCCGGCTGGTGTCGCACACCCCACCGCCGCGGTCAGTCGACTTCGCCGGCGAACACCGGCACGTGGTGGGGGTGATCCTGGGACGCGGCGTTGTCACCGGCCTGGACGTCATAGCGGGTGACGGTCACCGCGGTCACCAGCACGAGGAAGATGGCGAGCGCCGCCGCACTGGTGTGACCGTCGCCGAAGTTGATGCCGCTGATGCGCTGGGGCTTGGAGAGCCAGTCGGCGATCGAGGCGCCGAAGGGACGGGTGTCGATGTAGGCGAACCAGAAGGCGAAGATCGCGTTGAAGCGGAACTTCCACCATCCGATGAACGGGATGAGGATGATCCCGGCGAACACCCAGATCGAGTTGAAGAAGCCGATGTTGAGCTGCGCGGCGGTGAGATCGCCGGCGGCGGTCCCGAGCGCGAAGGTGCACAGCACCGCGAGCCAGTAGAACTTCTCCCGCCGGAGGCTGTTGATCTCGTGGATCGACAGCGTGCCCTCCCTGCGGTACCACCACAGGAAGACGGCGCCGGTGAGCAGCGCGAACAGCGGGGTGGTGATGTCATAGCCGATGCTGAGACCGTCGTGGATCACGTCCGCGCCCATGGTCCCGAAGATCGCCACCATCATCACCGTGAACCAGTAGTACGGAGCCCGGTACTCGGTCTGGCGCAGTTGCAGGCGCAGCGCCAGCCACAGCCCGCCGATCCCGACGACCCCGGCCACCGCGACGTTGATGTCGTTGCCGAGGAAGTCCGACATCGACTCTCCCATGCCGGTGGTGAGCAGCTTGAGGACCCAGAACATCACGGTGACCTCGGGGACCTTTACCAGCGTGCGGCGAGTCGCGCTTGCGTCAGACATACCCGGGATGGTGCGGACAAAGGCCGTCACCCGCAACCCCCCAGAGGGTCGTCTTGGTCATCGAGCCTCTCCGACCTGAGGCGGAGAGGCGATCCCACCGTCGGATGAGAACGCACACATATTCGACCGGGGACGAGCCGCCGTCCGATATGCGAACATGTGTTCGATGCGGTGGGAACAGCAGTCCGTCGAACGCGACGCCGGTGGGCGTCTGCCCGGCTACCGCGACGTCGAGGTCCGCCACTTCGACGCTCCCGAGGCGGTCGACACCCGCTTCCACGAGGTCCAGGCCAAGTCGATCCTCAACCGCGTGCCCGCGGCGAGCCAGATGCCGTTCCGCTGGACGATCAACCCGTACAGAGGATGTGCGCATGCATGTAGCTACTGTGTTAGTGGTCACACAAGAATACTGATGGCCGATGGGACCCCGCGAGAGATGCTCGATCTGCGCGTCGGCGACCGCATCGTCGGCACGGTGCGTGACGGGACCTACCGCCGCATGGTCGAGACCACGGTGCAGGCCAAGTGGTCGAGCCTGAAGCTGGCGTACGCCATCGAGCTGAGCGACGGGACGCAGATCATCGCCAGCGGGGATCACCGTTTCCTCTCCGACCGCGGCTGGAAACATGTGACGGGCGCAGAGCAGGGTCCGCAGACGCGACCCCACCTCACGCTCAACCACCGTCTGCTCGGGCCCAGCGAGCGGTCGGTGATCGGGTGTGCCATCACCAGCGGCCACGCCAAGCAGATCGTGTCGATCACCCCGCTCGGAAGCGTCATGCAAATGTTCGACATCACCACCGGCACGGGCGACTTCATCGCCAATGGGGTCGTGGCCCACAACTGCTTCGCCCGCCCCACTCACGAGTACCTCGACTTCAACGCCGGCCAGGATTTCGAGCGGGAGATCGTGGTCAAGGTCAATGCGCCCGAGCGCCTGCGGGCGGAGCTGGCCCGTCCCAGCTGGCAGGGCGAGCACGTCGCCCTGGGTACCAACACGGACCCGTACCAGTGGGTCGAGGGACGCTATGAACTGATGCGCGGGATCTGGGCGGCGATGCGGGACGCACGCAACCCCTGCTCGGTGCTGACCAAATCACCCCTGCTGCTGCGCGACCTCGACCTGTTCCGGGAACTCAACGCGGTCACCGAGTTCAGCGCTGCGCTGTCGATCCCCACCCTGGACCCCAAGGCGTGGCGGACGACCGAGCCGCGCAGCCCGAATCCCCGGGCGCGGCTGGAGGCCGTGGCCAAGCTGACCGCGGCCGGGATCCGGACCGGGGTGCTGGTAGCCCCGTTGATGCCAGGGATCAACGACTCCCCCGAGCAGGTGCGCGAGGTGGTGCGCCTGGCCACGGAGGCCGGCGCCTCCTCCATCACCGGTCTCGCCCTGCATCTGCGCAAGGGCGTGCGGGAGGTGTTCATGGAGTACCTGGCCCAGACCCGCCCCGACCTCGTGCCGCGCTATGAGGCGCTCTACCGCCGGGGCGCCTACATGCCGGCGGAGGAGCGGCGCAAGCTCGCTCGGCAGCTGGAGGGACCCACGGTGCCGAAGCAGCCGGTGAGTCGCATGATCGCGCCGCGGTCCAAAGCAGCACCGCCGCGCCACCCGACCCAGCGACCGGGGCTCGTCTCGGGGCCCCGTGGCGAGCCCGCCCAGACGAGCTTGTTCTGAGCCCCCCGGCGGATCCCCACCCCGGCGGACCCCAACCGGCGCAATACGCTCACGTGATGGCGTTCAGGGCAACCGTCCACGGCCGCGTCCAGGGCGTCGGCTTCCGCGAGTTCACCCGGCGGCGCGCGCTCGAGCTGGGGCTGACCGGCTGGGTGCGCAACGACGAGGACGGCACTCTCCGCGTCCACGCCGAAGGTGATGACGCCCCGCTGCGCTCCCTCGAGCAGTTTCTCAACATGGGACCCGGCGGCGCCCGCGTGGAACTGGTCGACGTCTCCCCCGTGCCCGCCGAGGGTCATGAGCAGTTCGCCATCCGCGGGGTCAGCGCCGGCCGGTTCGTGATCCAGCGCCACCAGGCCACCGCCCTGCACTACGACCTCCGGCTCGAGGTCGATGGGGTGCTGAGGTCCTGGGCGGTCCCCAAGGAGCCTTCGATGGACCCGGCGGTCAAGCGCCTGGCCATCCAACAGCCCGACCATGACCTCGCCCACGCCGACTTTCAGTCCGCCGACGTCGAGATCTGGGATCGCGGCCGCTACGAGCAGGGCGGCCGGGTGGCGTGGCCCGAGGCGCTCACGCGCGGACATGCCGTCTTCGTCCTGCACGGCGAGCGCCTCGACGGGGGCTTCGCCCTGCAGCGGACCGCGCCGCGGGCCGGCGACGCCAACGTCAACTGGCTGCTCATCAAACGCCGCGACCGCGCGGGGTGACGCGCTTTCAACTGAACGGCGGCGGGCGCAGGTAGGTGCTCCAGATGTCCGCGGCGATCTGTTCGGCACTGAGGTCGATGCTCGAGATCACCCCGTCGATTCCCGGCAGGTGGGGAATCGCCAACGCGAGCCTGGCCGCGTGGGCTTCCAGGTCCGCCTTCCCCGGCCAGTCGTCGGGTTCACGCGCGGCCACCCGGGCGGCGACGATCTCCGCCGGGGCGGTCAGGGCGAGCACCGTCGTGTGGTGTCCGCCGATCGCCGCCACCACGCGCGCGAGCATCGCCGCATCCTCCACGGTGGCCACGACGAGCAGCAGGTCGCGTGCATCGCGGCGCATGTCCTCACACACGAACGCCAGGCGCTTCTCCCATTCCGCTTCCGCCGGGTAGGGCCAGCCCCGGCTCAGCTCGTCGGCTTCAACGGCGCCGTGACGCACGCCATGGATCTCCAGCAGCGTGCTCAACCGGTTCAGCGTCGAGGACTTTCCCGCCCCGGGCGGTCCGGTGATCAGCAGTGCGTGGTTCATGGCCCGGGACCCAGGGTCAGGCGGGAACGGGGACCCGGCGGCGCCCGACGGTCATCGCCGTGTGGACGGCCCAGATGAGGAACGCGGCGAAGCAGGCGCAGGCGGCGAACACCATGACCGCACCCCAGCCGCCGCTGGAGTGCAGGCTGCCGGCCAGCGCCGATCCCACCGCGCCGCCGATGAACACGGTCCCCATGTAGACGGTGTTGATGCGCGCTCGCGCCTCGGGGACCAGCGCGTAGATCTCGCCCTGGGCGAAGATCTGGTGGCCCTGGACGCCGACGTCGAGCATCACGCCGCCCAGCCCGAGCAGGATGACGCTCGACTGGCCCAGCCCGGCGATGACCATCCCGGTGGTCCCGATCGCCAGCGCGATGCCGCTGCCCCAGCGACCGTAGCCGCGGTCCGACAGCCAGCCGGCGACCGGTGCGACCGCCGCCCCGCTGGCACCGACGAGCGCGAACAGTCCGATGCCGGCCTGGGAGAAGTGATGTGAGTCGATCAGCACGTAGGCCACCGTGCTCCAGTAGGCGCTGAAGGCGACGAACACCAGGGCCTGACAGGCGGCCCGGCGCCGCAGCGCGCCAAGGGTGACGGCGTAGTGACCGACTGAGCGCATCAGCGAGCCATAGCCGGCGTGGTGATCGGGCTCGCGGTCAGGCAGATAGCGCGCCAGGATCGCCGCGAGAGCGAGCATCAGGCCGGCGGAGATGAAGAAGATGGCCCGCCAGCCCAGCAGCGCCGCCACCTCCGAGGACACCGTCCGGGCGAGCAGGATGCCGAGCAGCAGCCCGCTCATCACCCGCCCGACGATCTCACCCCGGGACGCCTCCGGAGCCAGGTGAGCTGCGAAGGGGACGAGGATCTGGGCCACGGTCGAGAAGATCCCGACCACCAGGTAGGAGACCATGAACACCACCAGGCTGGGGGCCACGCCGGAGACCGCCAGCGCGACTGCGGCGATGAGGAGCATGGCCGGCGTCAGGCGCCTGACCTGAATGAGGTCGCCGAGCGGCAGCACGAACACCAGCCCCAGCGCGAAGCCGATCTGGCTCAGGGTGACCACGAAGGTGACCGACCCCTCGCCGACGCCGAAGCTGTGCGACAGCGCGGCGAGCACCGGCTGGGCGTAGTAGATGTTGGCGACCGACAGACCGCACGCCAGCGCGAGGACCCCGGTGAGCGCACCGAGCCGGAGCTGGGACCTCACGATTGCATCGTGCTCACGCCGACCATTGCGCCAACTCTATTGCCGGCGCCGGCCTGGTTCAGTCGACGGACTCGAGCACGTCGAAGGACCAGATCTCCGAGGCGGTACCGACCGGTCCTGAGCTGCGTGACTGGGCGTGACCGGCCTGGAAGTCAGAGCTGGCCACCCAGGCCTGGAAGTGCGCCTCGCTGCGCCAGTGCGTCACCACGAGACAGGTGTCACGGTCGTCGTTGGGGGCCAGCAGCTCGAAGCCCTCGAAGCCCTCGGCCCCCTCGACGTTCCCGGCCCGGTTGGCGAAGCGCTGCGCGAACGCCTCGCGGCGCTCGGCCGGCACGGTGATCGCGTTGATCTTGACGACGGTCACAGTTCGTCCTCCTCAGGCGCCCAGGCGCCGGTTGGTGCATTCGCGCGGTCAGCCCGCGCCCGTGCGGCGGCCTCGCGCATCTCGAAGACCTCCGTGGCCCAGGCCCCGATCTCGCGCGTGATGTCGCGACCGGCGCCGGTGATGATCGCGGCGATCGTGCCGACATGTTCAAAGCCGCTCTCGACCACGGTCTGCAGGGTGTCCTTGCTGATCTCGAGATCCGACAGCGGCACGGGACGCTCATTCTGCCGCATCACGGCGCGCGAACGTAGTGATCGAACCGCTCGGTCTCGATCATGGCGACGCCGGTGTACAGATCCAGTGCCCGCGGATTGTCGGATGCGACATGCAGCTCCGCGGTGGCCAGACCGGCGGCGTGGATCGCGCCGAAGGCGCTCAGCAGCAGGGCCGGGGCCAGGCCGCGACCGCGGTGGTCGGGATCGACCGCCAGCACCGCCACGTAGCCGTGGGGATGGTCCGGCGGGCGCCAGCCGATCAGGGATCCGGCCGGCTCACCGTCGGTGGTCTCGACCAGCAGGCTCCAAGCGGGCTCGAACTGGCTGAAGGAGATGTGGCGCCGGTCATAGGATTCCAGCGACTCGGCGCGGTAATCGGGCCGCTCACGGAACGCCCGGTCATCCAGGTTGTGCAGCGCCACGAGGTCGGCGACCGGGTCGATGGTGCGCAGCCGGTAGCCGTCGGCGAGCCGCGCGGGCCCGGGCGGACCGGTTCGGCTGAAGCGGCGGACCATCCGGGCGTAGAAGCGCTCGAGCGAGTAGCCCGCCCGCTGGAGGAAGTCGACCGCCGGCGTGTAGGCACCCGGCACGGCCACGCGGTGGGGCAGGCGCCCGAGCTCGGCCTGGCGCGTCTCGACCCAGGCCAGCAGCTCGACGCGCAGGCGCTGCTCGTCGTGGTCGGGGTGGACGTTGATGAGCGCCGTCTGGGGCACGAGGACCGCCGCCGCGATGAGCTCGCCGTCACGCTCGGCTGCCACCTGATCCCGCGCGGCGTCGAAGTGAGGGTTGGCGGCGACCTGCTCCTGCACGCCGGCGAGGGTCATGTCGGTGTGACCGCGGTAGCGCAGATCCTCGGCCCGGATGAGCTCGACGATCGCCGGCAGGTCATCAGGCTCCGCGGCCCTGATCTGCCACCCCGCACTCACCCGGGCGATTATGGTCCGCAGGCATGAGCACTGTCAAAGCACCCCTGGCCGGCCGCACCATCCTCATGTCCGGCGGCAGCCGCGGGATCGGGCTGGCCATCGCCCTCCGCGCCGCGCGCGACGGCGCCAACGTCGCGATCCTCGCCAAGACCGATCAGCCCCACCCCAAGCTGCCGGGGACCATCCACACCGCCGCGACGGAGATCGAGGCGGCCGGCGGCCGGGCGCTGGCCATCGTGGGTGATGTGCGTGATGAGGCGTCGATCAAGTCGGCGGTCTCACAGACCGCCGACACCTTCGGATCCATCGACATCGTGGTCAACAACGCCTCGGCGATCGACCTCTCCCCCTCGACCGAGCTGAGCGCCAAGAAGTTCGATCTCATGCAGCAGATCGAGGTGCGCGGCACGTTCCTGCTGACCCGCGAGGCCGTCCCGCACCTGCGTCAGTCCGACCACGCCCACATCCTCACCCTCTCCCCGCCGCTGAACCTGTCCCAGCGCTGGCTCGGTGCCAACGTCGGCTACATGCTGGCCAAGTACGGGATGACCCTGGCGGCGCTCGGCTTCGCGGCCGAGTACGCGGGCGACCGGATCGCCTCCAACGCGCTGTGGCCCAGGACGGTGATCGCCACCGCAGCGGTGCAGAACGTCCTCGGCGGCGACGACATGATGGCCCGCTCGCGCACGCCCGAGATCATGGCCGACGCGGCCTACGCGATCATCTCGGCGCCACCCGCCCAGCGCACCGGCCAGCAGCTCATCGACGAGGAGGTGCTCACCGGCGTCGACCTGTCCCAGTACGGGCCGGCCGACGCCATGGCGGATCTCTTCGTGGACTAGCTCCGCTCAGCCCCAGCGCTGGCGCAGCAACGGCAGGACGTCGGCGGCGAACGCGTCGATCTGGCGGTTCTGGTCATCGGCGGGAAGGTGGAAGATGAGCTCCTCGAAGCCCAGGTCGACGTACCAGCCGATCTTCTCCACCACCTCCTCCGGATCGCTGGAGACGATGAAGCGTTTGTGGGCCCGGTCGAGGGCGCCCTCGGCGAGGCGCTCCATCTCGATCGGGTCCTCGGTGCCGCCCTTTTCCTCCGCGGTCAGCGCCAGCGCGGCCCAGGGCGCACACGCGTCCTTGGCCCACTGGGCGTCCTGGTCATAGGACACCTTGATCTCGATGTTCTTGACGATCTGAGCCAGGTCCTTGCCCGCCGCCTGGGCACCCTCGCCGACGGCGCCGAGCAGGGTGTGGTAGAGCTCCTCGCCCTTGCCGGAGGTGCAGATGAAACCGTCGCCGACGCGGCCGACGAGATTGGCGGCCTTGGGGCCGCCAGCCGCCACGTAGATGGGGACCGGGGTCTCGGACTTGTCGTAGATGGTCGCGTTCTCGGTGCGGTAGTACTCCCCCTCGAAGCTGACGCGCTCGCCGAGCCAGAGCTGGCGGATCAGGTCGATCGACTCGGCCAGCCGGGCGGAGCGCTCCTTGAACTTCGGCCACGGCGCACCGGTGGCGGGCGTCTCGTTCAGCGCCTCGCCCGAGCCGACGCCGAGCACGACCCGGCCGGGGTTGAGCGAGCCGAGCGTGGCGAAGCTCTGGGCCACCACCGCGGGGTCATAGCGCATGGTCGGGGTCAGCACGCTGGTCTGGAGCACCACGCGCTCGGTGGCCTGCCCGAGCGCGCCGAGCCACACCAGGGCGTTGGGGGCATGGCCGCCATGGTGGCGCCAGGGCTGGAAATGGTCAGACACCGCGACGATGTCGAATCCGTGGTTCTCCGCGGCGACGGAGAAATCGAGCAGTTGACGGGGGCCGAACTGTTCGGCGGAGGCTTTGTAACCAAGTTGGAGGGGCATGAACCCTATTCTGACCGCCGGGCCGATATGACGAATCTTGGGGGCCGGGGAGGTCGCGCCACACCGCCGGGCGCGGTCGGTCGGTCGCCCCGCGGCAGGCGCGGGCGGCTCAGAAGACCTCGACGGCCCAGGGTGCGCGCTCCGTCCGCGACGCCGCGTCGAGCTGGGCGGCCGACCCGGGCGTGCGCTCCTCGATCAGACCGGCGTCGAGGAGGCGCGTGAGCGATCCGCCGCCCAGGTAGATCGTGCTGAGCTGGGCCACGGTCAGGCTCAGATCGGCTGGGCGCTCGGTCGCCACACAGTGCGCCTGGTGATCGACGCAGCTCAGCCGCCAGCGTCCGGCGTTGGCCTCCAGAAGCTCGTCCTGCACCTCTAGCACCACGTCGAAGTCAGCGTTCCAGCGCCGGGCGGCGAGGGCTCGGGGGAGATCCAGCAGGCGCAGCCACAGCCCGTCGAGTTCGCTGCGTGCGGCCGTCCGGGGATTGGCCAGCAACGCGCCCAGCGGTTCATCGGGCGGACGGTAGGACGCCTGCACCCGTCCTACGAGGTCGATCGACAGGACATAGCTCCAGAGGCCCTGCGTCGCCTCACTGCTCGCCGCGACCAGCTCCACGACCTCGACCACGCCGCGCGCGGAGCTGTCGGCCCGGTCGTCCCGGCGGACGCGGTAGAGGGCGTAGCCGTCGATCCGATCACCGGCGACGACGGCGCGCAGCCGGCCGGCGGCCCGGTCATCGGCGGGATCGGCGAGCACGTGATGGGTCCACCACGCCGCGTCACGGGTGAACACCCCTGCCCGCTGGCGCCCGACGCGCTCGAGGACGGATTGGAACGCGTCCAGGTCGCGGGCCGGGTCAGCCGGGCGCACTGCGAGCGCCCGGCCGGGATGGATGATGCCGGAGTCACGGTCGCGCACCCGGATGTCGTAGCTCACGCCCTCGGTGGCGACCCCGAACCCGAACCGCCCGTAGATCGTGGCCTCGGTCGCCCACAGGGCCGCGACCGGTGCGCCGTGGGCGATGAGACGCGCGAACTGTCGGTGCATCATCGTCGACAGCAGCCCGCGGCGGCGGTGCGTCGGCGCGACGGAGATCCAGGAGATGGCCCCGGCACTCAGCTGAGCGCCGGGCACCGAGAGGGAGCGCCTGAAGGCGACCGACGCGCCCACGAGACGTCCCCCGTCATAGGCGCATAGCGTGTCCTCACGGTCCAGCCAGTCGCTCAGGTTCGCCCGGTGCCCCGCGCTGATGGCCTCGTGGAACCCCATCTCGGCATGGTCGAAGAACGCGTCGAGGGACTCCTCGGGCGCGACGGAACGCAACACGATGTGCTCGGCGGCGGCGGACATCAGCTGGGGGAGTTCCGGCGCTGTTCCCGACGCTCGGCGCGTTGGGTCTCGCGGATGCGGCGGGTGTCGTCGGACCGCCGAGCGGCGAGGCCCCGGGGAGCGGGCGAGCGCGAGGTGGCGAACCCCGAGATCACGCGCTCGGGGTCAGGGGTGTGACACACCGGACAGGGCGGACCGGGGGCGTCAAATCCGGCGCGCGCCTCGAAGGGCTGGCCGCACTGGCGGCAGCTGAAGTCATACAGCGGCATGTCTCGGTCTCAAAGTAGCGGCGTGCCCTCCCGGAATGAGGCGGTGATGAGGACGGCGGCCTCGATCGCGTCCTCGAGCACCAGGTAGGGCACCGCCCAGGGTCCCGCACCGCACTCCCGCGCCCGCGAGGCCATGGCGCGCAGGTAGCGCGCCAGGATCAGCCGACGCAGCCAGCGCGGCCCGGTCAGCGAGACCAGGGCCTGGAGGAGCATGTAATGCCACACGTTCCAGAACACGCGCCGGAACAGGATCTCGCGCGCCGCCGGGTGCACCTTGAAGATGTGGACCGCCCCCGCCCAGCGCGTCTGGTGCGCCAGCTTGCCCAGCGCACCGAACTCGGAGACATCGTGATGGACGAGGGCGTCGGGGGCGAACACCGCGGCCGCGCCGACGGCCCGGGCTCGCCAGCCCAGGTCGGTGTCCTCCCCCACCGGCCGGGCGCCGATGCCCCGGGGTCCGAAGCGCTCGTCAAAGCCGCCGACCCGCTCCAGCAGCGCGCGCGGATAGAGGATGTTGCAGGTCTCATAGCGACCGTCCGCCGCCTGGACGGAGATGATGCGGGCAAACAGCGTGTGCCGGGCCGCGGCCAGCTGCGCCGGGTCCGGCTCGGTCCGGCCCTGGACGATCACCGGCGCGGGCGTCCCCTCGGTGGCCTGGGCGGTGGCGAGCAGGCGCTCGAGCCAGTCGGGGGCCGGAACGCAGTCATCGTCGGTGAAGGCGATGAGCGGCGCCGACGCCCGGCGCCAGCCGCTGTTGCGGCCACCTGCCGGGCCGCGGGTGCGGGGATGGCGGACGGTGTGGAGATGCAGCGCGAGATCGCGTTGGGCGTCGGTGAGCACCGCCGCGGTAGCGGGTCCGGATCCGTTGTTGACGGCGATGACCTCATAGGCGTCCTGGTCGAGGGTCTGGCGCTCCAGGGCGCGCAGCAGCCGGCCGAGTTCCGCCGGGCGCTGGTAGCTGGAGACGACAACCGACACGCGTGGCGCAGACACCGTGGCGGATCCTAGGGACGCAGCCGCCAGCGCGGACGGTTGGGGATGAGGCGCCCGAGCGCGAAGGCGAGGGCCTCGGGGATTTCCAGCAGGGCGAACTGGGCGCCGCGACGGTCGCCACGCAGCGCCCGGCGCACCGCGGTGATCAGGCTGTGCGCCAGGCGCCGGCTGAACTGGCGGGCGGCCGGCGGGGGAAAGGACCCCGGGTGGCGACGCTCACACCAGGCGGCCCCGGAGCCGTGGACGGCCAGCTGAACCAGGGTCGCCCCCAGCGTCGCCCGGGCCGGGTGACGGACCCGCGCGGCCGGCCGGGACTCGATCCCCCATCCACGCTCGGTCAGCCGGAAGCAGAGATCGGCATCCTCGGCGGCCCGGGCGTGCTCGACGAAGCCCCCCACGCTGATCAGGGCGGAGCGGCGCACCGCGATGTTGGCGGACTGGGCATAGGGCCGGTCGGCGCGACCCAGGGTGCTGGCCTGGCTCATCTGGGACCGGGCCACGGCATGCCGGGCCGCCGGGGAGGCGCTGGCGGTGTCCAGCACGTCGACGATGGCGCCGGCGAGCACCGCCGTCCCCTCGGCCGGAGCCGGGGCGAAGTAACGGTCGAGCAGGTCGGAATCGGGGTCGGTGTCGGCGTCGATGAACACCAGCCACTCCCCGTCCGCTGCCGCGGCTCCGCGGTTGCGCGCGAAGCCTGGCGAGGCGACCGCACTGGCCGGATGCAGGCGGACGCCGGCCGGCAGCTCGCGCGTGACCGTCGCGGCCCGGGAGCGGTTGTCGGCGATGATCAGTTCGTCACCGGGCGCGAGAGTCAACCCGGACAGGCGGTCCACCAGGGCGTCGAGGGCCGGCTGGGCACCGGAGAACGGGACGATCACCGACACCGTCGGGCGCTGGGCCACGGCGGGGAATGCGCCGGCGGCTCAGCCGCGCAGCGGGGTGATCTCGGGCTCGGTCCCGTCGGTCGCCGGGTCCCGGCCGCCTTCACCCTGGGCGTCGAGCTCAGCCATGGCCTGCTCGAACTCGTCGAGGCTGCGCATGATCCGCAGCCAGCGCCAGCCGTGGCGGCGCGAGAGCTCCTGGCTGCGATCCGGATCGCCCGGACGCACCCGCGTCTCGGCGGGCGCGGGAGGCTCGGGCGCGGCCTCGGGCTCACGCAGCTGACGTTCGGCGACGAGCTGGCGGTGCTCGGTCATCGCGGAGACGAGATCGACCTCCTCGTCGGCCAGCAGACTCGACTCGATGTGCGCGCGCAGGGTGGCCAGCTCACTCGGGGTGGCCAGGCGGGCCTTGCGCTTGCGCTTGCGCAGACCACGGAAGCAGTACTCGTCCCAGGACCGGGCGAAGGCGACGAAGTCGGTCCGGCCACCGTTGCGGTGGGCGGCCAGCATCGGGCAGATGCCGTCGTCATGGGTGTAGGCGCCGACGACGATCGTGCTGTTGGAGATCCCCACGAGCATCGCCTGACGCGTGCGGGTGGGCAGGCAATCGATCGCTCGGCGGAGAGCGCTGATCTGCGATGTCTCGTTCTCTGCCATAACTCTTACTCCATCCTAACTCGCCAGCCGGCCCACGGGAAGGCGTCCGGCCTCATAAGCACGAGAATTTTCAATCGCGCCGAGCGCACGTCCGTGAGTCGACCCGCCAAGATCTTCCTGGGCGCCTTCGGGCAGCCCGGTCACGCCTTCCCGATGCTCGCCCTGGGAGCCGAGCTGGCTCGACGCGGGCACGCGGTCACCTACGAGACGTGGCGCAACTGGCAGGCGGACGTCGAGGCGGCCGGCATGCGGTACGTGAGCGCTCCCGAGTACCGCATCGTGCCCACGGTGGAGGAGCCGCTGGAGCCCTATGAGGTCGTCTACCGCGCGACGGGCGAGACCCGCGAGCGCGTCCGGGAGTCGGGGGCCGAGGTAGTCGTCCACGACATCCTCACCCTCGCGCCCGCCCTGGCCGGCGAGTTGGAGGGCCTCCCGGTGGCCACCCTGATCCCTCACCTCTATCCGGTCAACGCGCCGGGGTTCCCGCCCTACTCGACCGGCGCGCGACTGCCGCGCACGTCGGTGGGGCACGGGTTCTGGAACTGGGCGACGGCGAAGATGGAGAACGGACTGGCGCTCGGGCGCGAGCAGCTCAACGACACGCGGCGGCGCCTCGGTCTGCCGCCCCGCCCCCAGTTCCACGGCGGCCTCAGCCCCGAGCTGTGTCTCGTCGCCACCTTCCCCCAGCTCGAGTACCCGCGCGAGTGGCCGGAGTCGGTGCACGTGGTCGGCCCCCTGTTCTGGGAGCCCGAGACCGCCGCGGTCCCGATCCCGGAGGGCGACGGGCGCCTCGTGCTCATCGCCCCGTCCACCGCCCAGGATCCCTACCAGCGCATGCTGGGTGCCGCGTTGGCCGGCCTGGGGGGCCGGCCCGCTTATCCTGGCCATCCATGACCGAGCCCGCCACGGGGGCTCGGTGACCCGGGACCTCTGCGGGTGCTGGCCACCACGAACCGGCGCCCTCTCTCACGCCCGGTCCGGCCCGGGCCGAACCTGACCCTGGTCAACTGGCTCTCCTACGCCCAGACGATGCCCGCGGCCGACCTGGTGGTCCTGCACGCCGGCCACGGAACGCTCGTGCGGGCTCTGGCGTCGGGGACCCCGGTGGTCGCCATCCCCCACGTCGGCGACATGGCCGAGAACGCAGCGCGCGTGGACTGGGCGGGCGCCGGGGTGCGCCTGCCCTGGAACCTGCTGTCGCCGCTCACGCTCCGGCTGGCCGTGGCTCGGGCACTCGATCCCGCCCTGGGCTTCGCGGCCCGCGCCGCTGAGTTCCGCAGGTGGTCCGACGCCCACGACGGGGCGGCGCGAGCCGCGGATCTCGTCGAGGCGCTGGCGCGGTGAGCGTCAGCTGACGTCGGATGCGGGATGCCCCAGGTGCCGAGTAAACTCCTCGATCGCCAGCACCACGGTGCCCTGCGCTCCGAGTCTGATCCAGGCTCAACGCTCATTGGGGAGTAGCTCAGCTGGCAGAGCGTTCGACTGTTAATCGAAATGTCGCGGGTTCGAGCCCCGCCTCCCCAGCCTCCGCGAAGGCCCGCCCGCAAGCGGGCCTTCGTCGTTCCCGGGCCACGTCGGCTAGAGCGGCCGCTCCAGCTTGGCGATGACCTGCCGGAGCGCTTCACGGACCTGATCGCGCTGCCAGGCGATGTCAAAGGCTCCCGCACCCGCGGCCTTGGCGCTCTGGAGCTGACGCTCGACCCGAGCCAGCTCCAGCAGCAGGCGCGCGTGCTCGAGCTCCTCGGCCACCACGGTGTGGCTGGCGCGGGCCGCGCGGCTCTCGAGGTCGTCGATGGCCCGGCTGACCTGCTCGTCACTCACCGACGGGCCGGCGGACGGGTCCTCGGGCGCGATGGCCACGACCCCGGGTGAGATCTCCATCTGGCCGGTGAGCCGGCGCACCGCGCGGCGCAGGACGGCGCTGGTGAACAGCTGGTCGGGGTCAATGCGCGACAGTTCCGCCCGGCCTGCCTCCCCCCCGGCCAGGCACATCGCCAGGTAGTCCCGCTCGGTCTTGACCCCGAGCTCGGCCCCCCCGCCGACCCGCGGCGCGGCGAGGGCAGGGGGGCGCTGGGGGCCGGGGTCCCGCGGTGGGGCGGCGTCCCGCGACGGGGGTGGTCCCACATGACCACCCCCGGAACCCGCGCTCTCGAGCAGCTTGACCAGGAACGCGTCGGCGATCCCCAGCGCCGCGGCGATGCGGCGGCGCAGCTCGTCCAGCAGCACGCTCTCGGGCACCCGCGCCAACGCCGGGGCCAGTTCGCGGATGGCGGCGTCCTTGCCCTCGGCCGAGGACAGGTCGGCCCGCCCGAGGATCCGCTCGACCGCGAACACGACGTAGGGCACGCTCGTCTTCACCTTGTCGCGCAGCGCCTCCGCCCCACCGGAGTTGATCATCTCCCCCGGGTCCGCGCCCGGCGGCAGCGCGACCACGCGCAGGTCAAGCCCCGTCTCCGCGCACAGCTGCGCCGCCCGGGCCATCGCCTCCTGCCCGGCGGTGTCGGCGTCGAGGCAGAGCTCGAGCGTCTTGACCAGCCGGACCAGCTCGGACACCTGCTCCTTGGTCAGTGAGGTGCCCATGATCCCCACGGCGTTGGTCACCCCGGCCTGGTGCAGGGCGATCACGTCGGTGTAGCCCTCGGCCAGCACCATGCGGTCGGCCTTGGCGGCCGGGCCGCGGGCCTCGTTGATCCCGTAGAGCACCGCGCGCTTGGAGTACACCTCGCTCGTCTCCGCGGTGTTGATGTACTTGCCCAGCCACTCGCGGCTGTCGCCGGGCAGCTTGCGCGCCCCGAAGCCGATCACCCGACCGCGGGCGTCGGCGGTGGGGAACATGATCTGGGCGCGAAAGCGGTCATAGAGCCGGGAGGGGTCCTTGCGGTTGCGCTGGATCAGGTTCGCCGCGAGCATCTCCTCGTCGCTGAACCCTGCCCCGCGTGAGCCGATCAACACCCGCTCCCAGGCCTCCGGCGCCCAGCCGATGCGGAACTTGCGCAGCACCTCGGGGTCGAGACCGCGCTCCTGCAGCAGGTAGTCGCGCGCCGGTCGGCCTTCCTGGGACTCCCAGAACATGCGCTCGTAGAAGGTCGTCGTGCGGGTGAGCAGCGAGTACAGCCGCTCGCGACGCGCACGCCGCGCCGCCGCCTGAGGATCCTCGTCGACGGTCTCCAGCGCGACCCCGAAGCGGTCCGCCAGGGACTCCAGGGCGCCCTTGAAGTCCAGGCCCTCGGTCTGCATCACAAAGTCGAAGGCGTCCCCGGACTCGCTGCAGCCGAAGCAGTGGTAGTGCTTCTCGTCCGGCCGGACGTGGAAGGACGGCGTCCGCTCGTCGTGAAAGGGGCAGCAGCCCATGTAGGAGTTCACCCCGGCACGGCGCAGCTCGACCTTCGTCTCGACGAGCCGGACCATATCCACGGCGTCGCGGACGCGGTCGCGGGAGTCCTCGGTGTAGCGGCTCACGGCGCGAAGGCGACCGGGACGGTCAGGGCCTCGAACTGGGCCAGGCAGAAGCGGTCGGTCATCCCGGCGATGTGGTCGGTGACCCGCTGGGAGAGCTCCCCCGCCGGAATCGACATGGGGATGTCCTCCGGGTGGGCGCAGAAGTGGTCGAACAGCGTGGTGATGACCAGGTCGATCTTGGCATGCTCACGGGTGGCGGTGGGACCGAGGTAGACGCGCTCGAACATGAACTCGCGCAAGGCCAGCATGGCCGCGCCCAGCTCGGGTCCCTGGACGATCTCCCCGGCGCGGGCGGAGTGCTCGACCAGGTCATGGACGAGTGCGTCGATCCGGTGCGAGCCCGTATCCCCCAGGGTCTCGATCAGGCCGGGTGGGATGTCGGCCTGGCTGATCACCCCGGCGCGCAGCGCGTCATCGATGTCGTGGTTGAGGTAGGCGATGCGGTCGACCACCCGGACGATGTGGCCCTCCAGCGTCCGGGGCGGGACCGCGCGACCTGAGTGGCCGAGGATGCCGTCGCGCACCGCGTCGGTGAGGTTGAGCCCCAGCCCGTCACGTTCGAGCACCTCGACGACCCGCAGCGACTGCTCGTTGTGCCAGAAGCGCTGGCCGAAGCGCGCCTCGACACAGCGGTGCAGGGCGCCCTCGCCGATGTGACCGAACGGTGGGTGGCCGAGGTCGTGTCCGACGCCGATCGCCTCGACGAGGTCCTCGTTGAGCTGGAGGGCGCGGGCGACGGTGCGGGAGACCTGGGTCACCTCGATGGTGTGGGTCAGGCGCGTGCGGTAGTGGTCGCCCTCGGGCAGGACGAACACCTGGGTCTTGTGCTTGAGCCGCCGGAAGGACTTGGAATGGACGATCCGGTCGCGGTCGCGCTGGAACGGAGTACGCAGACCGCAGTCGGGCTCGGGCCGGGCCCGCAGCGCCGGGTAGGAGCGCACCGCCAGGGGGCTGAGATCCTCGCGCTCACGGGCGACGATCCGGGCGGCGAAGGCGTCGGCGACCGGTCCGCTGGGGTGACTGGGCGCCGCTGGGTTCACGCGACCGATTCTGACACCGGCGGACCCCGTCCTCGCCGAACCGGCACATACCCCGCCATCGGAGTGTTAGCGTGGCGTCAACAGCACGGTGTGAACGATCACACCGCCGCATCGACGCTGTCATCGCTCGGCCAGGGCCGAGCTTGAACGCGGTGCGGACCGTCCCATCGAAGGAGGAGAGTCATGAACATCGCAGAACCCCGCGGCGCCACGCCGCGGCGTGGACTCACGGCACTCGCCGTCTGTCTCATCGCCAGCCTGGCGTGGTGCTCCAGCGCACTCGCATCCACGCGAACCCATGCCCAGCCGGCCCGGTCGGGCAGTGGCCGGGTGGTCAGCCAGCCCTGGGGCAGCGTCGGCGGAACGCCGGTCAGCCTGTACACGCTGACCAACCCCAACGGGATGCGCGCCAAGATCACCAACTACGGGGGCGATCTCACCGCGCTGGACGTCCCCGACCGCTCAGGCAAGCTCCGTGACGTGGTCCTCGGCTTTCCCAATCTGGCGGACTACGTCGCCGACTTCACCCAGGGTGCAAGCAGCACGCCCTACCCGCTCGCGGGCGGCTCCGGTGACGTCTACTTCGGGGCCATCATCGGCCAGTACGCGAACCGCATCGCCAACCACACCTTCACCATGTCGTGTGGCAGCTGTGCCAACAACGGCGTGTCCTACACCCTCGACGCCAACAACGGCGCCAACACGCTGCACGGCGGCTACCTGGGTTGGAACACCTCGGTCTGGCAGGCCACGCCGATCACCGGCCGGGGCTACGTCGGGCTGCGTCTCAGCGACTCGTTCCCCTCGGGCACCGGCTGCCTGGTCAGCCTCAGCCCCGGTTGTACCGGCTTTCCCGCCACCCTCACCGCCACGGTCACCTACGAGCTGACCGACCGCAACACGCTCGCGCTGCACTACCAGATCCAGAACACCTCGACGACGCTGGCCACAGTGGTCAACGTGACGAACCACAGCTACTTCAACCTCGGCGGGGAGTCCTCCGGGTCGGTGTACGGCCAGCAGCTGGCGATCAACTCCAACCGCTACCAGCCGGTCAACACCAATCAGATCCCGGTGAGCTTCACGCCGGTGGCCAAGACCGCCTATGACTTCCGCACGCTGCACCCGATCGGTGAGTACCTGACCGATGCCGCCCGGCCCGACGGCGGGAACCAGCCCTACCCCCAGCTGATCATCAGCCACGGCTACGACAACAACTGGGTGCTGAACGGATCCGGGTTCCGGCTGGCCGCACTGGGCTTCGATCCCGACACCGGGATCACCATGGCGACCTCCACCGATCAGCCCGGGGTGCAGTTCTACTCGAGCAACTTCCTCGTCGGAGACCTGGTCGGGACCAGCGGGCACATCTACCGCCAGGGAGCCGGCTTCACGCTGGAGACCCAGCATTACCCGGATGCCCCCAACCACATCGGCCAGGCCGGCTGGCCGTCAGTGGTGCTCAACCCCTCGAGCACCTTCACCAGCGCCACGTCGTTCGCCTTCGGCACGACCAAGTCACGGACCTGGAGGACCAGGACGCACTTCTAGATCCGGCACGTCACGGACCTGGGGGCCAAGACGCGCCTCCGGGTCCGGTCACGTCAATGGGAGGGGGAATGCGCGACGCTAGGTCGACCCATTCCCCCTCCCGAGACGAAAGCGAGCCCCATGCCCGATCTCCACGTGGTTGCCGTACTCACCGCCAAACCCGGCTCCGAGGACGTGCTCGAGCGCGCCCTGAAGAGCCTGGTGGAGCCGACCCGCGCCGAGCCGGGGTGTGTCAGCTATGAGCTCTACCGGTCCGACGTCGACGCCCAGACGTTCGTCACCGTCGAGCTGTGGACGTCCCAGGCCGACCTCGACGCGCACATGCAGACCCCCCACATCCAGGCAGCCCTGGGCGCCGCAGCCGACGCATTCGCCGTCCCGCCCGCCATCCATCCCCTCGCACCGGTCAGCGCCTGACTCGGGGCTCGGCAGCTAGGCGCTGACGGGCCGTAGCCGCACGTTGGCGTGATGCTCGGCCGTCTCACGGATCGCCCGCTCGGCCTGGGCCAGTGAGCGGCTGCGGGCGGCCGGCACCGCGGCCAGCGGTCGGCCCAGCGCGGCGACCATGAACTCATAGGCCTCGCGGTCGAGCCGGAACGCGCCCGCCTCACAGGCCGAGCAGACCACGCCGCCGGCCGCGGCGGAGAAGGCGGTCAGGTGCTCCTGCTCCCCACATCCGGCACACGAGCCGAGCTGGGGCACGATCCCCGCGGCGAGCAGCAGCTTGAGGCGGAAGGACAGTCCGTTGGCCGCGTAGGCGTCGAGCACGGATCCATCCCCGGCGTTGAGCGCACCGGGACCGGCCGCCAGCAGGCTCAGCTCGTTGGCCAGCAACGTGAACACCTCGGGGTGGGGATCGTCGGTCTCAAACAGCCGGCTCACCGCGTCACAGGCCCGGGCGGCTCCGTTGAGCGACGGGGCGGACTCCCACAGTCCCGGCCGGGCGTCGACGGTGTCGACCCCGGTCACCGTCATCAGCTCCGACCGGCCCTCGCGCAGCATCAGCTCGACCTGCATGAAGGGCTCGAGGCGCGCCCCGAAGCGGGATTTCGCCCGCCGGGCCCCCTTGGCGATCGCCGACACACGGCCCCGGTCCGGCGTGTAGACGTGGAGGATGCGGTCGGCCTCGGCATAACGGATCGATCGCAGGACGATCGCCTCGGTTTTGATTGTCTGCCCCACGGCTATCTTTAGTGAAGTATGGCTGACGTCACCGTGTATTCCACCACCATGTGCCCGTTCTGTGAGGGCGCCAAGGCGCTGCTGAAGAAGCGGGGGGTCGACTTCACCGAGGTCAACATGACCCGCTCGGCAGAGGACCGCGACAAGCTGACCGGACTGACCGGTGGCTGGTCCTTCCCCCAGGTCGTCGTCAACGGCAGCGTCGTGGGCGGCTTCGACGAGCTGCGGGCGATCGACCGCGCCGGCAAGCTCAACGAGCTGCTGGCGATCGAGAGTTAGCGCGAGATCCTCGAAATGATGGCCAGAGCCATCATTTCGAGGATCTTGACCGTCGCGGACGCGGCTGGCAGTGCTCGCACACGTGCGTCCCGCGCCCGCCCACCACGAGCTTGGTGATCGGGGTACCGCAGTTCACACACGGCTGGCCCGTGCGCCCGAACACGAGGAACAGGTCCTGAAAGGATCCCCGCTGACCGTCGACATGGCGGAAGTCGTCGATCGAGGCGCCCTTGGCGTCGATGCCCAAGCTGAGGGAGGTCTCGATCGCCGCCTTGAGGGTCTCCCACTGACCGGGCGCCAGCTTTCCCGCCGCACGCAGCGGATGGATCCCGGCGCGGAAGAGTGACTCGTCCGCGTAGATGTTGCCGACCCCCGCGATCTGACGCTGGTCGAGGATGAAGGCCTTGACCGGCGCTGAACGGCCCCGGGCGGCGTCGCGCAGCCGTGCGGCGCTGAACGCCGGAGTGAGCGGCTCGGGCCCCAGCCGGGCCCCGAGGTAGGCGTCGCGCTGGGCGGCGGAGCCCATGAGGTGCGCGGTCCCGAATCGGCGCGGGTCGACGTAGGCGATCCGGTGGCCGTCAGAGAGTCTCAGGCGCACCCGGGTGTGAAGAGGCTCGACGTCGGGATCCCACAGCAGCGCGCCGGTCATGCGCAGGTGCTGGAGCAGGTAGCGCTCAGAATCGAGCTCCCAGATGAGGTACTTGCCTGCCCGCCCGAGGGTCCGGACCTCCGCTCCGGTCAGGGCCTGGACGACCGGCTCGGGGGCGTCGGGCATGGTCCAACGGGGGTCGAGGATCTCGACGTGCTCAAGCCTGCGGCCCTCGACATGGGGCGCCAGCTGGCGCCGGATCGTCTCGACCTCGGGGAGCTCAGGCACGGATGAACGACCGTCCCGGCAGGCCCGGCGCGTCGGTCTGGGTGAGCCACTTCAGAACACTGGCGCCGACGTCGGCGAGCTCGCCGTCGTGGCGACCCGCGGCACCGGGGAAGACCGCCAGCAGAGGGGCGTACTCGCGGGTGTGGTCGTGATGGGGCGAGGCGGGGTCGACCCCGTGGTCGGCGGTGATGACGAGCAGGTCGTCCTCTCCGAGTGCGCCCAGCCAGCCGCCGATGTGGCCATCGATGTCCGTCAGCGCACCGGCGAAGCCGGCGGTGTCATGCCGGTGCCCATAGATCTGATCGGTCTCCACCAGGTTGGTGAACACCATCCCGGCGTCCAGCCCGTCGATCAGCTCACCGGTCTGCGCCAGGGCAGCCGCGTTGGTGGATCCGGGATGCTCGACATCGACGCCGACCCCGGCCATGAGCTGGCCGGTCTTGCCCACGGTGTGGACCGGCTGGCCGGCGGCCTGGATCTCCTCCAGGTAGGAGCGGCCGGGTGGGGCCAGGGCGAAGTCCTTGCGCCCGGTGGTGCGGGTGAAGGCCCCGGGCTCGCCGGTGAACGG
>CAZZVR010000033.1:20818-24048 GCA_964657595.1 Burkholderia sp. PAMC 26561 | reverse complement strand
CTGGTAGTTGTAACTCGGCGCCTGTTTCAGGGCGGCCTCGAGCTCGGCGCTGGAGAACTGACAGGCCGGGAGCTGGCCGGTACCCGACTGGGCATAGACCGCCGCGACCTGGGTGTAGGCGTTGGCCAGCGCCCCCGCGGGCAGCGCCAGGAGCGCCACCAGGACGATCAGGGGGACCCAGCGTGCCCGGCGCATGTCAGCGGCCCTGCCAGACCGGCGCGCGCTTCTGGGAGAAGGCGCTGACGCCCTCGCGGAAATCGGCGGAGGAGAAGCAGGCACGCCGCAGGGCCACGAGCTCGGCCTCCAGGGTGGGGTCCATCTCCCACGCGGCGGCGATCACCGCGTCGATGACGCGCTTGTTGCCCGTCTGAGCCAGCGGTGCGTTGGCGACGATCTCCGACGCCAGGGCCAGCGTCGTGTCCGCCAGCGCCTCGAGCGGGGTGACGGCGTTGATCAGACCCCAGCCGGCCGCGGTGGCGGCGTCATAGCGCTGGGCGGTGAGGAACAGCTCACGCGTGCGCGCCGCCCCGACGGTCTCGATGAACCGGCGGATGCCGGTGTGGGAGTAGACCAGCCCGAGCTTGGCCGGCGGCATGCCGACCTGGATGCCCGCGGCCGCGATCCGCAGGTCACAGGCCACCGCCAGCTCCAGACCGCCGCCGATGGCGTGGCCGTTGAGGGACGCGACGGTGGGGAAGGCGAACCCCTCGATCGCCTCGATCGCCGCCGTGAAGGGATGGGCGATGAGCGCCTCGGCCCGTTCAGCGAACCGCTCGTCGGGGGCCTGAGACAGATCGGCGGCCGCGGTGACGAGGTCATAGCCGGCCGAGAAGGTGCGCGCCTCGCCGGTGATGATGAGGCAGCGCTGGTCGAGGCGGGGGATGACCTCCACGAACCGGTCGAGGATCGCGTGGTCCAGCGCGCCCCGCTTGGCCGGGTTCGAGATGGTCAGGCGCGCGACGCCCGGAGCGGGCTCGTCGAGCACCAGGCGCCCAGCCGCGGGCGTCGACTCACTCGAGGACAACGAGCGTCTCACCCTCGGTGACCGACTGGCCCTCGACACAGCGGATCTCACGGACCACGCCGGAGTCCTCGGCCTCGACGGGCATCTCCATCTTCATCGATTCGAGGATCACCACGGTGTCGCCCTCCTCGACGCTGTCCCCGACCCCGACCTCGATCTTCCACACCGTGCCGGTGATATGCGCTTCTACGTTCGCCACAGCTCCATCCTCCTCATTCGCGCGCCCGTAGCTTATTGGCATCGCGGTGTCCGTCCGCCGTCGCTGTTTGAATCTCCATCGTCCAGCCGGTCTCACCCCACCCGGGAGCCTGATGACTGAATCGAAACTGTTCGTGAGTTCGTGCAGTAGGCGTGAGATGGTGTTGCGGCGGCGCAACCACTCCCGGCTGAGCGCCCTCGGGGTGCGGCTGGGTCATCCCATGCTGATCGCGTTCGCGTTCGCGATCGTCTGCGGTGGCGCCTTCCTGGCCGGCCGCGGCGGAATCTGACCCAGGCGCCACGGACACCGGCCGCCCCGCCCGCGGGCCCAGGCGCCTAGGATCGCGGTGGAGATGATCCTCGCGATCGACCAGGGCACGACCGGCACCACCTGTCTGGTGTTCGACGCCGCGGGCGAACTGGTCGGCCAGGCCGCGGCGGAGTTCGACCAGCACTTCCCGCGCCCGGGCTGGGTCGAGCACGACCTCGAGGACATCTGGGCGGTCACCCATGCCGTCGCCGGGGCTGCCCTCGCCGACGCGGACGTGCGCGACGGTGAACTGCTGGCCGTCGGCATCACCAACCAGCGCGAGACCGTGTGTGTCTGGGACCCCAGCACCGGCGAGCCGCTGCACCGAGCGATCGTCTGGCAGGACCGGCGCACCGCCGGGGACTGTGACGCGCTGCGCCGGGCTGGGCATGAGGCGCGCGTGCGCGAGCTCACCGGTCTGACCCTCGACCCCTACTTCTCGGCCACCAAGATCGCCTGGCTGCTCGAGAACGTCGACGGGTTGCGGGCTCGCGCCGAGGCCGGCCGGGCGGTGTTCGGCACCATCGACGCCTGGCTGATCCACCGCCTCAGCGGTGAGTTGGTGACCGATCCCACCAACGCGTCGCGGACCCTGCTGTTCGACATCACCCGCGGTGAGTGGTGTCCGGAGCTGCTGGAGCTGTTCGGGCACATCGACCCCGCCTGGCTGCCCCGGGTGGCCACCAGCTGCGGGCCGCTCGCCAGCACGGTGAGCGAGCGCCTGCACGGTCACGCCGTGCCCATCGCCGGGGTGGCCGGTGACCAGCAGGCCGCCCTGTTCGGCCAGGCCTGCCTCGACCCGGGGATGGGCAAGAACACCTACGGCACGGGCTCCTTCGTCCTGCTCAACGCCGGGTACACGGTCCCCGCACCGGTGGACGGTCTGCTGAGCACCGTCGCGGTGGCCGTGGGTTCGCGCCCGTCCTACGCCCTGGAGGCGTCGATCTTCGTGACCGGCGCGGCCGTGCAGTGGCTGCGCGACGGGCTGGGGATCATCGCCGAGGCGTCCGAGACCGAGGCGCTGGCCGCCAGCCTCGAGACCAACGACGGGGTCTACTTCGTGCCCGCCCTGACCGGTCTGGGCTCCCCGCACTGGGATCCCTACGCGCGGGGGACGATCGTCGGGCTGACCCGCGGGTCGACCCGCGCCCACATCGCGCGGGCGACCCTGGAGGCGATCGCCTTCCAGACCGTCGACGCGATCGACGCCATGGCGGCGGTGCCGGGCTGTCGCCCCCTCAGCGAACTGCGCGCCGACGGTGGCGCCACCGACAACGCCTGGCTGATGCAGTTCCAGGCCGACCTGCTCGGCGTGCCGGTCCTGCTGCCCCAGGTCAGCCAGACGACGGCGCTGGGCGCCGCCTACCTGGCCGGCGTGGGGATCGGGCTGTGGACGCTCAGCGGTGTGGCCGAGCACTGGTCAGAGCGTCGGCACTTCGAGCCGGACATGAGCCAGGATCAGCGCGAGACGCTGCTGGCCGACTGGCACCGGGCCACCGAGCGCGCCACCGGTTGGATCCAGCCCGCTGACGCGCCGGCCGCTGCGCCCTCACCGACGTGAGGTAGCTCTCGGGCCCTGCGCGGGTAGCCTTTAACGCATGGCACCCGACGACGGTTCCCTCGAGCGCATCGGCGGCGACGGCGCCCTGGAGCGGTCGGCCGACGACGGCGGCTTTGAGCTCGACATGCTGGCGGCGT
>CAZZVR010000033.1:0-20805 GCA_964657595.1 Burkholderia sp. PAMC 26561 | reverse complement strand
CATGGAGGTGATCGCCACCAAGCTCGAGGATGCCGTCCCCGCCGCCGTGTCAGTGGTCCGCGTGCGCCAGGGCTTCCGCGGTCCCAAGCTGGTCAAGGAGATCGCCGTCGAGGCCGACGGCCAGCGCCTGGAGCTGCGCCGCAACGGGACCGCGATCGACGCCATGCGCTCCAAGCTGTCAGGCGGCATCGTGCTCAAGCGCGAGCGGATCGACATCGACGACTGGCTCGGGGGCCTGATCGAGGTGCTCGGCAACGAGGCCCGGCGCAGCCTGCAGACCCGCCAGGCGCTCGAGCGCCTGCTCGACAGCTAGACAGACAGGAGAGGACCATGCCGCTGTTCGGACGACGTGACGAGGACTCGAGCCGGTCCGGGGCCGCCGCCGGCCCCGGGTCTGGCGGCGGTGCCGATGCGAACGGGGGGGCGAACGCGAACGGGGGCGGGGCGCCCGCGGACGGCGAGGCGCCCCACGCCGGCGCCTACGAGGCCGGTGCGCTGACGGGCCTGCCGGAGTCCGGGCGCAACCGGATCGCCCGGATGAAGGAGGACGTCTCCCGCGGGTTCTTCACCTCCGACCTGTCGGTGAACGAGTTCCTGCTCGTCAAGGAGGCGGGCTTTGAGCCGCTGGGCATGGTGCTCGGCAGCTCGATCTACCACATCGGCTTCCAGCAGGCGATGTACAACTCCAGCCAGGAGATGAACGTCCTCACCCAGGCGATGTACCACGCCCGGGAGCTGGCGATGACGCGCATGGAGGAGGAGGCCGACCAGCTCGGCGCCGACGGGATCGTCGGCGTGCGGCTGCAGATCGGACGCTACGCCTGGGGCCAGGACATGGCCGAGTTCATCGCCGTGGGCACGGCGGTGCGCCACCGTGAGGGCGTGCTGCACCGGGCGCCCAACGGCCGGCCGTTCACCAGCGACCTCTCCGGACAGGACTTCTCCATCCTGCTGCGCGCCGGCTACCGGCCCGTGGGGCTGGTCATGGGCAACTGCGTCTACCACGTCGCCCATCAGACGATGCGCCAGATGTGGCGCCAGGCCTTCCGCAATCAGGAGATGGAGAACTTCACCCAGGCGCTGTACGAGGCGCGCGAGCTGGCCATGGGCCGGATGCAGGCGGAAGCGCAGGAGATCCAGGCCCAGGGTCTGGTGGCGGTGCAGCTCAAGGAAGCCTCCCACGGCTGGGGGGCGCACGTGATCGAGTTCTTCTCCATCGCCACCGGCGTGGTGCCGATCCACGACGAGCATCTGATCGATCGCCCGAACCTCGTATTGCCACTTAACTGACGATCGACGTGCCCGCGTGCGGGTGCGAAACGGGTGAAAATGCCCACCTCCAGTGGGGTGGACCGCACAACTCAAGGTGCTCGGGCTCAGGGATCTGCGCTACGTCTTCGGCGCGACCCTGGTGTCCAATCTCGGCGATGGCATCGTCGTGATCGCCCTCACCTGGGCGGTCCTGGATCTCACCCACTCGGCTGTCGACCTGGGCGTCATCCTCGCGGCCAAGCTGGCGGCCCAGGTCGCGGTGATCCTGCTCGCCGGGGTGATCGGCGACCGCATCAGCCGGCGGCGGGTGATGATGGGGGCCGATCTGGTCCGCCTCGCTGGCCAGGCGGCCATCGGCATCCTCCTGGTCACCCACAGCGCCGACCTGGGCGAGCTGATCATCTCCCAGATCCTCCTCGGCGCGGCCAGCGCGTTCTTCCAGCCTGCCGCCAGTGGGCTCCTGCCCGCCCTGGCGGGTGAGCACAAGCAGGAGGCCAACGCCATGCAGAGCATCGCCGGGGCCGCCTCCAGCATCATCGGACCCGCCCTCGGCGCCCTGCTCGTGGTGGCCGTCGGCGGCGCCTGGGGCCTGATGGCCGACTCGGTCTCCTACGGCCTCAGCGCGCTGTGCCTGTCCCAGCTCGGACCCGGGGTGGGCGACGCCCCGGCGCCGCGGGGCGCGCGCGCCTCGATGCTGTCTGACCTGCGTGACGGCTTCCGTGAGTTCATCAGCCGGACCTGGGTGTGGGCGATGGTCATCACCTTCGCGTTGGCCAACGCGCTGAACGCCACCTGGGACGTGTTCGCCCCGCTGGCCACCCGCCGCTGGTACGACGGCGCCCCCGCCTTTGCGCTGCTGTCGGTGCTGTGGTCAGGGGGGACCCTGCTGGGCGGGGTGGTGCTGCTGCGCTTCAAGCCCCGGCGCCCGCTGCTCGTCGGCGTCCTCGTGTGTGCGCCCAGCGTGCTGCCGGCGGCGCTGCTGGCCCTGCGCCTGCCCCTCGCCCTCGTCGGCCCGCTGCAGCTCATCTCCGGGATCGGGGTGATCGCCTTCAACACCCTCTGGTGGACCGCGCTGCAGGAGCACGTCCCGGCCGAGACCATCTCACGCGTCGTCTCCTACGACTACGCGGGCTCCTATCTGCTCATGCCGCTGGGCACCGCGGTGGCCGGCCCACTGGCCACCGGCATCGGCCTGCGCGGCGCCATGCTCGCCACCAGCATCGTCTCGCTCGCCCTGATGGTGGTGACGCTGGGACTGCGCGACGTTCGCGAATTGCGCTCTGCGCCGGCCCCGGTCGATATCGTCAGCGCGTGAGCTCAACCAGCGATGTTCCCGGGCCGGGGCCCCAGCGGTCCGCCCGCACCCGGCGCGCCAAGGGCCGTGCGGCCGCCAATGAGGCCGCCGAGGCCAAGCGGCGGGCCGACGTCAAGCTGCCCGACCAGGTCTACAAGGACGAGCGCCCGGCGGAGTACTTCAGCGAGTATCACGCGCGGACGCGGGACCATGAACCGGAGTGGATCTACCAGGTCGTGCGCGGCCTGGTCACCCTGATCATCCTGTTCGTCTACCGCGGCCGGGCGTACCACACCGAGAACGTGCCCAACGGGCCGGTGATCATCGCGCCCAACCACGGGTCGTTCATGGATCACTTCATGTGCGCGGCCTTCCTGCGCCGCCACGTCCAGTTCATGGCCAAGTCCCACATGTTCAACAAGCGCAGCGTCAAGACCTGGATCTACAGCCACGGCGGGGTGTTCCCGGTGCGCCGGGGCAGCCGGGATGAGGACGCCTTCCTCACCGCCCAGACGATCCTGCGCCGCGGCGGCTGTCTCGGCATGTACGTCGAGGGCGGCCGCACCCGCAACGGGGAGATCTCCGCCGAGGCCAAGCCCGGCATGGGACGCCTCGCACTGGAGACCGGTGCGGCGGTGGTGCCGGTGGCGATCATCGGTTCACACCGGATCCGCAACTGGAAACGGGGTCAGTTCCCCCGGGTGTCGGTGCACTACGGTGAGCCGGTCGCCTTCACCCCGGTGGAGGACCCCAGCCGCGGCCAGCAGCAGGCCGTGGCCAACGAGGTGCTGCGCCGCATCCGCACGCTGTACGAGCAGAACGCCTGACCCGCTACTTCACGGCCTCCATGAACAGCGACCACTCGCGCGTCTCGATGACCTCGAGGTCCGGGCAGGCACCCTGGCGGAAGCCGCATTCGGTCACCGTGATGAAGCCGGCGGCGCGCATCCGGGCGCCGAGGGAGACGGCGTTGTAGTGCCACCAGTGCCGGGCGTGGCGGTTGTCAGAGGCGCTGCGGCCCTGGTAGATGCCGTCGAGGAACGCGTCGGGGTCGCCGGGGTCATACACCGAGACCGTCGCGTCGAGGTTCGGCACGGCGATCCGCAGGACCCCACCGGGCACGAGCACCCGATGGCACTCGGCCAGGACCCGCTCGGCCGCGTCCACATGCAGATGCTCCAGGGTGTGGGAGGAGTAGATGGCGCCGACGGCGTCGTCGGGGAAGGGCAGGGGCCGGGTGAGGTCGAGGTAGCGCAGAGCGCGGAAGCGACCGTCGGCATAGGCGGCGTAGCGATCGTCTGAGAGCCGGCCCAGGCGGTGCAGCAGCGCCCCGGCACCGGGGATGCGGGCGAGCAGGAGGTGGGGGCTGACGTCGGTGTTGATCCAGCCGTCGACCACCTGGTCAAAGGCCCCCAGGTGCAGCTTGTTGGAGGGACTCACGCGATGTGGAGGGCGAGCCAGGTGACCATCGCGTCGAGGACGACATCGCGCTCGGGCTCCTGGAAGATCTCGTGGAACAGTCCTGCGAAGGAACGAGTGCTGAGCGAAGCTGACTCCAGGGCGTCGGCCAGCGCCCGGGCCCCGGCGGGCGGGCAGAGCCCGTCCGCGGTCCCCCACAGCAGCAGCGTGGGCAGGGAGATGTCCTCGGCGGCGTCGAGGATCGTGCCGGCGTGGCGCACGAACTCCAGCGCGGTGCCCGCGGGGATCGGCTGGTGGCGGACCAGGGGGTCCGCCTCATAGGCCGCCACCACGGCCGGGTCGCGGCTGACCAGGGCGGGATCGAGCTCGACCAACGGCAGGCGCGGGCAGATACGCGCGATGATCGCGCCGGCGAGCTTGACCAGGGGATGGGCGTCCACCGTGACCAGCGGGGCCGACAGGATCAACCCGGCCAGGCGGTCCTGGTGGACGACGGCGTAGCGCAGGGCGAGGGCGCCACCCATGCTGTGGCCGAGCAGGACGATTGGCAGCTGGGGGTGGACCTCGCGCTGGGACAGCACCACGGAGTCGAGGTCCGCGACGCTGCGCGCGAAGTCGACCATGCCGCGGTGGCCGCTGGAGTGGCCGTGACCGTGATGATCGGGTCCGACCACGAGAAAGCCCGCGTCATTGAGCCGCGCGGCGACGTGACCGTAGCGGCCGATGTGCTCGCCGAAGCCGTGGGAGAGCACGACGATCCCGCGGGGCCCGTCGGTCTCCCACACCTGCACGGCCAGCTCGGTGCCGCCGGCGCCCCGGAGGCGGAACTCAGCCACGTTCGAGCACCTCGATCTGCAGCGGGGCCTGGGCCGCGGGGGCGTGCTCGACCTGAAGGGTGGAGTGGGGGATGGCGTACTCGTCCTCGAGCAGCTGGGAGAGCTCGCTGCGCACCTCATGGCAGTCGTGTCCGGCGTCGACGACGATGTGGGCCGACAGGGTGGGGAAGCCCGAGGTGACCTCCCAGACGTGGAGGTCGTGGACCTCGGTGACCCCGGGCCGGGCGGCGAGTCGGTTGCCGATCTCCACCGGGTCGACGCCGGCTGGCGCCGCCTCCATCATCACCCGCACCGACTTGATGAGCAGCGGCCAGCCGCCGTAGATCATCACCGCGGCGATCGACAGGGAGACGATCGCGTCGGCGCGGGCGAAACCGGTGAGCAGGATCACCCCGGCGCCGATGGCGGTGACCACGAAGCCGAACAGGTCGGTGGCGATGTGGGCCAGCGACCCCTGGATGTTCAAGCTGTGGGCGGGCTCGGCGTCGTCACGGTGCTCCCCCGCTGCGCCATGGGCATGTCCGTGCCCGGCATGCCCATGCCCCCCGAGCACCCGCACGATCACCAGGTTCACCACGATCCCCACCAGCGCCACGATCAGCACCGGCCAGCCCTGCACGCTGACGGGATGGAGGAGATGTTCGATCGCGCCGAACAGGATGAGACCCGACAGCACGAGCATGGTCAGCGCGTTGGCCTCGGCCGAGAGGATCTCGGCGCGGCCGAGGCCGAAGGTCATCACGCCGCCGGCCGGGCGCATGGCCAGGCGGGCGGCGAACAGCGACACCGCCAGGGCGAAGGCGTCGGTCAGCATGTGGGCGGCGTCCGACAGCAGGGCCAGGGAATGGGCGGCGACGCCGACGCCGATCTCCACCGCCATGAAGGCGACGAGGAGGACCAGGCCGGTCTTCAGGCGTTGGGCGTCGGCGCGGCGATCAAAGGTCGGCGCGTGGGCGTGGTCGTGGGCCTCCATGATCTGAGATGCTAGGCGCTCACCGGCGATCTGAGCCGGGGGAGGGGGAGGTCAGTTCGTCGAGGGGTCCGGGGGCATCCGCGCGACCAGCGCGAAGCTGCCGCCCTTGCGGATGAGCACGTCTGACCACAGCTCAGCCGGCTCGGGGGTGAAGGCGTCGGTGCGCTGGGCCGGCTCGAGGATCCAGTCGCCGCGCTCGAGTTCCCCGTCGAGCTGGCCCGGACCCCAGCCGGCGTGCCCCGCGAAGGCCCGGGCGCAGCGGACCCCGCCGACGAGGTCGGCCGGCTCAGAGCCCGCACCCATCACCCCGATGTCCTCGAAGGCGATCAGCGCCGCCTCCTCCGGATCCATGAAGTCGGCCAACACGATCACCGCGCCCGGCTGCATGGGACCGCCGACCAGCACCTCCTCATACGGATCCACCAGCTCAGACAGCTGGGGCACCACCTCACCGACCGTGGTCTCCGACGGGCGGTTGAGCACCAGGCCGAGGGCGCCCTCCTCGGTGTGTTCGACCACGAGGATCACCGTGCGCCAGAAGTTCGGATCCTGGAGCGTGGGTCCGGCGATGAGCAGCTTGCCGCGGATGGAGTCCACTTCCCGGTCAATGATCCCACGCCGCTGGGACGGGCCCTCAGGATCGGGGCGCGCGGGTCACCGCGCCGCGGCGCCGAGCGACCCCAGAGCGTCGAGGATCGGCTCGACCGGGGTGCGGTGCACGTAGTTGGTCTGGATGTCCACGAAGCGCACCGTGCGCTCGCGATCGATGACGAGGACGGTCGGGTAGGGCAGCCGCGTGGCGTTGTCGTCGCGCCCCTCACGGATGTCGAGGCCGATCGACCGCTGGGCCGCCAGGGCGCCGTCCACGGGCTGGAAGGCGATGCCGAGTGACTCGGCCAGGGCGGCGCCGGAGTCGCTGAGCACGGTGAAGGTCAGCTCGTGCTGCTCCTGGGTGCTCAGTGACGCATCGGGCCGCTCGGGCGAGATGGCCACGAGCTGGCCACCCTGGTCCTGGAGCTGGGGCACCAGGTCGCGCTCATAACCGCGCAGGGCGACGCTGCAGAACGGGCACCAGCCGCCGCGGTAGAAGACGATCACTGCGGGGCCGTCGGCGGTGAGCTCGCTCAACCGCCGGGTCTGACCGGTCTGGTCGCTGAGCGCGAAGTCCTCGATCCGGTCGCCCACGGCCACGGCGCCGGGCGGGGTCGGGCGCGCGTCGAGCTCGGCCTGCTCGGTGGCGAATGCGGCGTTGGCGCTGTCGGGGAGCTGCTGGGCCAGGGTGTCTTCCTGGGTGGTCAGCTCGTCGGCGATGCTGGGGCTCATGGAGGCCTCCTGGTGGGGGAGGCCAATTCTACATAAAGCCGGTCGAGTAACTCTGGTTTAGCCCGCGGAGCTCAGGCGAGCAGCCGCTCGAGCTGGGGGTCGCCGCGGCGCAGCAGCAGATCGACGTAGATGACCACGGGGACCGCGGCGGTGAAGGGGAAGAAGACGATCGAGAGGAGGACGTTGACGATCGCGGTGATGAGCAGCAGACCGGTGACCGAGTGCGGGCTCACCCCGGAGACGATTGCGTCGGCCACCAGGTTGATGAGCACCTCACCCACCACGGCGACGACCGCCGCGACGAGGATGGCGCCGAGCACATGCCACCAGTGGCCGGCGATGAGCTCCCGCGAGCGCGCCAGCGCGGCCAGGCCCCGCCGGTCCTCGGCCATGAGCACCGGCACCGCGACGGCGAAGCTGACGAACAGGTAAACGCCGGGCACGATGACGAGGATGAGGCCGATGATCACGCACCCGGCGACGAGGATCGAGACCCACAGCAGCGGGGCCACCCGCTCCAGCGCGAAGTTCAGCGACGTGACCAGGTCCGCCGGGTGATGGAGGTGGCGGCCCAGCAGGATCCGGTAGGTGGCCCCCACGCAGACGAGCAGCGCGAGCGCGGCCAGCAGTTCACCCAGGCTCGAGATGGCGACGTACCCGCGGTCGCTGGTGCCCGGCTGGGCGTAGATGGTGTGGTGAGACAGGAACGCGCCGCTGGGGAGGGTGATGGCGCGCAGCCCGAACACCAGCGCCTGGACCGGAATGACCACGAGGGCGATGACCTGCCACAGCTTCAGCGCGTCAGCGCCGTACAGGCCCAGCGCCGTTCGCACGGTCTCACCGACGTTGAGCGGGCCCGGCACGCGCGGATCGGGTGACCCCCAGGCCGGGTCGGCGCCCTCATAACGCGGCAGCGAGCCACCCGGTGGCGAAGTGCTTGGCCCCATGTGGCGCGGAGGCTAGCGCGCTCAGATGCCGAGCGAGCGCCCCAGGATCTCTTTCATGATCTCGTCGCTGCCCCCGCCGATCGGACCCAGGCGCGCGTCGCGCAGCGCCCGCTCGATGCCGCCGTCGGCGTGGTAGCCCGCCAGCCCGTGGATCTGCAGACAGGCGTCGGCGACCTCCACGGCGGCGCGCTGGGTGAACAGCTTGGCCGCGGTCACCAGGGCCAGCATGTCGGCACCGGCGCAGACGCCGGCCAGGGTGGCGTAGGTGATCGCGCGGGCGGCCTCCAGGGTGACGGCGATCTCGGCCAGGGCGTGGCGGGTGCTCTGGGCGTCGGCGAGTGCGACCGTGGTGTCCAGACACCACTGCATCGCGCCCACCGCGCCGAGGCAGAGCAGCAGCCGCTCCCACTGGAAGTTGGCCATGATCAGCGCGAAGCCGCCGTTCTCGGACCCGAGCAGGTTCTCCTGGGGGACGAACACGTCGTCAAAGCCGATCAGGGCGGTGTCCGAGGCATGCCAGCCGAGCTTGGCGATCGGCCGGGCGTCGATGCCCGGCGCGCCGCGGCCGCCGGGGTGGGGTGGGGGATCGTTGTCGATGACGAGGAAGGACAGGCCGTGGTGGCCGCCCTCCGCCGTCGTCTTGACCGCGGTGACCAGCGTGCGGGCGCGGACCCCGCCGGTGATGAACTGCTTGGCGCCCGAGACGCACCAGCCGTCGGTCACCCGGCGCGCAGCCGTGGTGATCGACGCCACGTCAGAGCCCGCGCCCGGCTCGGTGATGGCCAGCGCGGCGATCCGCTCCCCGCGGATGCCCGGCGCCAGGTAGCGCGCCTTCTGCTCCGGAGTGCCGAACGTCGCGATCGGCGGCAGGGCGATGCCGGCATGGGCGCCGATCCCCGCGGCCAGGCCCCCCGAGCCACAGCGGGCCAGCTCCTCCACGAACACCGCGTCGGCCAGCCGGTCACCGCCGCCGCCGTCGGCGGGGTCGAACTTCAGCCCGAGGTAGCCGCGGTCAGCCAGCGCACCGAACACGCTGTCGGGGAAGGACCCCGCGGCCTCCCAGGCGTCCGCGTGCGGTGCCAGCTCAACGGCGACGAACTCCCGGACCTCGGCGCGGAAGGCCTCGTGCCCGGCGTTGAAGGGCGGGAGCGGCGCGGGGCCGGGTCCCACAGACCCGGCGTGACCCACCACCCTCAGATCCCGTAGGACTTGCCGATCACCTCGAGCATGATCTCGTCGGTGCCCGCCCCGATGCGGTTCAGGCGCATGTCGCGCCACACCCGCTCGATCCCCACCTCGGTCATGTAGCCGGCGCCGCCGTGGATCTGGATGCACTCATCCGCCACCTCGACGGCGATGCGGGCCGCGTACACCTTGGCCATCGAGATCTCGCGCACCGGGTACTCCTTGTTGTTGAAGCGCCAGGCCGTCGTGTAGGTCAGCGAGCGCGCGGTCTCGATCTTGGTCGCCATCTCGGCGAACTTGTGCCGCGTCACCTGGAAGTTGGCGATCGGGCGCCCGAAGGCCTGGCGCTGCTTGGCGTACTCCAGGGTCTTGTCGAACACCAGCTGGGCTCCGGCCACCGCCCCCGCGCACATGATCAGGCGCTCGCCCTGGAGCTCCCACATGATGTGGTAGAAGCCCTTGCCGACCTCACCCAGGACCGCTGAGGCCGGCACGCGCACGTCGGTGAAATGGATCAGCGCGGTGTCGGAGGCGCGCATGCCGAGCTTGTCGAGCGCCTTGGCCCGGCTCACCCCGGGGGAGTCCATCGGTACGAGGAACAGGGTGACCCCCTCATAGCCGGCGTCCGGATCGGTCTTGGTCACCAGCACGATCACGTCGGCGCGGTGGCCGTTGGTGATGTAGGTCTTGGCGCCGTTGATCACGTACTCGTCGGTGGCCGGGTCATAGATCGCCCGGGTGGAGATGTTCGCCACATCGGATCCGGCGTCGGGCTCGGTGATGCCGATGGCGAGGATCTTCTCCCCGCGGATCGCCGGCTCGACCCACTGGCGCTTCTGCGCGTCGGTGCCGAAGGCGATCATCGGCGGCATCGCCATGTCGGTGTGCACCGCGACGCCCATCGCCATGCCCCCCGACTCCGCGCGGGCGAGCTCCTCGGCCAGCACCAGGCTGGTGTAGTAATCCCCGCCCTGGCCCCCGAGCTCCTCGGGCTTGTCGAGGCCGAGCAGGTCCAGCTCACCCATGCGATGGAAGACCCAGTCGGGAAAGGTGGTCTGCTCCCACTCGGCGGCGTGGGGGCGCAGCTCCGTCTCCACGAAGCGCCGGATCGACTTGCGCAGCTGCTCGTGCTCGGCGGTGAAGATGAAGTGCTTCTGGGCGGCGGCGTGGTCGGGCTTCAGGACGGTTTCGGTGGCCATGACGGTGCTCTCCTCGGTCGGGCGTCGGGCGTCAAAGTGGAGAGTAGTGCTTTCTACTTTTCACTGCCGCCGGGATGGGGGGCCGCCCCATACCCTCAGGCGGTATGCCCGACTATCAGACGCTCATCTCCACGGTCGACGACGGGGTCGCCACCGTCGCCCTCAACCAGCCCGAGACGCGCAACGCGCTGTCGGCTGAGCTGCTCGGCGAGCTGGAGTCCGCCCTGCTGGAGGCCCGCGCGGACCCCGCGGTCCGGGTGGTGGTGCTCGCCTCCACCCACGCCACGGTGTTCTCCTCCGGGGCGAACCTCGGCGCCTTCGGGTCTGACGCCTCGGTGATCGAGAAGCACGCCGGGACCGAGCTGCTGCCGCGGATCTTCACGCTGCTGGGCGAGCTGGGCAAGCCGTCGATCTGTGCCGCCTCCGGGCACGTGCTGGCCGGCGCCCTGGGCCTGGCGCTGTCCTGTGACCTGATCATCGCGCAGGAGGAGGCGGGCTTCGGCGCACCCGAGATCGGCGTGGGGACCTTCCCGTTCATGGTCAGCGCGCTGCTCATCCGCAACATCGGGCGCAAGCGGGCGACCGAGCTGCTGCTGCTGGGCGAGCGCATCAGCGCGCAGCAGGCCCTGGACATCGGGCTGGTGAACCGGGTGCTCGGTGCGGAGGCGTTCGCCGCCGGGGTCGCCGACTGGGCGGCCAGGCTGGCGGCGCGCTCGCCCCTGATCATGAAGCTGGGCAAGGACGCCCTGTGGCGCTCGGCCGACCTCGACCTCGGGCCCGCCCTGGACTATCTGCGCAGCCAGCTGTCGCTGGCGCTGTCCACCGAGGACGTCGTGGAGGGGGTGCAGGCGTTCTTCGAGAAGCGCGAGCCGGTGTGGAAGGGCCGCTGAGACCCGGCGGCTGAGCCACCGCGGCCCGCGCGGCTCACCCACCGGCACCGCTGAGCGCCCAGGCGGTCCCACCCTCGAAACCACAATTTTGTGGTTTTAGGGCTCATGGGTTCACACAGCGGTGCCGATGGACCGTCTGCATGACGGCACATCAGGCGGCAGGGCCAGCACCGGGGAGGTCGCGAGCGTTCCTCGAGCCCACCGGCGCGCCCGGTGCGGGACCACCGCACCCGCGCCGGCTCGGCTGGATCGGCACCACCGCGCTGGCCATGGGGGGGTCGAACCAGAGCCTGTTCATCATCGGGGCGATCATCGTCAGCCAGGGCACCGCCGCGGTGCCGTTGCTGATCGTCGGCCTGCTGCTGAGCTGGGCGGCCGCTCCGGGATGGATCGAGCTCGTCCTCATGTGGCCCAACCGCGTCGGGGGGATCGCCGCCTCCTGTGCGGACGCGTTCCGCCCCTACAGCCCGGTGCTGGCCAACCTGGCCGGGGTGTGTTACTGGTGGGGCTGGGTTCCGACGTGCGGGTTGACCGCGATCCTGTCCGCCTCGGCCCTGCACGAGTGGTACCTGCACGCGATCCCCGTCCACGTGCTGGCGATCGCCATCGTCCTGATGTTCACCGCGGTCAACCTGTGCGGCATCCGCTGGGTGACCCGGCTGGCGGTGCCGCTGGCCGCCGCGTCGGCCGCGTTGGCCTTCCTGTCGGCGCTCATTCCGGTGCTGAGCGGTCACGTCGACTGGCACCGGGCCGCGTCGATCACCCTGCACGCGCCGTTCCACGGCGTCTTCGGCCATCTCACCAGCGCGATGGCCGGCCTGTACCTGATCGGCTTCGCCGCCCCGGCCTTCGAGGCCGCCGCCTGCCACGTCGGGGAGACCCGCGATCCGGCGCGCAACGTGCCGCGGGCGATGTTCGCGTCCGGCGCGATGGCGTCGGTGTACTTCATCGTGCTGCCGATCATCTGGCTCGGGACGATCGGCCGCGGCGGCCTGTCCGGTCAGCTGATCGACACCCTCGGTCCGACCTTCGCGCCGCTGCTGGGCGCCGGTGCCAAGTCGGCGGCGATCGCCTTCATGGTGTTCAACATGTTCCACGGAACCCTGCAGCCACTGGCCGGCGCCTCGCGCACGCTGTCTCAGCTGTCCGAGGACGGCCTGCTGCCGCGTCTGCTCGCGCGCCGCAGCGCCCGGGACGTGCCCGTCGTGGCGACCCTGCTCACCGCCGGGATGTCGATCCTGTTCCTGCTCGCCGGTGATCCCACGTGGCTGATCGCCGCGGCCAACCTGACCTATCTGATCGGGATCGGGCTGCCGAGCATCGCCGTGTGGCTGCTGCGCCGCAACGCGCCGGGGCTCCCGCGCCCGTACCGGGCCCCGCGCGGCACGATCGGGCTCGGCGTGGCCGCGGCGATGGTGTGGGCCCTGAGCACCGTGTTCGGCTTCGAGCAGTACGGCCTGCCCACGGTGCTGTTCGGGCTCGCCCTCGCCTACGCCGGCTCGACCCTGTACGCGTGGCGGGCGTGGCGGGACCGCGTGGCCTGTGGGGCCACGCGGATTCGGCGCTCCCTGCACTTCAAGCTCACCGGGGCGATGCTCGCGGTGATGGCCCTCGACGGAGCCGGCTACCTGCTGGCGGTGGAGAACGTGCACCGGGCCGAGGCCTGGTTGACCACGGTGCTGTCCGACATCTTCGTCGCCGTGGCTTTGTTGACGATCGCCGTCGGACTGATCCTGCCCGGCATGATCGCCCACGCCACGCGCGAGGTCGCCGCCGGCGCCCTCGGCCTGGCCAACGGCATGGTCAGTGACCTGACCCGGGCGATGGAGGCCCTCAACGCCGGGGACCTCGACGCCGCCCATGCCAGCGCGGCGATCGCCCCGGTCGCCGTGCGCAGCCGTGACGAGCTCGGGCTGATGGCCGAGAGCTTCAACGTGATGCAGGCCGGCGTGGCCCGGATCGCCGTCGCCCTCGACGACGCCCGCGAGGGGATGCGCGCCTCCGCCGCGGTGCTGGAGCGCAACGTCGCCCAGCAGGCCGCCGTCGCCCGGCTCGGCCAGCGCGCCCTGGAGCCCGGCGGGGTCCAGGAGCTCCTGCGGGATGCCGTCACGGCGCTGAGGGAGGTGATGCGCGTTGACGTCGCCGCGATCCTCCAGAGCGACACCGACCCGCGCTTCCTGCGCCTGCGGGCGGTGGCCGGGCTCATGCCCGGCCGGCCGATCCCCGAGCTCATCTGTCCCGAGAGTGGCGCCCTGCACGCCAGTCTCGGCTCCCGCCAGCCCGTCGCCGCACCGCTCGGGGACGCGGGTCTGCTCGCTCCCTACCTGCCGGTCGCGCCCGCCAGCAGCCTGCTCATGCCCATCCACGCCGGCCCGGCGGTGTGGGGGGTGCTGAGCGTCGATTCGGTCCGCGGGCGGGTGTTCTCCCAGGATGAGGTCGACTTCGTCCACGCTGTCGGCAACGTCCTCACCGAGGCGATCGGCCGCAAGCGCAGCGTCGCGGAGATCCGCCACCAGGCCCTGCACGACCCGCTCACCGGGCTGCCCAACCGGGTGATGTTCGTCGACCGTCTCACCGTCGCCCTGGGCCGGGCCACCCGCGCCGACACCGCGGTCGCCGTGCTCTTCCTCGACCTCGACAACTTCAAGCTGATCAACGACAGCCTCGGCCACAGCGCCGGGGACGAGGTGCTGGGCCGGGTCGCGCGGCGCATGACCGAGGTGCTGCGCCCCGGTGACACCGTGGCGCGGTTCGGCGGGGATGAGTTCGTGATCATCTGCACCGACCTGCCCACCCCCGAGGACGCCGAGGCCGTCGCCGCCCGGGCCATCGCCCGGCTCAACCAGCCGCTGCGCATCGGGGAGATCGACTACCACCTCAGCGGGAGCATCGGCATCGCCACCGCCAGCGGCGTCGCGCGTGACGCCGAGGACCTCATCCGCGAGGCCGACGCGGCGATGTACCGGGCCAAGGAACGGGGGCGCAACCGCTGTGAGCGCTTCGACGAGGAGATGCGTTCCCAGGCGGTGAGCCGGCTGTCGATGGCCAACGATCTGGCGGTGGCCCTGGAGCTCGGGGAGCTACGGGTGGATTACCAGCCGATCGTCACCCTCGCCGACGGCACCGTGCGCGGCTTCGAGGCGCTGGTGCGCTGGCATCACGCCAAACGCGGGGAGATCAGCCCGGGCGAGTTCATCGGCGTGGCGGAGGAGAGCGGGGCGATCCTGGGGATCGGTGAGTTCGTGCTGCGCCAGGCCTGCCGGGACGCCATGAGCTGGCAGCCCGCGGGCGCCGGCGGGCGACCCCTGGCCGTGTCGGTCAACGTCTCCCTGCGTCAGGTGGCCCACGGCAACCTGCCCGAGCTCGTCGCCGCGGTGCTGGCCGAGACGGGGCTCGACCCCGCCTGCCTGCATCTGGAGATCACCGAGTCGGTGCTCATGCGCGACACCGAGATGTCCCTGGCCTGCCTGCACGCGCTCAAGGGGCTGGGGGTGACGCTCGTGCTCGATGACTTCGGGACCGGCTACTCGTCCCTCGCCTACGTCAAGCGCTTCCCCATCGACATCATCAAGATCGACCGTGGTTTCATCGCCGACCTGGCCCGGGATGACCGCGACGCCAAGATCGTCGAGGCGGTGGTGTACATGGCCCGTGGCCTGCGCCTCGAGGTGGTCGCCGAGGGCGTGGAGACGGTCGCTCAGGCCGAGGCGCTCAACGAGCTGCACTGCGAGATGGCCCAGGGCTGGCTGTATGCCCGGGCGGTCCGCGCCGAGGCGGTGGGCGATCTGCTCGGCGGACCACTGGGACCGCGCGCGGAGTCCGACCTGCTCAGCGCGTGATCTCAGCCGGCCCGGTGGGGGCCGGCACCAGCAGGGCGGGCAGCACCGCGCCGAGGGGCGCGTCGAGCTTCAGCGTCGCCTCGGGGTCCCCGCGGGTGGCGCCGCGGTTGACGATCGCCACCGGGATCTCCGCCTGGGCCGCCGCCTTGACGAACCGCAGCCCCGACATGACCGTCAGCGAGGAGCCGAGCACGAGCAGCGCGCTGGCGTGGGCCACCAGCGCGAAGCACTGCTCCACGCGGGGGCGGGGCACGTTCTCCCCGAAGAACACCACGTCGGGCTTGAGCATGTCCGAGCCACAGCACTCACAGCCCACCAGGTTGAAGTTCGCCACCACACCCTCGTCCAGTTCCACGTCGCCGTCGGGGTTGCTCTCCGCGGCCGCTGCGGCGGCGTCGAGGTCGGGGTCGCCGTTGGCCGCGGACAAGCGCTCGCCGAGGCGTTCGCGGGGGCTGAGCGCGCCGCAGTCGAGGCACACCACCCGGTCGAGGCTGCCGTGCAGCTCGATCACCTCGCGGCTGCCGGCGGCCTGGTGCAGGCCGTCGACGTTCTGGGTGATGAGACCGCTGAGGTACCCGGCCCGTTGCAGGGCGGTGAGGGCCCGGTGGTTGTCGTTCGGGGCGGCGGCGCGCATCCGCCGCCAGCCGATCTGGGAGCGCGCCCAGTAGCGCTGGCGCGCCTGGGTCGATCCGGTGAACTCGCGGATGGTCATCGGCAGCCGGGTCCGCAGGGCGCCGTTGGGGCCGCGGTAGTCGGGGATGCCCGAGTCGGTGGAGATCCCCGCGCCGGAGAGCACCACCACGTTGCCCGCGGCGACGAGGTCCCTCAGGCGCTCGAGCTCGCTCATGCCTCTCAGTATTGCGAGCCGGGATGAGCCGGCCGGGGAGAGCCCGAGCGGCAAGTGGTACTTTCCACTTTCCACATGGCCACCTCCGTGGAGACACCCAGCTTGCTGCGCGGCCTGGTCGAGGACCTGGCCGAGCGCCGCGCGCGGGCCCAGCTCGGCGGGGGCGTCGAGAAGATCGCCCAGCAGCACGCCCGCGACAAGCTCACCGCCCGCGAGCGGATCGAGCTGCTCATCGACCCGGGCACCTGGGTGGAGATGGGCCTCCACGCCGGTCCCCACTTCGCCTTCGCGGCCAGCGCCGGCGTGGAGGCTCCCGCCGACGGGGTGGTCACCGGCTACGGGCGCGTCGACGGCCGGTTCGTGGCGGTGGCGGCCTATGACTTCACGGTGATGGCCGGGGCGATGGGCGCCAGCGGTGAGCACAAGGTCACCCGCCTGCGGCGTCTGGCCCTGGAGAAGCGGATGCCGTTCATCTGGCTGCTGGACTCCGCCGGCGCGCGCGTGCAGGAGGCGGTCGGCTCGCTGTTCGCCGAGACGGGCTTCCTGTTCCGCGACGAGGTGATCGCCTCCGGGGTGATCCCGCAGATCGCCGCGGTGATGGGGCCGTGTGCGGCCGGCACCGCCTACATCCCCGGTCTGGCCGACTTCGTGCCGATGGTGCGCGGGCGCGGCTCGATGTCCCTCGCCGGGCCGCACCTGACGCGCGCCGCGGTGGGCGAGGACGTCAGCGCGGAGGAGCTCGGGGGGTCCGCCGTCCACGCCCGGGTGTCCGGCGTGGCCGACCTCGAGGTCGACTCCGACGAGGAGTGCATCGCCGCGATCCGGGTGTATCTCTCCTTCATGCCCTCGTCGTGTGACTCGGGCCCTCCGCTGCAGGTGTGCGTGGACCCGGTGGACCGCGCCGAGGCGGCGCTGCTCGACGTGCTGCCGGCGAGCAACCGCCAGGCCTATGACATGTACGAGGTGATCGCTCAGATCGTCGATGACGGCGCGTTCTTCGACCTGAAGCCGGACTTCGCCCGGACCGTCATCACCTGCTTCGCCCGCTTCGGGGGTCGTCCGGCCGGCATCGTGGCCAATCAGCCCAAGGTGCTCGGGGGGATTCTCGACAACGACTCGGCCGACAAGGCCGCCCGCTTCATCAACCTGTGCAACGCCTTCGGGCTGCCGCTGGTGTATCTGATGGACGTCCCCGGCTTCATGGTCGGGTCCGCCGTCGAGGCGGGCGGGATCATCCGCCACGGCGCCAAGATGCTCTACGCCACCGCGGCGGCGACCGTCCCCAAGGTCACCGTGATCGTCCGCAAGGCCTACGGCGCCGGCTATTACGTGATGTGCGGCAAGGGCTATGACCCCGACACGATCGTCGCCTGGCCCACGGCCGAGATCAGCGTGATGGGCGCCGAGGGCGCGGTGGAGATCATCTTCCGCAAGGTGGTGGAGGCGGCGGAGGACCCGGCGTTGAAGCGCCGGGAGCTGATCGACGCGATCAACGCGACGATCGACCCGTTCATCGCGGCCCAGAACGCGATGATCGACGACGTCATCGATCCGCGGGAGACGCGTGGGGTGATCTGCCGGGCGTTGGAGATGTCGGCCGGCAAACGGGTGGACCGCCCGTGGAAGCGCAACGGGGTGGTGCCGGTATGAGCGACGTCAAATATGTGTCATATCGACACATCTGTGGCGTGGCTCGGGTGGGTTCGCGTGTCGGTTGAGGACCCGGTTGTCCTGACCTGCGCCATCTCCGGGGCGCTGGCCAACCGGGAGCAGTGCCCGGCGATCCCCTACACCCCGGCGGAGTACGCCGCCGAGGCCCGCCGTGCCGTGGACGCGGGTGCGGTGCACATCCACATTCATGCGCGCACGCCCGCGGGTGAGCCGTCGGTGGCCGTGGAGGACTTCCTCGCCATCCGGGCGGCGATCCTCGACGCGGTGGGTGACGGCGCGATCATCAACTTCTCCACCGGGACCGTCGGGGTCGACGTGGCCACTCGGGTGGCCTACCTCGAGGCCGGCCGGCCGGAGGTGGCCGCGCTCAACATGGGCTCGATGAACTACGCCAAGTACTCGCGCTCACGCCGGGACTTCGTGTTCGCGTTCCTGTTCGCCAACCCGTGGGAGGAGATCATCGCGCTGCTCGAGGCGATGGCGCGGCTGGGGATCAAGCCCGAGCACGAGTGCTTCGACATCGGTCATGTGGCCTCCCTGGGGCCGCTGGTCGACATGGGCCTGCTCCAGGCCCCGCTGCACGCCGACTTCATCATGGGCGTGCTCGGCGGCATCCCCGCGACCGTGCGCAACCTCGAGGCGATGGCCGACAACTACTTCGCCGTGGAGGCCGGAGCGGGGGGTCCGAACCGGTCCGCGCACTGGGGGGTGATCGGCATCGGCCGAGTCCAGTGGCAGATGATCGCCGCCGCGCTGGTGCTCGGCGGTTCGATCCGCGCCGGTGTGGAGGACAACTTCTACCTCCCCGACGGCAGGGTGGCCCGCTCCAACGGCGAGCTGGTCGCCAAGGCCGCGCAGATGGCGACCGACAGCGGCCGCCGCCTGGCCAGCGTCGCGGAGGCGCGCCAGATGCTGGGCGTCCGGCCGCTGGCCGCCGGCGTGGCATGAGCAGCCTCAGCGTCGCCACCACCGGCCTGCTCAAGATGGCCGAGCTGGCGGAGCGATCCGGCGTCTCGGCCGCGACGATCAAGTACTACCTGCGCGAGGGCGTGCTCGGCTCCGAGGCCGGGGTGGTGCGCACGTCGCGCAACATGGCCTGGTACCCGCCCGAGTTCGTCGACCGCATCCAGCTGGTGAAACGCCTCCAGGAGGAGCGCTACTGGCCGCTGCGCCTGATCCGTGAGGTGATGTCGGGCTCACCAGAGGAGATCGCGCGGGTCATCGCCGTCGAGGACCGCATCCTCGAGCGCGCGGCGGCCGCCAACGATTCCACGCGGATGTCCCGTCCCGCCGCCGCCGCGAGCTTCGACCTGCCCCGCGACGTACTGGACCGGTTGGAGGAGATCGGCGTGCTGAGTCCCGGCGAGCGTGGTTATGACCGTGACGACGTGGCGATCATCGAGGCCATCTCGCGCTTCCGCGCCGGGGGCTACGAGCAGTCGCTCGGCTTCACCGTGTACGACACGCTCCGCTACCGCGACGCCATGGCGGCGCTCGTGGTCGACGAGGTCAGCACGCTCGTCACCCGTGTCGCCACCCAGGTCGACGAGGACCGGGCGCTGGAGATCATCCAGTCCGCCGACGGCCCGCTGCGCGACCTGATCGGGGCGATGCACTCCAAGATGCTGGTCGCCGAGCTGGAACGCCGCCGGCACCGCTAGACCGCCGGATCTGAGCCTCGACCTGAGGCTGAGGTTGGCGGCCGGCGGTACGCTGAGGCGACCCCTTTCCCGAGTGTCAGCTCTCCGGAGGCTCGAACATGACGGTCTCAGACACCATCCGCGTCAGCGCGGTCCAGATGAACTCCACCGAGGATGTCGACGCCAACCTGGCTACCGCGGATCGCCTGGTGCGCGCCGCGGCCCGGGACGGCGCGCGCCTGGTCGCCCTGCCGGAGAAGTGGAACCTGCACGGCCGGGGACCGGTCGAGCTCGCCCACGCGCAGCCGCTGGACGGGCCCTCGGGCACCTGGGCGTCACAGCTCGCGGCCGAGCTGGAGATCGACCTGCTCGCCGGCTCGATCACCGAGGCCCTTCCCGACACGCCGCGCGCCTCCAACACGTCGGTGCTCTACGGACCCGACGGGCAGACCCGGGCGATCTACCGCAAGCTGCACATGTTCGACGTCGAGGTCGACGGCACCCATTACGCGGAGTCCGACACCCAGCAGCCGGGGGAGCAGGTGGTCAGCGCGCCGTTGACCGACGGCGTCGCGGTGGGCATGAGCATCTGTTACGACCTGCGCTTCCCCGAGCTGTACCGCGCCTTCGCCGGGGTCGAGCTGATCGCGGTTCCGGCGGCGTTCACGCTGGCCACCACCCGCGACCACTGGGAGCTGTTGCTGCGCGCCCGCGCGGTGGAGAACCAGGCGTTCGTGCTGGCGCCCAATCAGGTGGGGGAGTACGTACCCGGTCAACGCTGCGGGGGCCGCTCGCTCATCTGCGACCCCTGGGGCGTGGTGCTGGCGGTGGCACCCGACAGCGTCGGTCACATCGTGGCCGACCTCGATCTGACCCAGCTGGCCGACATCCGGCGGCGCCTGCCCGCGCTGGGTCACCGGCGCCCGGAGTCGGTGTACGCCGCGCCCGAACCGGTGACCTGAGCCCCCGGGGTCGCGTTCGTCCCCCGGTTGGTCTGCTTGAATCCGGCCGGTGAGTGAGAGCCCGCTGGTCAAGAAACTGCTGTGGTCCGGCCTCCTGGCGGGACTGGGAGCCGGTGCGAGCATCGCCACGGCCAAGCTGGCCGAGCTCATCTGGATGCGCGCCTTCGGTGAGGAGCCGCCTGAATGAGCGATCCAGCCGACGACCGCAACGGCGAGGTCGAGGGCAGCGTCCCGCCGCCCTCGAGCTGGGTTCCGGCCGGCGGGCGCCCGGCTGACGAGTGGGTCGTCGCCCCGGAGCCTGACCGCCCGTCACCCGACGCTGGGACCGGCGCGACTGACTCCGAGATTCCTGAGCCGCCGACGCCGCCCGCTGCGAGCGTCCCGCCGCCCCCGCCGACTCCCAGTGAGCCGACCAGCTGGCTGCCCGACGCCGGCACGCCGCCCGCCAGCCCGGCCGCCGATGAGCCCGGGGCCGGGCCCACGAGCGACGAGCCCCTCCTGGGCGACG
>CAZZVR010000032.1:0-24068 GCA_964657595.1 Burkholderia sp. PAMC 26561 | reverse complement strand
GGCTGCTTGCTTCCACACCTGACCTGGTTCACAGGCCTCCACCGCGACGGGACGACTGACATTCTAGAGACGCGGGAGGATCCACACCGCCCGCTAATGTCGGCCTTTCATGGTCGTCGGCGTCGTCGGACTCGGATACGTGGGCCTGCCCCTGGTGGTGGCGTTCGCGGAGGCCGGCGTGGAAGTGATCGGCGTCGACGTCGACCCGCGCAAGGTGCGGGCCATCCGCCAGGGCGACTCCTACATCGAGGACGTCGGCTCTGAGCGCCTCAGCGCGTGCCTCGAGCGGATCCGGGCCACCACCAGCTACAGCCTGCTGGCCAGCGCCGACGCCATCCTCGTCTGCGTCCCCACCCCGCTGACCCTGAACCGCGAGCCGGACCTGGGGCCGCTGCAGTCCGCCGCGGACCAGCTCGCCCACGTGGTGCGCCGCGGGCAGCTGATCGTGCTGGAGTCGACGACCTATCCGGGCACCACCCGTGAGCTGCTCGTGCCGGTGATCGAGGCGGTGGCCGGACTCACGGTCCCCGACGACGTCAACGTCGCCTTCTCCCCCGAGCGGATCGACCCCGGCCGCACCGACTTCACCCTGAAGAACACCCCCAAGGTGGTCGGGGGCATCACCGCCGCCTGCACCGCCCGGGCCCGGACGCTGTACGAGACGGTGTGCGACACCGTGGTCGAGGTCTCGACCCCCGAGGCGGCGGAGATGACCAAGCTGCTGGAGAACATCTTCCGCTCGGTCAACATTGCCCTGGTCAACGAGCTGGCGATCCTGGCTGACCGCATGGGCATCGACATCTGGGAGGTGGTGGACGCCGCCGCGACCAAGCCCTACGGCTTCATGCCCTTCTCACCCGGGCCCGGCATGGGCGGCCACTGCCTGCCGGTTGACCCGTTCTATCTGACCTGGCGCGCCCGCGAGTTCCACATGTCGACGGAGTTCATCGAGCTGGCGGGCAAGATCAACCAGCAGATGCCCACCCACTGCGTCACCCGCATCGAGCTGGCGCTCAACGACGCCGCCAAGCCGATCCGGGGCTCGAAGATCGCCGTGCTCGGGGTCGCCTACAAGGGCGGGGTGGCCGACATCCGCGAGAGCCCGGCCATCCGCATCCTCGAGCTGCTCGCCGCCCGCGGGGCCGACCTGGTCTACCACGACCCGTTCGTCGCGGAGCTCCCCGAGCAGAACCTGACCAGCCAGCCCCTGGAGGCGGCGATCGCGGGGGCCGACGCGGTCGTGCTGGTCACCGCCCACCCGGGCATCGACCACCTGGCCATCGCCCGGGATGCGGCCCTGTTCGTCGACCTGCGCGGGGTCACCCGCGGCATGAGCGCGGACAACCTCGTGCGCCTCTAGATAGGGTTCTGCGCCATGCCCATTCGCCTCGTACTGGCCGACGTCGACGGAACCCTGGTGACCAAGGACAAGGTCCTCACCGACCGCGCCATCGCGGCCGTGCACAAGCTCCATGACGCCGACATCCGCTTCGCGCTGACCAGCGGCCGCCCGCCCAAGGGCATGGCCATGCTGCTCGAGCCGCTGGCCATCGACACCCCGATCGCCGCCTTCAACGGCGGTCTGATCGTCAACCCGGACATGAGCCCGGTCGAGCAGAAGACGATCCCTGAGGATCTGGTGGCCGACATCATCGCGGTGATGGCCCAGTCCGTCGACGTGTGGATCTACCAGAACGCCGACTGGTTCATCACCCGGCCGGACGGGCCCCACGTCGAGAAGGAGGCGAGCACCGTCCAGTTCGACGCCACGGTGGTCGACTCCCTCGACGGGATCGTCAAGGACGTGGAGAAGATCACCGGCGTGTCGGACGACCACGATCTGGTGGCCAAGGTCGAGCAGGACCTGGCCGCGCGCTTCGGCGACCACGTCACCGCCGCGCGCTCTCAGCCCTACTACGTCGACGTGACCCACCCCGAGGCCAACAAGGGCGGGGTGGTGGCGTTCCTGGCCCAGCACTACGGGATCGATCCGAGCGAGATCGCCACCCTGGGCGACATGCCCAACGACGTGTCGATGTTCAAGCCCTCGGGCCTGTCGATCGCCATGGGCCAGGCCGAGGACGACGTGAAGGCGGCGGCCACCCACGTGACCGCCTCCTACGAGGACGAGGGCTTCGCCAGAGGGATCGAGGACTTCATCCTCTAGCGCGGGTGGCGGGGCTGCTGGCTGTGGGCTCAGCAGCCCCGTCGGCGTTCGCGGCTACGCGGCGACCTTCCCGCCGTAGATCCCGCTCTGCAGATCCTGCACCCAGGTCGGGTGCGTGGGCTCCCAGCCGAGGATCTCCCGCGTCGTGTCATTCGAGACGGGATTGTCCAGACTCGCGAAGTCGGCGAGAAAGCCGAGGTACCGCGGCGCCTCCTCCTGGGTGATCGACTTCGTCGCGATCCCCAGCAGCTCGGCGATCGTCTGAGCGATCAGCGTGCGGGGCATGCTCGGGCCCTCGACGCCGTGGTAGATCTGACCGGCAGGACCCTTCTCCAGGGCCAGGCGGTAGAGCACGGCGATGTCATACGTGTTGGCCGCCGGCCAACGGTTGGTGCCCTCGCCGACGTAGGCGGCGGCGCCGGCCTCGCGGGCGAAGCTGATCTGCGAGCCGGTGAAGCCGGTCGTCTTGTCGAGGTCGGAGTGGACCATCGGCGCCAGGCGCACCCAGCCGGAGCGAACCCCCTCGTCGGCCAGGCCCATCGTGTAGTTCTCGGCGTCGATCCGCGGACCGCCGGGACCCCGATCCTCCTCGGTCCCCGGACGGTCGGTGATGCCCATGAACGCGAGCATGAGCGAACCGCCGGTGCCGATGAGCGGCTTGTCGGTGCCGGCCAGGGCGTCACCGAAGGCGTGGAGCACGCTCATGTCCGCCGCGATCGCCTTGTCGCGGTCGCCGCCGAACATGGAGTCGTGGTCGAAGGCGAGATGTATGACGCCGTCAGATTCAGCCGCCGCCGCGGCCAGGCCGGCGGGGTCATAGAGGTCACCGCGCTGGACCTCGGCGCCGAGGGCGGAGACCTTGGCCGCCGAGGCGTCGGAGCGGGCCAGGCCGACGACGCTGTGGCCGTGGTGGATGAGTTCGGGGATGAGGGCGGAGGCGATGTGGCCTGAGGCGCCGGTGACGAAAACCTTCATTGCAGACTCCAGACACGGGTAGATGTCACTTGGTGTCATCACCATAGCACCGCTCACGACACCTGGTGTCATCATCTACGCTCAGATGACATGTCGCGCTGGAAACCCGATGCCGACGCCCGCCTGATGAAGGCGGCCATCGAGCTGTTCGACGAGCAGGGTTACGACGCGACGACCGTGGCGGAGATCGCCGAGCGGGCCGGGCTGACCAAGCGCACGTTCTTCCGCTACTTCACCGACAAGCGCGAGGTCCTGTTCAGCGGCAGCCAGGAGCTGCAGCGGCTGTGGCTGGAGGGTGTGGCCGGCGCCCCGGCCGGGGCCAGCCCGATGGCGGCGGTCGACGCCGGACTCGACGGTGTCGCCGCGATGTTCGCGGACCGTCACGCGTTCGCCCGGCTGCGCTCGCGGATCGTCGCCGCCAACCCCGAACTGCAGGAGCGTGAGCTGATCAAGCTCCAGACCCTCGCCGCGGGGCTGACCGGCGCGCTGATCCAGCGCGGCGCCTCAGAGCATGCGGCGACCCTGGCCGCCCAGGCGGGCGTCACGGTGTTCCATGTCGCCTTTGCTCGCTGGGTGGCCCAAGATGACCCGGCAACGCTGCGTCAGTTGATGGACGCGTCGCTGGAGGAGCTGCGGACGGTTACCGCTGCGTGAGCCGCTGGGCCGGTCCCACGTCTTACTCCATTCCCAATCTATACCGGTTCCGCGGGCCTCATGAGGTCGATTCGGGCCGCGTATAACTGCCCGCCATGACAACTCATGAGGTCGTGATCGTCGGCTGCGGGCCGGTGGGAATGATGCTGGCGGCAGAGCTGAAGCGGGCCGGGGTGGACGTGGTCGTCCTCGAGCGCCGGCCCAACCAGGACCTCGCCGGATCGCGCGCGGGCGGTCTGCTCACGCGGGCGCTGGAGCTGCTCGACCAGCGCGGAGTACTCGAGCGCTTCCTCGCCGCGGGACGGACCCATCCGGCGTGCTTCTTCGCCGCGCAGGAGCTCGACCTGAGCGACGCCCCCACCCGGCATCCCTACATCCTCGGGCTCTTCCAGAACCGGATCGAGCGGATCATGGCCGACTGGCTGGCCGAGCTCGAGGTCCCCATCCGCTACGACGAGGAGGTCACCGGCCTGCACCAGACCGACGACGGTGTCACGGTCGCGCTTGCGGCGGACAGGACGGTCACTGCTCGCTACCTGGTGGGCTGTGACGGGGGCGCCAGCCGGATCCGCAAGGCCGCCGGGATCGATTTCCCCGGCTGGGAGGCGACCACCTCCAGCCTGATCGCCGAGGTCCAGATGACCCAGGAGCCACCCGTCGGCGTCCGCCATGACACGAGTGGGGTGCACGGACTCACCCGGCTCCAGGACGGTGTGACGGTGCGGGTCATCAGCACCGAGCCCCAACTGCACGTCGGCGGGCCGCCCACGCTGGCGGATCTCCGCGCCCAGCTGAGCAGCGTCTACGGAACCGACTTCGGCGTGCACAGCCCCACCTGGATCTCGCGCTTCAGCGATGCCACGCGCCAGGCCGGCGCCTACCGCAGCGGCCGGGTGCTGCTGGCCGGCGACGCGCTGCACATCCACCATCCCAACGGCGGCCAGGGCATCTCCCTCGGTCTGGGTGACGCGGTCAACCTCGGCTGGAAGCTCGCCCGGGTCATCCACGGCACCGCGCCCGAGAGCCTGCTCGACAGCTACGAGACCGAGCGCCGCCCGGAGGTGACGCGTGCGCTACGCCTGACCATGGCGGGTGCGGTGCTGTTGTCACCCGAGCCGCGGGTCGGCGCCCTGAAGGAGATGTTCACCGAGCTGACGGCGCTCGATGAGCCACGCCGCCGGTTGGCGGCCCAGCTCGCGGGCCTCGACATCCACTACGACCTTGGTCCGGGTCACCCGCTGCTGGGCCGGCGCATGCCCGACCTCGATCTGATCACCGCGGACGGGCCCATGCGGGTGTTCACCCTGCTGCACCCGGCCCGTCCGCTGCTGATCCACTTCGCCGGGACCGCACTCGCCGCCCGCCCGCCCGGGGCCGACCAGGTCCCCGTGCTCACCGCACGCTACGGCGGCGACTGGGAGCTACCGGCCATGGGCCTCGTCGCCGCGCCCCGGGCCGTCCTGGTCCGTCCCGACGGCTACGTCGGCTGGGTGGACGGCGCCGGCACGGTCTCGGCGTAGGGCCTCAGATGGTCGATGCGTCGATCACGAAGCGATAGCGCACGTCGGAGTCGACGACCCGATCCCAGGCGTGGTCGATCTCATCCGCGGTAATCGTCTCGATCTCCGCACCGATGCCGTGCTCGGCGCAGAAGTCGAGCATCTCCTGGGTGGTGTCGATGCCACCGATCATCGAGCCGGCCCACACCTTGGAGCCCTGGATGAGGCTGAAGGGGTGGATGCCGATGGTGGTGTCGGCCGGCGGCGCGCCGACGTTGACCACGGCACCGTCACGGCGCAGCAGACCGAGCAGCTCGGTCATGTCCAGCGGGGCCGAGACGGTGTTGATGATCAGGTCGAAGCTGTTGCGGTGCTCCTTGAGCGAGCCGTCCTCAGAGGTGTTGAGGAAGTGCTGGGCTCCCAGCGCCTTGGCGTCGTCGGCCTTGGCCGCGGTGCGCGACAGCACGGTGACGTCGGCCCCCATCGCCACGGCCAGCTTCACCGCCATGTGGCCCAGGCCACCCAGGCCGACCACCCCGACGTGCTTGCCAGGGCCGGCGCCCCAGCGCTTGAGCGGTGAGTAGCTGGTGATGCCCGCACACATCAGCGGCGCGGCCTCGTCGAGGCCGATGCCCTCGGGGATGTGACAGACGAAGTGGTCCTTGATCACGGTGTGGGTGGAGTACCCACCGTCGTGCCACAGGCCGTCATAGCCCTGGGAGTTGAAGTTCTCCACCATCCCCTTCTCACAGAACTGCTCCTCGCCGTCACGGCAGGCCGAGCACTCACCGCAGGAGTCCACCATCACGCCGACGCCGACGCGGTCACCGACCTTGACCTTGGTCACCTCGGGCCCGACCGCCTCGACGGTGCCGGCGATCTCGTGACCGGGCACCAGCGGGAAGTGCGTCCCCGCCCACTCGTCACGGCCGGTGTGGATATCGGAGTGACAGATCCCGGCGTAGTGGACCTTGATGGCGACATCGCGGGGGCCGAGATCACGACGTTCGATGGTGACCTTCTGGAACGGCTCTGACGGGCCCGCGGTCTGGCGGGCGGCTACGGAAGAGGGCATGGCGACGATTCTATGAGGGTCGAACCGAATGCCGGAGCGCGGCGCGTCACAGAGGCTCAGCCCCGGTGAGGGGGTGGTCTCAGCGACCACCCCCCATGTGTGCCTATTTGATGCGGATGAACACGTGCTTGGCGACGACGTTGTGGGTCGCCAGGCGCTTGTTGTCGATCGCGTGCTCCCACAGGTAGTAGACGCCCTTGGCGAACTTCAGCTTGAGGCGGTAGCTCCACTTGGCACCACCCTTGGCCTTGAGGTAGTCGCGCGGGGTGCAGCTGCCCAGCTTGGTGAACCGGTGCCGGGCGGTGAGGAACCGGCACTCGAGCTTGTGCCTGCCCTTGACCGTCTTGAGCACCGTCTTGGCGATCGCCACCCCCACGAAGGTGATGTGGTCGGGGCAGTGCGCGGTCGCGTTGCCCGACAGCTTCACGCTCCTGGCGGTGATCGCCTTCTTGGTGATGTGCGTCGTCGGATACCTGGCCTTCTGACAGGTCTTCGCGGTCGTGCGGGTGGTCGTCGACTTGACGGGGGTCGTCGTGCTCTTGGTCGGGGTGGTGCCCGTGGCCGTCGAGGTTCCCGAGGTCGCGGCGATCACCGCGGGGAACTGCTCGTTGGCCGGGAGGCCACAGGCACTCGGACCGCCGACCACCACGTTGGCGGCGATCGAGTCTGACTGGCCGCCGTCAACCGAGTAGCCCAGGTAGTTGTCGGCGCTGTCGACGGTGCCGAGCGAGTCGGTCAGCACCCCCGGGGCACCGATCTCGCCGACGTCGTAGGCCTGGGGCACGGTGAGGCGCGCGCACTGAGCCGGTGAGCCGACCTCGGAGGTGGGCAGCTTGACGGTGATCAGCCCACTGGTGGTGTTGGCACTGCCGGTGGCCGTGCTGTTGGTGGTGTCGGTGGGCTGGCCGGAGGCGGTGGTGCCCGAGCTGTAGGTGAACGTGCCCGCCGGCGACTCGTCCGCGGAGGCGTAGTACACCTTGCCGTTGTAGAGCCAGTCGAGGTAGTAGACGTCGCCTCCGGGATCGTCGGCCGGCACCCCGCTGGACAGCTGCGGCGCGGTGAACGTCGCGGTCACTGTCGAGGCGGTGGCGCTCAGCGTGGCCTGGGTCAGGTTGAGGGCCGGATCCTCGTTGCCGGTGACCAGGTCGTCGGCGCTGTGGGGCACGCCACTCAGGGTGACCGTCCCCAGGTCCAGTGCGTCTTGCTCGGTTCCGGTGTAGGAATCCGTGGCCGTCGTCGTTCCGTCCACGCTCTGCATGAAGTTGGCCACGTTCAGCGCACCCCAGCCGGTGTCGTAGTCCCAGCCGGCAGCCGGGAAGTAGGCGCCGTTGGACGTGCCCACCCCCGTGGTCGGGTTGGAGAACCCGAGGATGCTGCCGAGGCCCTCGGCGCCGGCCACATCTCCGGCGTCCTCGGATGCCGTGATGTCGTAGAAGTCCTTGCCGTAGGTCGCGTCGGTGCACGGCGTGATGACCCCGAGCGCAGCCTCGGCCGAGTCCAGGTCTCCCGTGTTGCAGGTGTCGGCGCCCTTGGCCAGGTTGTAGATCGTCGGATCGGCGAAGCCGACGCCGCCCTTGGCCTGGGTGGCGGCTGAGGCCGCCGACTGGATGCGGGCCCACTGGCCCATCATCAACGGACTCGACAGGCTCGTGCCCCCCTCGGAGGACGGGGCGCCCTCGCTGTAGATGAAGTAGCCGTCGCCATCGACGTTGCCAGACAGATCGGCGATGTCGGGTACGCCGCGACACGGGGTCGTGGTGCCATACGCCGTGCCGTCGGGTTTGCTGAGGCAGTTGGTGTTGATCGCGCTGACCCCGCTCTGGAAGCTCGGCTTGGGGATGAACAGGCTGGTGCCACCACCACCGTAGGTCCAGCTGGTCTCATCCACGCGCTGGGCCGAGGCCGGATAGGTGGTGCCGCTGGCCGACAGGACGGTGCCGCCCACGCAGACCGCGTACTCGCTGGCGCACGGGTAGCCGACCTCGGGCACCGGCTGGATGACCAGGCCGTTGCCGGCGCCGACGATCGGTGCGGAGATCTCCGGGCACCCCGAGCCGGTGTCGCCGGCGGAGGTGAACAGGGTGCGACCCTCGATCGCCGCCTGCTCCAGGGTCGCCTCGGTGACGGTCTCGAGCGAGTAGCCGTAGGCCAGGCCGATGGGAAGCGTGCCGGTCGGCTGGGTCACCGGGTTGAGCGGGTTGCCCTCGCACTCGCCGAAGCTCGCGTTCATCTCGCGCGGGCCGTTGGCGTCATTGGCCCAGTAGCTGAACAGGTTCTCGGTGTCCTGGTCATAGAAGCTCTTGGCGAAGTAGAAGTCGAGCTGCTTGGCGTCGGGGGCCATGCCGGTGGAGGACTGTGAATCCAGGTACCACTCGACCGCGTCCGCGGTGAAGCCGTCATAGGCCGAATCCGGCGCGCCCTCGGTCTCCACGGTGCGCACCGGCACCTTGGGCAGGCCCTCGGCGGCCTCGAACAGTCGCAGCTGGGGGACGATGCTCGACATCTCACCGACGCCGAAGATCCCCATTGTCTGGCCCTGACCGAGCGCCGTGGTGGAGCTCTCGAGCGTCGAGGGGGTGCTCGTGCCGTCGGAGTTGGTCACAGCCGCGGCACCCGGATCGTCGTACATGTTCCACAGGTCCTGGGGCGTGAACTCGAGTTGGTCGCCGGCCTGAGCCGGGATGGCGTGCGCGGTCGTGGACGCCGCCGCGACGCGGGCCGTCTTGGCCGCCGCCGCCGCGATCACCTTGCGCCCTGCGGCGACCTGAGCGGCTTCAGTCGCCTTGGCGGCCGCCAGCTTGTGGCCGCTGAGGGAGTCCAGGGACATCTTGTCGTAGCTGTTGAGTCCGAGCGTGCCGATGATCGGCAGCGCCGCGGGCACCGTGGCCGCCCGGTTGTTGGCGATGAAGTGGGTGCCCTGGTAGACGTAGTCGCCGAGGGTGACCTTGAACAGCTGCTGGAGCTGAGCCACCGTGCCGCGGATCATGAAGTAGTTGCCCGCGCCCGCGGCGTAGGTGATCTGGGCTCCGGTCGAGGTGAGGAAGGACCGCACCTGGGCGACCGTGGACGCTGACACACCGAAGCGGGTGTCGAACTGCGCCGGGGTCAGGAAGTGGTGGTAGTCAGCGCTGCCGGCGGCGTACAGGGAGGTGTAGAAGGACTGCTCGGCAGCCGGGTTGGGCGTGGCCACGCCCACGCCGACGCTCATCGACTGGCTCGCCGGCGCGGCCGTGAGCAACGTCGCGTTCGACAGCGCGGTCAGGAGCCCCGGCACCTGTTTGGTGCCCGAGGGCTGTGAGGCGCCGGCCACCGCGGCGCTGATCCCCACCACGGCGAGCAGAGCGCTCAGCGCCGCCGCCGTCAGACACACCAGCCAACGCCGACCCGAGCCGATGCGTCCACGCCGCCCTGCGCGCGCGGAACCCGCACGCCACCCCTGCCCCTGCGCCATTGTGCAACTGCTCCTTGTTTTCCCGCCGCGACGGAGCGTCTCCCTGCCCGTCAGTCCAGCGCGACACCTTCAGCTGCCTCCCCGGCAGCGTTCACGGCGTGTTCACCGCAAAGGAATCAGGTCGTCGGGTCCGCGTCAACTCACGCCGCCGCCGGACTCACCGCGCGCGCTAACCTGACGGTCCTCATCGAGGGCGCGTAGCTCAGTGGGAGAGCGCTCGCTTCACACGCGAGAGGTCGGTGGTTCGAAACCACCCGTGCCCATAGCTTGGTGTTCGGAGACGCTCAGGGACGCAACCGAGGCAGGACGTGCTCGGCCAGTACCGCGGCACTGCGAACGGGATCAGCGCTGGCGGTGGTGCCGCCCCCGCTCAAGATGAGGACGATCTCCGTGAAGCCCGCGTCGTGGAAGGTCTGAGCGCGCTCGAGCGTCTCCGCGGGATCCGCCCCGGCGCGGAGTTGCACCGAGCGCCGGATCTCCGCGGGATCGCGGCCGATGGCTGCGCATGCTGCATCGAGCTGGTCGGCAACCTCCATCACCTGCTCAACGGCCCCGCCGCTGGCATTCCACACGTCCGCGTGGCGCGCGGTCAGCTTCAGTGTGGCCGGACCGCTCGCCCCCACCCAGATCGGTGGGTGCGGCGTCTGGATCGGTTTGGGGTTGGCCACGGCGTCCTTCATCTGCCAGTAGCGACCGTCGAAGGTGGTGCGGTCCTGCGTCCACAGCGAGCGGATCACCTGCAACCCCTCCGACAGGACTCCCACCCGGTGGTCCAGGCCGGAGATCCCGTACATCTCATGCTCATTTGTCGCCCAGGCCGCCCCGATGCCGAACTCGAGCCGGCCGCCGGAGAGATGGTCGACGGTTGTTGCGATCTTGGCCAGCACCGCGGGGTTGCGGTAAGTGATCCCGGTGACGAGCAGGCCGATGCGGACATGGTTCGTCGCCACGGCCATCGCGGCGAGAAGCTCCCAGCCGTCGAAGATCGACCGGTCGTCTCCTGTCCCGATGGAGGCCAGGTGGTCCATCGCCCAGCAGTGATCGAACCGTGCCTCGTCAGCGATCTTCCAGACGGCCCGATAGCTCTCGATCGGAGCGGCCTGGGAGAGCTTGATCCCAATTCTCAGCGGATGTGTCACCACGGTTCATCTCCTCCGGGCGGGTTCTGACCAACCCTAAGGCACCGTTGCCCAGGGCACCAGGTGGTTCCAAACCACCCGTGCTCATCCCAGTCCAGGCATCCTCTCGTCGGCATCCGTGCATCGGACCACCTCGGATCCCGACGTCTGCCCCGGGCAGCCGACGGTTCGCGGACTGTGCGACACGGTTGAGAGCCTGCTTGAACTACTTTCAGCTGGCATGACGATCGACGAGGTACAGCCGGCTAACCAGACCTCGAACGTGACGACATCCTCGCCGCATTGGAGTTCGGAGCTCGCACCGCGGGTGGCCGCGTGGTCCCGCTGACCGCGGCGTGAAGTTCCTGATCGACGCGCAACTGCCGGCCCACCTCGCTCGACTGGCGGCCGGCACCGGCCACGACGCGATGCACACACGCGAGCTGCCGGCCGGGAATGCCTCAACCGGTCGCGAGATCACCCGGTTCGCCAGCGCCCGGGCGGGAACGTCGGCGACGACCGCCGCATGGCGCGCCCGCCGAGCCGTCAGCTCCGCGGCCGCCGGATTGACTCCGGGAGAGAAACTCCGCGTGGGGCGGCATTTGTCCCCCGGAGTCCACGCCGGGAGCGCTCCGGCCCGGGACGAGATCTTCGCCCGGCGACCGACCGACGGTCGCACCATGGAGATTCGCGATGTCCAGATCGCCGGGATGGCGATCGCTCGACGCGGGCAGCTGGCCACGCGCAACACCCGCCACTTCACCGACCTCGGGATCACCCTGTTCGACCCCTGGTCGTCCTAGCGTGCACCGACCAGAAGGACCGCCGGTAGACGATCCCCCGCCCCACCCCCGCGTCTGCCGGGACAGCGCGCTGCCGCTCCCCCGAGCCCCGGAGTGAGATCGGCAGTCCGGCCACCGGGACCGATCAGTGGTCCGGTCTCAAGCGTCGCTCTCATCGACCATGTTGCTGGGTGCGATGCCCGCCGGGAGCGGGTGACGGGGCCCTCTGCGCAGCCCCAGCCGACGTAAGATGCACGGATGGCACGGTGGGTGTGGTTCGCTCTCGACCCAGAGCGCCGACTGGCCGACGGTGAGCAGGACGCCGTTGACGGCGGGACGCTTCAGCGCACGCTGCGAGGCCGCGGTCTCGAACCGCTGTTGGTCCTGACGCGCGCCCGGTGGCAGCGGGATCTCGCCGGCGGCCCGGCCGGAGTGGCGCCGCCGGTGCGCACGGCTGTCGAAATCGCCATGCTGCGAGCCGAGGGCACCCTCGAGCTTCCCCCCATGAGAGCAGCCGCCGCCTCCCACGGACACGGCGCCCACCACCCAAACGTCCTGCGTCGCCGACGTCCCAGCCGTCGCCCCGACGCGCCCCAGCCGGTTGTCGCCGTGCACGCTCGGCCGTGGTCGAGCTCGCTCGTGTCGGTCGCCGTGCGAACCCTCGGAGACGAGGTTCTGCGCGGGACCGAGCGTCTGTTCCCGACCGACGACGCAGGGCTTGCCGCCGCCGCGGAGTGGAAGGGGCAGCTGGAGTTCGTCTGCGAGCAGTGGCTGCTCGATGCGCCAATCGTCGCCGAGTCTGGTGAGGGGTCAGGTGACGCCCCGGACGAGGCCCCCGACGCGCGTGCCGCGGCACGGCTGCTCGACGATGGCCTCCCGTGACCCGCGTGCGGGCCGTCAGAACCGGGTGTTCGGCCTGGGCGCACCGCGCCGCCCGGCTCACCTTCGCGGATGGACCGTCTTCGGCACGGTGACGATGACCGAGCGGCTACTCCTGACGGTGGCGCGGGCGGCCTTCTCGGTCACCGCGAGGTTGAGCCGGAGCTTGCCGTGGTGGGCGGCGAGCACGCGGCGCCCGCGCTGGTTGAGCTTGACGACGAGGGGCTTGGCCCCCTTCTGCCGGATCCGCACCGTGCCCGAGCCCAGCGTCACCGCGGACGGCTTCGCTCCCGCGCGGCTGACGAGCGCGGCGGGAGCGGTGAGCGCGGCCCCCACCGTGCACGGCAGTTCGCTGCACGCCACGCTGGCGGTCACCGTCCGTGCCGTGGACGTCGTGGTCGGGCTGACGGTGGCGGGCGCCACGGCGTCTGAGGCCTCGAAGCTCTGAGCGTGGATCGAGCTGGCGTCCAGCCAGACCGCGAAGCCGTGTCCGGACGCGTTGACGTTCGAGGTGAGGTCGCTCACCGTCCCGCCCGCGGGGTCGAGCGGGGCAGGGCCGACGAAGGTGTCAGATCGGTCCCGGGCGAAGGCGAGGCTGATCGCCCCGCCGTCGCCGGCCGACAGGAAGGTGGCGTAGACGTTGCCGGCGAGGTCCTGGGAGACCGTCGGCTGCTGCTCGCCGTGCGTGTCGACGGTGATCGGCGCGGTGTCGAAGGCGTCTGAGGCGCCGAGCCGCGCATAGATCGTGTCGCCGGACAGATCGTCCTGGGCGAGGATCGCGAAGCCGCTCGGGCCGGCACTCAACGCCGGGTACTCGACGTTGCAGAGAGCCTGGGTCACGGGAACCCGCCAGGCGGTGTTCGGCTGGCCGGGTGAGATGTTGTAATCGTTGCTCGGGCTCTCGTCGCCCTCGCCGAAGGCGTAGGCGACGCCGAAGGGAACCGTCTTGGCCGCCGAGCAGCCGAGCGGGCCACTGGTGGAGTTGGTCGCAAAGATCCCCATGACGCCGTCCAGGTTGGCGCGGAACTGCGCGCCGAGGTTGCCGACCTGATCCGGATTGGTCGACGGCTCGAGCGTGGCGAAGCCCTGGGGGCAGCTCTGTTGGGAGCATTCGGACGGACTGGCCTCGGAGAACGCGTTGAACGACGGGGCGCCGATGGCCGTCTCATCCCCGAATCCGAGTACGGGAATGCCGCCCGGGACGACCACCCCACCCGCCGGCACGCTGTCACCGTTGATCTCCGGCGAGCTCACCGACCGGCCTGCGGCTGCGGCCACGAACGTGGCGCCGCCGTCGGTGGAGGACCACATCTGCACCGGGTTATAGGGGTCCAGAGTTCCGGTCGGGACGGCGCCGAAGACATCGGCCAGGATGATGTCGGTGCTGCCGTCGACCAGCGCCTGCACCCCGCCGACCTCGTTCTCACCACCGGCCGGCGTCAGCTCGCCGGTGCTGGCGCACTTGGTCTGGCTCCGCGGCAGAACGCAGTACTTGACGGTGCTCGTGGTCGACCACACGATCAGGGCGTTGCCCAGAGCATCGACCGCGACCGACGGCGGCTCACTGCCGGGCGCCGCTCCCAGGTTGAGCGCCGGACCGGCGGCGTGTGCCGAGCCGGCACTCAGCGCCAGCATCAGGCCGACCAGCGTTGCGATCGCGATCGACAGGCGCCCCTTGCGGTGCTGACGACGACCCCTCATGTACCAACCCCTTTCCCGTGACCCCGGCCGCCCGTGCACCCATCGGTGCGGCGGTCTCAGATTGCGTCGGGAGTCTGGCACCACCGAGGCGACGGTTCATCAGGGTTGACCCTGAGATCACCGCTGACCGGTCAGGCGTCGCCGCGACGCAGCCGGGTCGCCCCCAGGACGATCACCACCCCCACCAGCGCGGCGAAGACCCCGAAGCCACCCCAGGTCGAGAGGTGCGACCCGGGGTCGAAGGTGCTGGTGGCCGCGGTGTAGGCCGCGTTGATCGGGAGGTAGGGGTTGACGTCGTTGGCGATGCTCTGGGGCAGCAGCGCGACGACCCCGGTGATCACGAAAATGAGGAATACCAGGACGGCCGCCCCGGCGGCGGTGCTGCGCGTCAGCGCACCCAGGGCGATCCCGAGCAGACCGACGAGGGTGACGATCACCGGATCCATGAGCACCACGCGGATCGCGTGGGGTGCGGTGATCGACTGATTCACATGGTGGACGGTGACAATCACCTGGACCACGAAGAACGTGATGAGGTTGGACACGAGCAGCAGCCCGAAGAGCACCGCCGCGAAGACGACGAACTTGGCCCACAGGACGGGCAGGCGGCGGGGCACCGCCATGAAGCTGGAGCGGATCGTCCCGGTGGAGTACTCGCCGCTGACGGTGAGCACCCCGAGGAAGCCCACCACCAGCTGGGCGATGTAGTGCCCACTGGCCGCGGCGTCGATGGAGTCGAACATGGCACGGCTGCTCTGGCTGTAGGTGTGCCACTGGCTCATCTGGATGAGCGAGTAGATGACCGGCGCCAGGATGGTGACCAGGACGGTCAGCAGCAGGCACCAACGGGTCGAGCGCAGCGACCAGAGCTTCTTCCACTCCGACCGGATGACGTGCCACTGGGTGACCCGGGGAGATGCGTGAGTGCCCGCGTGGTCACTCACGCGGGTCTCGTCAAGCGTCACACTCATGCCGTGGCCCCAGCGGGCACCGGCTCAGCGTGGGCCGGCGTGGAGTTGTCGCGGTACTCGACGCTGTCCCCGGTGAGGCGCATGTAGGCGTCCTCCAGCGACACCTGCTGGGCGACGAGTCCGTGCAGCACCACGCCCCGCTCGGCGGCGATCTCACCGACCCGCGACACCGGAATCCCCCTCACATCCAGGGATTGGCGATCGTCTGCCAGCTCGACTCGCGCGTCCACGAGGCGCTCGAGGGCCTGGGCCAGCTCCGGCGCCTGCGGCGAGTCGACGTGCACGGTGCCCCCCTCCGACGCCTCGGCGATGACCGCTTCCACGGTGGTGTCGGCGATCAGCCGGCCCTGGCCGACGATGATCAGGTGCTCCGCGGTCAGGGCCATCTCGCTCATCAGGTGAGAGGAGAGAAGGATGGCGCGGCCCTCCCCGGCCAGGCGCTTGAGCAGCTCGCGGATCCAGCGGATGCCCTCGGGGTCCAGCCCGTTGACCGGCTCGTCGAGGATGAGCGTGCCCGGGTCACCCAGCAGCGCCGAGGCGATGCCGAGCCGTTGGGACATGCCGAGGGAGAACGTCCCCACCCGCTGGCGGGCGGCCTCGCTCAGGCCGACCATGGCCAACGCCTCAGCCACGCGCGATCCGGGAATGCCGTGGGTCAGCGCCAGCGCAGCGAGATGGTCACGCGCGGACCGGCCGGGGTGGGTGGCTCCAGCGTCGAGCAGGGCGCCGATCTCGGTCATCGGCGCGACCATGTCGCGGTAGTCACGGCCGTTGACCTTGGCCCAGCCCGAGGTGGGCACGTCGAGACCGAGGACCATGCGCATGGTCGTCGACTTGCCCGCGCCGTTGGGACCGAGAAAGCCGGTGATGACCCCTGACGGCGCGGTGAAGCTCAGGTCATCGACGGCGGTCTGGGTGCCGTAGCGCTTGGTGAGTGACTGGACCTCGATCATCGCTGAGTCGGGCACTGCCCCCGCGGGGGTTCGGCCAACCTCATGCCGCCAAGATCCCGACCAGCGGATGACTGACCATGGGACCTGCGAATGAGGTCAGTCCAGGGCGCTGGCCGGGAGCACGAAGCGCGAGGGCTGTCGGGCCACCGGGTTGTGGCCATCGTTGATCCGCGAGCCGTGCAGGCCCCCGCCGGTCCGGGCGGTCGGGGCCGCGGTCTCCGCCATCCCCGAGTGGTCGAGGATCCAGTCGATGACCGCCGTGTAGTCGGCGCCGGCGGCGAGGATGGCCACGCGCTCGACGACGATGCCACCCGAGGGGTGGGGTCGGCCCAGTCGCTTGACCAGGCTGGTGATTTCGAGATCGTTCACTGGGTTCCCTCCATGATCGGGATCGGTTGAAATGACACCGCGCCAACATCACGGCGCAGCAGGATGTGCCCGGACTGGCCGGGCAGGTCGGCCTCGGCCACCGCGTCCTGCGGGGCCAGGCTGAGCATGGTGCTCAACAGCTGCAGCGGCGCTCCGGCGGCCCAGGCCTGAGGACGCGACGCGGTCGGGAAGGCCACCGGCACGGTGGTGAGGGCGATGGGAAAGCCGGCGAACACCTCGGGCAGACGGTGCTCGAAGAACACGGCGGCCGCCATCATCGCCGACGCGACCGTACGCGCCGCCTCGTGATGTCCGTAGCGGGCGAGCCCGGCGACGATCAGCGAGTTCTCATGCGGCCACACGGTTCCCGTGTGGTAGCCCAGCGGGTTGTATCCCCCCTCGCGGGCCCCCAGGGTGCGGATGCCCCAACCGGTGTGCATCTGCTCGTCCAGCAGCAGGGCGGCGGTCGCCGCCGCCTCGCGGTCATCGACGATGCCGCTCCACAGCAGGTGGCCGATGTTGGAGGTCAGGCTGTCCACCTGCCGCTTCTCGCCGTCGAGCGCCAGCGCGAAACATCCCCGCTCGGGCATCCAGAAGTCCTGGCGGAAGCGCGCGCGGAGATCGGCGGCTCGCTGCTCCAGGTTGGCGCTGAGCGCCTCGTCGCCCCACACCTCGCGGGCCAGGCGGGCGCTGCGCCGATAGGCGTCGTAGACATAGCCCTGGATCTCACAGGTGGCGATCGGTCCGCGCGCGAGTGTGCCGTCGGCGAACTGCATCGAGTCCCAGCTGTCCTTCCAGCACTGGTTGACGAGTCCGCTGGTCAGGTTGCGGCGCTCGTATTCGACGTAGCCGTCCCCGTCGGCGTCGCCGCTGTGCTGGATCCAGTTCAGCGCGGCCCGGGCAGGGCCCTCGAGGTCGCGGACCAGCGCGTCGTCGCCGGTCCAGCGGTAGTACTCGCCGAGCAGCACGAGGAACAGGGGCGTGGCGTCAGCGCTGCCGTAGTAGGGCGAGTGGGGGCGCTGGCCGGTGGCGGTGAGCTCGCCGAAGCGGAGCTCATGAAGGATCTTGCCCGGTTCGCGCTCGTGGAAGTCGTCGCGGTCCTTGGCCTGGCGGGCCGCCAGCGCTCGCAGGGTCGTCGCGGCCAACTCGGGGATGTAGGGCAGGACCTGGAAGCTGGTGAGCAGGCTGTCGCGACCGAACAGGGCCATGAACCACGGCAGGCCGGCCGCGGGCAGCGTCGCGCCCTCGTTGAGATCCGGATGCATCCGCAGGGCGCCGAGGTCGGTGAGGCTGGCACGATAGGTGCGCATCACCTCCGGGTCCTCGGCCTCCAGCACCGGCGCACCCTCCAACCAGGTCTCGAGTTCCTCGACGCGAGCCTTGCGCACGGCGCCGATGGTGCCGCGGGGCCGGCGTTCGGTGAACTGCACGCCGGGCTGAGCGGCGTCAGGACAGACCGTGAAGGTGGTCGCCCACTGCTGGCCCGGGGCAAGTTCCAGCTCGTAGGTGAAACCGGTGCGGGTGATCCGCGCCGGCAGGCTCGCAGAGACGGTGACCGAGCGGAGGAAGTCCCCGTGGGAGTAGGCGAGCTTCAGGCTCGAGTCATCGTGGGTGAAGGTGATCGGGCGCTGGGGGATCGCCACGTCCTTGACCTCGAACAGGTCGGCGAAGTCGGTGTCGACCTCGAGCATCACCTTCATGTGGCTGGTCTCGTGGAGATGGTTGGTGACGGTGATCTCCTCCATCCACACATGATCGACGAGCCGATGGCGGATGATCGAGCGCGGAGCCTGCTCCTCGGGCGTGACCGTGGGCGTGAGGAAGAACTGCGTGTCGAAGTGGGTCCCCTGGTTGAGGCTGAGTAGCTCTAGCGGGGCGTCACCCACCCGGAGGATCCAGCGCGAGATGAACCGGGTGTCCTCGGCGAAGAAGCCGTGCTCATGATCGCGGCCGGGAATGACGTCGCCCTGGCGATCGCTGATCACGAAGGTGCTCCCGTCGAGGACGCTGAGGGCCCGCTCAGACACGGGCAAGCTCCAGGGCCGGGGCGGGGATGAGCACCGACCGGTAGGTGCGCTCGTACGCCGCGGCGACGACGTCGCCGTCGCAGTGATGGCTGACCCAGGCTCGACAGTCCCGGGCCGAGATGCGCGAAAGCTGTCCGATGGCGTCGGCCATGGCCCGGGTGTCCTTGACCAGGAAACCCGTCTTGGCGTCGACGATCAGCTCGCGCACCGCGCCCTCGGGGAAGGCGATCACCGGGGTCCCGCAGGCCAGGGCCTCCACGACGACCATGCCGAAGGGCTCATCCCAGCGGATGGGCATGAGCAGGCCGCGTGCCTTGGCGAACAGGGCGCGCTTGGCCGACCCACCGACCTCACCGATGAAGCGGACACGGTCGCCGTCGATGTGGGGGGCGACCTCGGCGTCGAAGAACTCCTGCTGACCGGGTTGGATCACGCCGGCGAGCACGAGCGGCACGTCGACCGCCTGGGCGGCGGCGATGGCCCGCTGGGGTCCCTTCTCCGGGGTCATCCGTCCTACCCACAGGAGGTAGTCGCCCTTGCGCTCCTGCAGCGTCCAGGCCTGGAGGTCGATCGGATTGGGGATCGGACCGACCGGCGTCAGCCCGCGGGGTGCGGAGGCCAGCTGGGCCCGGCTGATGCCCACGAGCGTCCCCTTGTGACCATGGCGGGCGTAGAAGGCCGCCGTGCTCGGGGTGAAGGGTCCGTGGAGGGTGTGGACCAACGGGGTCGCCATCCGATTGGCCATGGCCAGTCCGGTGAACCCGCAGTGGTCGTGGATGACGTCAAAGCGCTCGGTGAGCGCAGCCAGGTCGATGCGGTCAAAGGCCTGGGCGACGTGGTCGACCTCGTACAGCGCGCGCTGGATCTCGTCGGGGTGGGTGGCATCGAGCAGGCTCACCACCGTCGCGGCGGAGACCGAGCCGGGCGCCGAGAACAATGTGACGTCATGGCCACGCTGGACGAGCGCCTCGGTCAGCGTGCTGACCACCGACTCCACGCCACCGTAACCGGCCGAGGGTGTCGAGATCCACGGCGGAGCCAGCATGGCGATCCGCAGCGGAGCGCCGGCACCGTCGTCGGAGCGGTCCACCTGGGGTACGCCGGGGCCCGGAAGGTCGATCTGCGGCTGCGGTGGGCTGCGCGTCCCCCGGCGGGGCGCGGCGCTGAGAGCGTTCATCGTGACTCCTCACGTGCCTCTCAGGCAGGGCGCTCACCGGGCAGAGAGGTCGGAAGGACCTGGGGAGCACAAGCGTCAGACCCAGGGCGCGAACGGGAAGGACTCCTTGTCACTGTAGACGTTGGCATCATCGGCGCTCGATGATCGAACCGCCGGGCGCGACCGTCGCCACGCCGCTGCACACCGTGCTGGAGTGGTGGGACATCCACCAGCGTGACCTGCCCTGGCGCGCGAGCCGCGACATCTACGCCGTCTGGGTGGCTGAGGTGATGTCCGCCCAGACGACGGTCCTGCGTGCCGTGGCCGCCTGGGAGGGGTGGATGTCGCGCTGGCCGACGGTGGAGACGCTCGCCGCCGCCTCACTGGCCGACATCCTCGCCTTCTGGCAGGGACTCGGCTATCCGCGTCGCGCCCGTGACTTGCACCGCTCCGCTCAGATCGTGTCCAGCCACGGCTGGCCGGCGGATCTGACGGACCTGCCCGGCGTCGGACCGTACGTCAGCGCGGCCATCCGCTGCTTCGCCCTCGAGGAGCCGGTGCTGCCCCGCGACGTCAACGTCAACCGGGTGCTGGCGCGCCGCTTCCCCGACGGGGTCGACATCTCGGCGGACCCGTGGCGCGCGGGTCAGGCGCTCATGGAGTTCGGCCAGCGGGTGTGCACCGCGCGGCCGGCGTGTCCGAGCTGCCCGGTGGCGACGGGCTGTCGGGGACCGGGCGCCCAGGAGGCCGCCCAGCGGCGCGCGCGGCGTCAGAAGCCCTACGTGGGGAGCCTGCGCCAGCGCCGCGGCCGGCTGCTGGCTGAGGTCCTGGCGGCAGGGCGGCTGGCGCGCGCCGAGGTCGACGCCGAGGCGGCCGAAGGTCTGCTCGGTGACGGGCTGGTCGTCGCCGACGGAGGGTGGCTGCGCGCCCCGGACTGACCGCCGAGCACCGGGTCAGCTGAACGCCGACCTAGGTCAGCTGACCGGCTCGGACTGGTCGGCGGCCAGACAGGCGCGGTCGATGACCGCCTCACCGTCATCACCGGCGGACCACAGCGCCGTGCCCACGCCGACGCGGGACACGTCGGCGGCCGCGGCGAGCAGGCGCGACTGCAGCGCGGCGGCGACATCAGCGGCGCTGATGAGGTCGGCGTCGGGCACGACCAGGGCGAGGCGGCGCCCGCTGGCGCGAAACGCCAGGCCGCCGAGCTCGGCCGCCAACTGCTGGACCGGTTTGGCCGCGATGCGCAGGGCCTCATCACCCGCACTGAAGCCCACGGTGCGATTGAGCTCACCGAGGTCGAGCAGCGTCACCACGACCACGGCAAAGGGGCGGCCCTGGAGCCCGGCGACCTGCGCCTCGGCCCGCACGGTCTCGTGGAAGTGGCGGAGGGAATAGAGCAGGGTGAGGGAGTCGGTGAGGGCGAAGGAGCGCCCACCGAGCTTGAACTCACCGCTGGTCAAGTGCGCGTCGAGCTCGGGCCCGACCCCTGCCGCCGGCCCCAGCAGCTCCAGCAGCTCGGGCGGGCGCCGGCGCACCTCCTCGTTGAACAGGCGCACGACCTCGGGGTCGAACTGCCCCCCGGCGCAGCGTTCCAACTCAGCACACGCCTCCTCGGTGCTGCGGGGCCGGTCATAGGGCCGGTCTGAGGTGATCGCGCTGAAGGTGTCGGCGATCGCGATGATGCGCGCCTCGAGCGGGATGGCCTCACCCTTGAGGCGCGCCGGATAGCCGTCCCCGTCAAAGCGTTCGTGGTGATGGAGGATCGCCGGAGCGATCTCCGCCAGGGCCGGCACCTGGCGCACGAGGTCATAGCCGAGACGCGGGTGCAGCTCGATCACGGTGCGCTCCTCCGGTGTCAACCGGCCCGGTTTGAGCAGGATGCGCTCGGAGATGCCGAGCTTGCCGACGTCGTGCAGCAGCGAGGCGAAGATCAGCGCCTCGCGCCGGTCGGGCTCGAAGTCCAGGCGGTCGGCCACCGCGAGGACGTAGTGCGACACGGCGTCGGAGTGGCCGCGCAGGTCCCGGTCCTTGAGCTCGATGGCGTCGGCCAGGACGGCGATCGTCGACAGGTAGGCGCTGCGCAGGTCGGCGTGGAGCCGGGAGTTGGCCAGGACGGCACCGGCGTGGTCTCCCACGGCGACGAGCACCTCCTCGTCGAAGTCGGCGAAGCCGCCCTCCCGGTTGGCACAGACCACCACCCCGGAGAACTCGTCGGTCAGGTAGATCGGGATGGCGAGCAGGTTGGCCACCTCGGTGTCCGCGGCCGTGCGACGGTCGGCGCGGGGCGGGGCGTCCTCGCGGATCGTGGCGTCCCGCGCGATGACCTCACCGGCGAACCGCCGGGCGAGGGCGCTGTCGCTGGGATCGTTCTCGAACCCGGCGAAGGCGACCACCTCGAGTTCGCCGGGGGAGGCCTTGGCCGATCCGAGCAGGATGCCCTTCTCGGCCTCGACGAGCTCCATGGTCAGTTTGAGGACCAGCTCCCTCACGTCATCGTGTCGTCCCAGCGCTCCGCTGGCCCGCTGGAGCCGGGCGATCTGTCCCCGCATCTCTCGGGTGAAGTCGCGCTCAGCCCGCCAGGCGCGCAGCGTCCGTTCCGAGCGCACCGCCTCCTGGCGGCGCCGGTCCTGCTCCAGCGCCAGTTTGCGCTCCAGCGCCTCACGCTCGGCCTCAGCGTCCCGGTCCTGGCGCTCATGCCGGCCCTGGGCCGCCTCGAGCGCGTCGGCCGTCCGGGCCAACGCGGCCCGCTCGCGTTCGGTCCATGCCCAGGCGGTGAGGCTCACTGCTCCCACGACGAGGGCCAGCACCAGCCACAGCCGTGGCTGGTGGGTGCTCGGAGCCGAGCCCGGCGCCAGGGCGACGTCGACCAGCTCGGAGTGACCGGAATCGAGGACAAGCAAGTAGACGAGCGTGCCGACCAGCACCACGGCGAGGAGGCCGAGCCCGGCCCAGCGCCAGGTGTCCCGACGCACCGCACGGGCATCGACCGAACCGCCTCCCCCCGGACTCAAGTCGGCCATGACGCAGAACTTCATCACAGAATCGCCCACCTGGTGCCCACATCGTCGCCGAGCCCGCGAGATTGCAGATTGTGTTTCGGTGCGGCCCACCCTCCGACGAAATGCGAATAACCGGTTTAAGGCGCGTATTCAGGCGGTTCGACCGCCTCGCGGGAGGCTTGCAAGCCCACACGCTGTCGTTAGAGTTTTGCTCCGATTTTGGCCACGGACCGGCACATATATGGGCTTCGGGCAGTCGAGCGGATGACCGGCCTGTCCGGCGCCACCATCCTGGAGTGGGAGGCGGGCCACGGCGTGGGCAAGCCCGTGCTCGGAGCCAGCGGCGAAATGCTCTACTCCCGCGACGGCATCGAGGAGCTGCTGGCCTTCCGCCGCAGCCACGAGGACGGCTTGGGCCCGGTCAGCGCTGCGCCTGAGCCCCGGGTCGCCGAGCGCGAGCCGCCGGGGGCGCCCGGGGCGCCGGCGCGCCTGCTCGTGCTGCTGGCCGAGCGCGATCCCTACGCGGCTGAGCTGACCGAGTATTTCCTGCGCACCGAGGGCTACACGGTCGCCACGGTGTTCTCACTGGAGGACGCCCGGCGCCAGCTCGCACAGAGCGCCCCGGACCTGGCGATCGTCGAGCTCCTGCTCGAGGGGGGAGCGGGGTTCTCGCTGGTGCAGCAGATCAACGCCGAGGAGCACTGCCCGGTGATCGTGCTCTCGACCCTCAACCCCGGAGACCACCCGGCGGTCACTGACGCCGCGGCGATCCTGCCCAAACCCGTCAAGCCCCTCGAGCTGGTGTCCACCGTGCGCGACCTGCTCGGCACCAGCGCCCTGGTCCGTGGGAGCGAGGAGTGACGGGGCGGATCAGCAGCGGCAACCGCCGGCTCGACGCGATCCTCGGCGGCGGGCTGCCCAGCGACGCGGTCAACCTGGTGGTCGGCCCGCCCGGTACCGGCAAGACGATGCTCGTGCAGCAGTTCGTGTTCAACAACGCGACGGCCGAGCGTCCCGCGCTGTACTTCTCGACCGTCTCCGAACCCCTCGACAAGCTCGTGCGCTACGGGCAGATGCTGTCGTTCTTCGACTCCGCCCGCGTCGGTTCTGAGGTGTTCTACGAGGACCTGGGGGGCGTGATGGACCGCCGGGGCCTCAACGCGGTGCTCGAGACGATCGAGGACGCGGTCCGCCAGCGCCACCCGGGCATCGTGGTGATCGACTCGTTCCGGGCGCTGCGCGCCTACGCGGGCGAGGAGGAGTTCCGCACCTTCCTGCACGCGCTGGCC
>CAZZVR010000031.1:10042-24208 GCA_964657595.1 Burkholderia sp. PAMC 26561 | reverse complement strand
AGTTCTCGCCCGAGACGCTGGAGATCTCCTTGTAGCCCTTGGCCTTGGAGACGAGGCCGGCGACGTACCCGGCCAGGTAGCCGGCCTGCTCCTCCTTGAAGCTGAGGCCCTCGACGTTCTTGAGCTTGCCCTTGTCCACATCAGCGGCGACGTCGTCGATGATGGCGAACTTGGTGTTCGGGAACTGCTTGGCCACCTGCGCCAGCGGAGTCTCGAAGTTGAAGCCGGTGGCGATGACCAGGTTGTAGCCCTCACGCGCCAGCGAGGTGAGGTCCGGCACGTAGTCGGAGCTCGACTGCGCCGGCAGGACCTGGGCCTTGATGCCGAGCTGCTTCTCCGCAGTGAGCATGCCCTCGTAGGCCAGGTGGTTGAAGCCGTGGTCGTTCAGACCGCCGACGTCGGTGACCACGCCGAGCTTGAAGCTCGACTTGGTGGCGGTGGATGAGCCGGAAGTGCTCCCACCGGACGAGCTCGAGGAGCCCGACGATTTACTGCTTCCACACGCTGCTAGCGCGAGTGCCAGCGCGCAGATCAGGACTCCCAGTAGCCCCGATCGCTTGATGCGACCCATGTAACGACCTCGTTTTCTCAGAGACGGATGGGCGTCAGACTAACTCGACAGCCGGTGGTCATGGGTATCCATCCGGAACGACGTGATGCACTCCACTTGTGCAAATGGCCAATCAGCTGCGTCAGGGCCGGCACCCTCTCCCGCATTGACCCACGATGCTAACGCGGGGCCCGTACCCTGTGGTCCAGATGATCGAAGTCCGGGGGATCACCAAGCGCTATGGCGAGAAGGTCGCCGTCGAGGATCTCACCTTCACCGTCGAGCCCGGCGTGGTCACCGGCTTCCTGGGACCCAACGGCGCCGGCAAGTCGACGACGATGCGGATGATCCTCGGCCTGGATCGGCCCAGCGCGGGGACCGCGACCGTCTCGGGGCGCGATTACGCGGGGCTGGGAGCCCCGCTGCACGAGGTCGGGGCCCTGCTCGAGGCCCGGGCGATCCACAGCGGCCGCTCCGCCCGTAATCACCTGCTGGCTCTGGCCCAGACCCACGCCATCCCCAACCGCCGGGTCGACGAGGTGCTCGAGCTCGTGGGCCTGTCCGACGTCGGGCGCAAACGCGTCGGCGCCTTCAGCCTCGGCATGGGCCAGCGCCTCGGCATCGCCGCCGCCCTCCTGGGGGACCCGCACACGGTGATCCTCGACGAACCGGCCAACGGCCTGGACCCCGAGGGCATCCGTTGGATCCGCACGCTGCTGATCGAGCTCGCCCGCCAGGGCCGCACCGTCTTCCTCTCCAGCCACGTCATGTCCGAGATCCAGCAGAGCGCCGAGCATCTGATCGTCATCGGACGGGGCCGCCTCGTCGAGGACACCACGGTGGCGGAGTTTGTCGCGCGGGCCTCCGCGGGGGCCCCGGTCCGGGTGCGCGCCGCCGACCAGGCCGCGCTGGCCGAGGCCCTCCTCGAGGACGGCGCCGCGCCCGGGGCCACCACCGTCGAGCCCGAGGCCGACGGAGCGCTGCGCGCTTCCGGGCTGACCTCGGAGCGGATCGGTGAGATCGCCGCCGCCCACGGCCTGGTGCTGTATGAGCTGACCCCGCTGAAGGTGACCCTCGAGGATGCCTTCATGAGCCTGACCCACGACGCGGTCGAGTATCAGCCCTCGGAGGCCACGCCATGAGCACAATCACTGACGCGCCTGATGCGCGCGACGCGCGCGACACGCGCCCCAGCCCCGCCGGCACCGGCGGCGTCACACTCCGGCACGTCATCCGCTCGGAGTGGACCAAGCTGTGGTCGCTGCGCTCCACCCGCTGGTCGCTGCTCATCGCCTTCCTGGCCCAGGCGGGCCTGGGGCCGCTGTTCGCCGTCATCGAGATGAACCGCTGGCGGCAGCTGAGCCTGAGCGAGCGCCTGTTCTTCAATCCGATCGACCACGCGCTGGCGGGCTACCACTTCGCCCAGTTGGCCATCGGCGTGCTCGGGGTGCTGGTGATCAGCGGCGAGTACTCGACCGGCCAGATCCGCTCGTCGCTGCTGGCGGTGCCCAAGCGGCTGCCGGTGCTGTGGGCCAAGCTGATCGTGTTCGCCTCCGTCAGCTTCGTGTTGATGTTCGCCGGCTCGCTCATCGCGTTCTTCGCCTCCAACGCGATCTTCGTCCAGCATCACGTCAACGTGGGGCTCGGCGTGCCCCACGCGTTCCGCGCGGTGATCGGCAGCGCTCTGTATCTGACGGGCATCGGCATCATCTGCACCGCCTTCGGCACGATGATCCGCTCCACCGCCGGGGGGATCTCCACCTACGTCGGCATCCTCTTCGTGCTGCCGCCCGTGCTGCTGCTGCTGCCCGACAGCACCAATCATGCGATCAACCCGTACCTCCCCTCGGTTTCCGGCAGCGGCATCGCCATGGCCCTGCAGCAGCCCCACGCCTTCTCGCCGTGGGGTGGCTTCGCCCTGTTCGGGGGTTATGTGGTGCTCGCGGTGGCCGCGGCCGCCTATATCCTGCGCCGCCGCGACGCCTGAGCCGCGTATCTGCCTGCCCGCGCTCAGCGCGGCAGCGACAGGAGGAGCTGGGCGCCGGGCCGGTGGGCGAAGGTCAGGCTGACCAGGGTGAGGATCGCGCCGTGGGCGGGGAGGCTGTGCGTCAGTTTGACCGCCCCGGTGCCGAGCCCGAAGGACGCCCGGGCCGCGGGGTGCGCCAGCCCGAGGGCCAGGGCGCCCCGGGCCACGCTCAGCCGGCCGCTGGAGGTCATCAGTGCGGCGTAGGCGTCGAAGCTGAGGCCCGGGGTGAGGAAGGCCACGCTGAAGCCGGTGAACGCGACGCCGAAGGATCGCACGCTGAGGCTGAGCGCCGGGGTCCGCGTGCTGAAGCGGGTGAAGCTGGCCGTCGGCGTGGCCAGGGACGAGCGGGCGGTGGCGTGCGCACTGGCAGCGCTGAAGGCGCTGCTGGCGCCGTACACGGCGGTGATCGTCTGGGCGCCCGGTGTCTGAAGGCCCGTGGTGCAGTTCACCCGTCCGCCGCTCAGCCCCAGCCCCTGACAGCCCGGGATGGGGAATGACCCGTCATAGAAGCTGACCTGCCCGCTGACCACCGCGGTGGAGCGTCGGGAGGCTGGGGTGAGGGTCGCGGTGTCGCTCAACAGCTGGGGGTTGGCGGGGTCCTGCCCGGCGCTCAGCTTCATCACCGGCGTGGCGAGCGGCGCCGCGGATGCCCTGACCGTGGATGTCGCCGAGGTGGACGTCGCGGTCGCGACGGGGGTCGGCGCCGGGGCCGGAGTCAGCTTCGGGGTCGTCGCCGTGGGAGCGGGCGCGGGCGTCGGGCGGATGGTCAGCGCGTTGCTCGTCGCGGCGGCCCAGTCAGGGCTGCTCGGGGTGTAGGTCGCAGTGAAGTCGTGGGCGCCGCTGGGCGCGTTGAGGGTGCAGACGGCGACCTGGGCGGATCCGGAGGAGTTCAGCGTCGCCGACCCACAGCCGGGGATCGCCGTGTGGTCCACGAAGAAGGTCACGGTGCCGGCGGGCTCGCTGGCGTTCGCACCGCCCGCCGGCCCGGGCGCGACGCCGGCGCTGAGCTGCATGCTCTGGCCCACGGTCGGGGGGCTCGCCGGCCCGGTCAACGCCACGCTGGTCGGGTAGGCCGGCCCGCCGGCGCTCAGCACGGTGGCGGTCACCGCGAGGGTGGAATAGCTGATGCGCAGGGTCGGCGCCTGGCCGACGCACTTCAGCGTCACCTGAGCGCCGTTGGGCATCCCGCTGAACGTGCCCGAGATGCCGCCCACCGCCGTCAGGATCACGTCCTGGGCCCCGGCCGCGAGGGAGGGGCAGCGCGGCGTGCCGGGGAGCAGGTTGAGGGACACGCCGTTCAGGGCGATCTGGCCGGTGGCGTTCAGCTGACCCTTGGTGCTGGCGAACGGCAGGTCGAGCACGCTAGCTCCGCCGAAAGTGGCGTTCCCGTTGACCTGGGTGGTGCCCCCGGAGCCGGGAACGGTGAAGCCGATGAGGCTGCCGGTCGCGCTGAGCGGTCCGAGGCTGGCGGCACCGATGAGCGCGACGTCGTCGAGGCTCAGCGGGGTGCGGCTCACCGCATTGAGCGCGCCGCCGGATGAGCTGAAGTCGATCGTGCCGTTCGCGATGGCGCCCGCGCCGGTGGCGGAGGTGTCGCGCCCGGTGACCGTGAGGGCCCCGAGCTCGTTGTCGACACCGTTGCCCGCCAGCGTCAGCAGTCCCTGGTCGGCGAGATCCAGCCCGATGGCCGGTGTGGTGACGTGCAGGGTGCCGGTGCCGCTCGGGGAACCGGTGATCTGCCCCACGGTGAGGGCGCCGACCCCGGCCGGACCGCCGTCGATCGTCCAGGTCTCGGATCCGCTGAAGGTGACGGGACCGAGGACGGGGGTCCCGCCGGGCGCGGCAGACGCCTGGGTGGTGGCGGTGAGGCCACCGGCGCCGATGGCCAGGGCCTCGGCGCTGTCGCCGGCGGTCAGCGGCGAGATGACGTAGCCGCTGGCGTCATCGATGTTCAATCCGGCAGCCGACACGTTCTCGACATCGGTCTGGGCCCGGCAGAGCACCGCCGGAGTACAGGTGAGGGCAGGGAAACTGAGGGTTCCCACCGTCCCGCTCGGAGCGACTGCGCCCTGCCAGTTGCCGGCGCTCGACCACAGGCCCGTATCGGCCTGACCGGACCAGGTGAAGTTCGGCGCGGCGGGGCTGGTTCCAGCGGCTGCGCCGGCCGGGCCGAGCCCCAGTCCGGCCACCAGCGTCACTCCAGCCGTGCCGAGAATGCCCCGGATCGTCACTTGGCCCCCGCCGTACACATGCCGGCTCTGTATCGGACACGACCCCCGCGGGCTTAAGCGGGGATCACCGGACGGTCACGCCACAGGAAGCCGAAGGAGTAGCGTGAGGACCATGCGCGTACCCATCAGCCTTGACCTGCAAGTCTCCAGTTTCAACTTTCCCGGCGTCGAACCGGACGGGATCTTCGACACGCTCATCGAGACCGCCCAGACCCTCGAGAAGAGCGGCTGGAGCTCGATCTCGGTGATGGACCACCTCCACCAGATCGCCATGGTGGGACCGCCGGAGAACTACATGCTGGAGGGCTCGACCGTCCTGGCGGCGATTGCCGCCCGCACCGAGACGCTGACCATGGGTCTGCTGGTCGGCTCCATCACCTACCGCAACCCGGCCCTGGCCGCCAAGATCACCACCACCATCGACATCATCTCGGGTGGTCGGGTCTGGCACGGCATCGGCGCCGGCTGGTTCGAGGAGGAGCACCGGGCCTACGGTTATGACTTCCCCGAGTTGAAGGTGCGCATGGCCATGGAGGAGGAGGGGCTGCAGATCGTCCGGGCCATGTTCTCCGAGGATCGCCCGAGCTTCAGCGGTGAGTACTTCCACATCGATGCGCCGTACAACAATCCGCGGCCGCTGCGCGGCAGCATTCCGATCCTCATCGGCGGCAGCGGTGAGAAGCGAACGCTGCGCTACGTGGCCAAGTACGGGGACGGTTGCAACCTGTTCGGGGATCCCGCGAACCTCAAGCGGCTGGTGGGAATCCTCGAGGAGCACTGCGACGCCGTCGGCCGCGACTTCTCGGAGATCACCAAGACCGCGATGGCGGGCGTGTTCATCGGTGCCACGCAGGAGGCCGCGCAGGCGAAGGCCGCCGCCGCCGTGGCCGCAGGCTTCCCCCAGGAGCGTGTCGACGCCGCGATGGTCGGTGATCCCGACTCGGTCGCCGAGCAGGCTCAGGCCTACGTCGACGCCGGCATCGAGGGCCTGACCATCGGCGGGCTGGCCGGTGACCTCGAGTCACTCGAGCTCACCGGCCGGGCACTGGGGCCGGTGTTCGCCGCAACCACCCCATAGCGGACTGAGTCGATGGGTTTGGGGGGTTTTGGCTAGGCTCCCCGGCGCAACCCAAGCGAAGGACAGACCCATGATGAGAAGTACGGCACTGGCCGCGGGCGTGACCGCCTCCGGCCTCGCCTCCGCCGCCGTCATCGCCCTCTCCGGCGGGCCGGCCCTGGCCGCCCAGCCCACGACGACAGCGACCACGACCCCCACGACGACCACGACGAAGCTCGCCCCGCCGCCGCTGACCTTCACCGCCGGCAAGCGGGCGGTCGGCAACGACGACATCTTCGTGTCGCCCTTCGGTGATTCGACCCAGTACGCCAACGGTGCCGAGATCCTCAGCGCGACCGGAAAGGAGATCTGGTTCCACCCGGCCCCGGCCGGTCAGGAGGACAGCGACTTCCGCACTCAGACATTGGACGGCCAACCGGTGCTCACCTTCTGGCAGGGCGTCAACCTGGGCGGCGTCTCGACCGGCGAGGACCTGATCTTCAACAGTCATTACCGCCAGATCGCGGCGGTCAATACCGGTTCGGGTCTCTCCTCCGACGGACACGAGTTCCTCATCACCAATCAGGGGGACGCCTGGGTCGTGTCCTATACGACCGCCACCGCAGACCTCACCTCCATCGGCGGACCGGCGGACCAGACGGTGATCGACGGCGTCGTGCAGGAGATCAACATCAAGACCGGCAAGGTCCTGTACTCCTGGAACAGCGCCAACCACGTTCCCTACTCACAGTCCGAGCAGCCACTCCCGGCCAGCGCCAGCGTCCCGTGGGACTGGTTCCATCTCAACGCGGTCAAGCTGGCCTCCGACGGCAACCTGTTGATCGACGCACGGGATACGTGGACGACCTACAAGGTGTCCGCCACGACCGGGGACATCATCTGGCAGCTCGGCGGCAAGGCCTCCAGCTTCACGCTCCAGGCGGCCGCGGGACAGTCGCTCAACAACGCCGGTGAGATCTTCGCCTGGCAGCACGACCCGGAGCAGATCGGGCCGAACACCTACACCGTGTTCGACAACGAGTCAGCCGGTGCCGCCAACACCGGGGCCGGTGCCACCACCGAGTTCAGCTCAGCTCGCGTGGTGACCATCAAGGTCGACCCCCAGACCAAGACCGCCACGCTCATCCGCTCTGACAACGAGCCCCAGAACGAGACGGCCAGTTCCCAGGGCAACGGCCAGTACCTCAGCGGGGGTGGTGAGTTCGTCGGCTGGGGGATCCTGCCCGACATCTCGCAGTTCAACGCCGCAGGCCGGCTGGTGTTCAACGCCGAGTACCCCAGCGGCGTGAACACCTACCGTGCCTACCTGCAGCCCTGGAAGTAACTAGGCGGCGACCAGCTCGCGATCGTCGGCCTCGACCTCGGTGGACACCGGGGTCGGGGCCGGGGTCATCGCGGACCCACTGCTGGTCTTCCACCTGCGGTTCAGCGGCGAGTTGCCGACCAGCGGTGAGGCCAGGCGGACGATCTTGCGAGCCACCGAGCCGAGCTGCTTGGTCAGCGGGCCGGTGTTGTAGGGCAGGCCGTAGCGCTCGCAGATGTCCTTGACCTCCTCCGAGATCTCGGCGTAGCGGCGCGCCGGGATGTCCGGGAACAGGTGGTGCTCGATCTGGAAGGACAGGTTGCCCGAGAGGATGTGGAACAGCGGGCTGCCGGTGATGTTGGCCGAGCCGAGCATCTGGCGCAGGTACCACTCGCCCTTGGTCTCATTCGCGGCGTCCTCCTTGGAGAACTCCTGGACGCCGTCGGGGAAGTGGCCGCAGAAGATGATCGAGAAGGTCCAGATGTTGCGGACGATGTTGGAGGTGAAGTTGCCCGCCAGGGTGAACGGCGCCCCGGGCCCGGCCAGCAGCGGGAAGACCACGTAGTCCTTCAGCGCCTGGCGTCCCCCCTTGGCCCCGATCTCCTTGAGCATCTCGAGGTTGAGCGGCCTGCGGCCGGTCAGCACCTGGTCCATCTCGAGGTCGTGGAAGGCCACGCCCCACTCGAACGCCAGCATCAGCAGCGTGGCGTAGATCGGGTTGCCCAGGTAGTAGGGGTTCCAGCGCTGCTCCTCGGCCATGCGCAGGATGCCGTAGCCGATGTCCCGGTCCATGTCGAGGATGTTGGTGTAGGTGTGATGCATGTAGTTGTGGCTGTGGCGCCACTGATCGGCCGGGCACGCCGTGTCCCACTCGAACTTCTGGGAGTTCAGGGCCGGGTCGTTGGTCCAGTCGTACTGGCCGTGCATCACGTTATGGCCGATTTCCATGTTGTCGAGGATCTTCGACACCGACAGGGCGGCGGTACCGGCCAGCCACAGCGGGGGGAGCCAGCCGAACTCGAGCATCGCCCGCCCGGCCACCTCCAGGCCCCGCTGGGCCTTGATGATGTCGCGGATGTAGTCGAGGTCGGCCTGACCGAGGTCGGCCACGACGCGGTTACGGATCGCGTCGAGCTCCGCGCCGAGGGCCTGGACGTCCTCGGGGGTGAGATCTCCGTAGGTGATCGACATGTGAATGTCCTCTCGTCCGACGATTTACAGTGCGAGGGCGACATCGGTGACGGGGACGGAGACGCAGATCTGGATGTCCACGTCCTCCTCGTCGGAGATCTCGCCGGTCAGGATGTTCTTCACCGTGCCTGCCGCCTTGGTGCAGGTGCAGCCGTGGCAGATGCCCATCCGGCATCCGTACGCGGGAGCCAACCCACTCGCCTCGGCCTGCTCCAGCAGGGTGCCCTCGGCGATCGGGGCGCTCAGGTCCGAGTCGAGGTAGCGGACGGTCCCCTCGGCCGCCTCGCCGGACAGGTCAAGCGTCGGCGGGGTGAAGGTCTCGGCGGTGGCGTCGGGATGGTGGGCCCGGACCGCGTCGATCAGCTCAGGCGGGCCGCAGACCAGCACGTGGGCACCGGGCTCCAGGGTGTCGGCACCGAAGTGGTCGCCACCCTCACGGGTGGCGACGAACACCGGCCTGACGTTCGGATGCCGGGCGGCGATCGCCTCCACCTGGGGCCGGTAGAGCCAGTCGGCAGCGGTGCGCGCGTAGTGGACGAAATCGATGCGGCCGCGGTGACCCTCGGCGATGAGGGTGCGCAGCATGGCGATGGTGGGGGTCACCCCACTGCCGCCGCTGACCAACGCCAGGTGGGCGGGACGCACGCGGGGCATGAGGAAGTCCCCGTGGGCGTCGGACAGGTGCAGCAGCAGGCCGGGCTTGGCGTGCTCACGCAGGTAGGTGCCGACGGTCCCGCCCTCGCGCACGGTGATCGTCAGCTCGAGCAGGTGCACGTCGTGCTCGGAGATGGTCGGCGAGTAGGTCCGGGTGTAGCGCCGGCCGTCGATCTCGACCCCGACCTTGACGAACTGACCGGCTCGGAAGCCGGTGAAGGCCCGGTTCGGGTCGATGGTCAGCGTGACGGTGCGCTCGGTCTGGCGGACGACGTCGACCACCTCGGCGCGGGCATCGTGCACGGTGAGGGTCGGGTGGACCAGTTCGAGGTAACGGTCGATACCGTGGGGTCCGACCATCAGATCGACGATCGGGCTGCGCAACAGCCGGCGAGCGACACCACGCTGAGAAGCGGGGGACTGCTCCTGCGGAGCAGTGCCGCTGCCGGTGAGAAGTGATCCCATGAGATTTAGTGTACGCATGTTCACTAACGTCATGATGCATCAGATCTCCTGTTGCGTCAAGACCGTTTTACCCTTCTGTGAGCCACATAACCCTCTTTGTGAACACGCGTATCCAAATCCAGTGAGTGCGCGCCCGTCCCGCACCCAGGCGGAGCGTCGCCAGGCCACCCGCCAGGCGCTGATGGAGGCCGCCCTGCTGCGCATCCAGGCGGGCGAGAACTTCGACGCCATGTCGCTGCGCAGCATCACCAAGGCCGCCGGAGTGGTGCCGGCCGCCTTCTATCGCCACTTCGACAGCCTCGACGATCTCGGGTTGGCGCTGATGGACGAATCCTTCCGTACCCTCCGTTCGGTGCTGCGCCAGGCGCGCAAGGGAGAGTGGGCGACGGCGATCCCCGAGTCCGTGGGGGTCCTGGTCAACTTCGTGAGCGACCATCGCGACCACTTCGCCTTCATCGCCCGGGCGCGGGGCAGCTCCTCAGAACGGTTGCGCCGCGCGGTGCTGTCAGAGATCCGGCTGTTCGCCAGCGAGCTGGCGACCGACCTGGCCAGGTTCCCCAATCTGCGTGACTGGAACACCGCCGACCTCAACATGGTCGCGACGCTGATCGTCAACGCGATGATCTCCACCGTGGAGGCGATCCTCGAGACACCGGCGGACGACGCCCGGGCCCGCGCGGCGATCGCCGACACCGCCGAGAAACAGCTGCGCCTGGTGATCCTGGCCGTGCCCCATTGGCACAGCAGGGCCTGAGGCCGGTGAGCGCGGATCGCCACGCCGCCCGGGCGCGGGCCCTGGCCGAGCTGATCGTCGCCGAGACCGGCGTCAACGTCCGCCCCGGCCAGGTGGTCGGGATCACCGCCGAGCCGGGGATGGAGGTGGTCTGGCGGGCGGTGGCCGCCGCGGCGTATGCCCGCGGCGCGGCCTACGTCGACCCCTGGATCTTCGACCCCTACGTCAAGCACGCCCGGCTGGAGCTGGCGCCGCTCGACAGCCTCAGCTTCGTGCCGCCCTGGTGGGGCGAGCGCTACCGGGCGCTGGGCGAACTCGGGGGGGCCCAGATCCGGCTCGCGGGACCGGTGGCGCCGACGCTGATGGACGACATCCCGGCTCAGCGCCTGGGCCAGGACATGCTGCCGCGGCTGCGCGAGACGCTCGAGGTGACCCACGCTCGTCAGTGGAACTGGATCGTCGCGCCGGGCCCGAGCGCGGGGTGGGCCGGCGCGCTGTACCCGTCCCTGGACCACGGCGGCGCGGTGGACCGCATGTGGGAGGAGATCGGCTTCGTCATGCGCCTGGACGGGCCCGACCCGGTGAGCGCGTGGCGGCGGCGCTTCGGCACCCTGGAGCGCGTCGCGGCCCATCTCAGCGCACAGCGGTTCGACGCGCTGCACTTCCAAGGCCCGGGAACGGACCTGACGGTCGGGCTGCTGCCCGGCTCGCGGTGGAAGAGCGTCGGCGCCGACGAGAGCCTCCAGGGCGTGAGGTTCGCGGCCAACCTCCCGTCGGAGGAGGTGTTCACCGCCCCCGATCCGCTGCGCGTCGACGGGCACGTCGCCTCGACCAAGCCGCTGGTCGTCGGAGGCGGGACGGTGCGCGGACTGGTCGTGACCTTCGCCGGCGGGCGCGCGGTGTCGGTGGAGGCCGAGCAGAACGCCCGCCTGGTGGAGGCGATGATCGCCCGGGACGCCGGGGCGGCCCGACTCGGTGAGGTCGCGCTGGTCGACGGCGAGAGCCGCATCGGTCAGCTGGGGACGGTCTTCTACGAGACGCTGCTGGATGAGAACTCAGCCAGCCACATCGCCCTGGGGGCCGCCTACCCGGACACCGTCGACGACGAGCTGAGCGCGGCGCGAATCAACCACAGCTCGATCCACATCGACTTCATGATCGGCTCCCCCGAGGTCGACGTCACCGGCGTGGGCGCCGACGGGTCACGGGTGCCGCTGCTGCGGGGCGGGGCCTGGCAGTTCGACGTCGCCTGAGCACCGGTCTCACAGACCGGTGCTGCATCCGTCCGACCCGGCCTTGGGCGCGACATCCGCGCGGGCGCCGGCCAGCACCGCGGCGTAGCTGCTCACCGCAGCCCGGCCGAGGGGGGCGCTGTAGGACGTCGAGGGCTGACAGCCGCCCTGGTGCAGACCGCCGATCACCCCGACGACCTCCTGCCCGAACCGGGTGTGCACCAGGAACGGCGATCCGCTGGAGCCGTCGAGGTAGGGGCTGCAGTTGAAGGCCGGGTAGGGCCCGTGGAAGTACAGCCGGGCGGTGCAGGTGATCGGTGCCTGGGCGCCATTGTTGTACGCGGGCACGGTGACCCGGGTGCCCGCGGCGACGGTCGGGGCGAGCAGGTTGGCGCCGGTCACCGCCTGGATCTCTCTGAGGCGGCCGTGGATCCGGCGTGGCGCCACGGTCAGGAAGGCGTAATCACGCTGGGTGCTCTGGCCGGTGAGCCACCCGGGGCTGAGGTGGATGCCGGTGACCGCCCAGCGTCCGTCGGGACTCACCCCGTCGTGGTAGGCGGGAGCGAAGTACAGCCCGCGCCCGGTTCCGGACAGGCAGTGCGCGGCGGTGATGAGCAGGTCGCCCTGAGGGCTCCACACCACCGAGGCGGTGCACGTGTGGACATCGCCCGTGGCACTGGTGAACAGGGCGCCGACGGTGGGGGTCCCGTGGAAGCGGTGGGCGGAGAGGGCCGGGGCTGACGCCGGGGCGGCGCCGGCCAGCGCCACGAGCGCCAGCGTGCTGAGCCCGGCGGCCAGAACAGCCACGGCACCCCGGGCGGCGGCTACGCGCCTCACGCGGTGACCCGGATGAGGGATTCGGGGGTGAGGTCCGCGAGCCGGGGGTAGCCGTCGACGGCCATCAGCAGATCCGCCTCGGCCAGCAGGGAACGGATCACGTGCACGATGCCGTCGGCCCCGCCGAGGGCCAGACCCCAGGCGTACGGCCGACCCACCCCCACCGCATCCGCCCCCAGGGCGATCGCCTTGACGACGTGCTCGCCGCCGCGCACGCCGGAGTCGAAGATGACCGGCACCCGGCCGTCAGCCGCCTCCACCACGCCCGGAAGCAGGTCGATGGCCGCGGCCCCCCCGTTGGCCTGACGACCGCCGTGATTGGAGCAGTAGATGCCGTCGACCCCGCCGGCGATGGCGCGGCGCACGTCCTCGGGATGGCAGATCCCCTTCAGCACCAGGGGCAGGTCGGTGAGCGAGCGCAACCAGGCGAGGTCGTCCCAGCTCAGCCCCGGGTCCGCGAAGCCCAGCGCCCAGGCCAGGGCCGCGGTGCGCGGGTCCTCCTCCGGCGACCTCTCGAGCTTGGCGCGGAAGATCGGGTCCGAGAAGTAGTTGGCCAGGCACTTGCCCTGGAGCTGGGGGAAGGAGGCGAGGGCGAGGTCACGCGGGCGCCAGCCGAGGATCTGGGTGTCGAGCGTGACGATGATCGCGCCGTAGCCGGCCTGCTCGGCCCGATGGACGAAGGAGGCGGCCAACTCGCGGTCAGCGGGGGTGTAGAGCTGGAAGAACGCGGGCGTGTCGCCGTGGTGGGCGGCCACCTCCTCCAACGGATCCGCCATCAGCGTCGAGGCGATCATCGGCACCCCGGTGCGCGCAGCCGCCTGGGCGGTGGCGATGTCGCCATGGCCGTCCTGGGCGCACAGGCCGATGACGCCGACCGGGGCGAGCAGCAGCGGGCTGGGGAGCGTGTGCCCGAACAGCTCGATGGACAGATCGCGCTCGGCGGCGCCGGCGAGCATCCGCGGCATCAGCGCGTAGGCGTCAAAGGCGCTGACGTTGGCGTCCTGGGTGAACTCGTTGCCCGCGCCGCCGGCCACGTAGGAGTAGACGTCGTCGGCCAGCGCCGCCCGGGCCCGCGCGGCCAGCTCCGGATAGGTCAGCGGCAGCGGCGGCCGCACACCGTTGAGGCCACCCAAGTAGATCTCGAGCTGAAAATCTCCGTAGTTGGGCACGGTCAGATACTGACGTACTCGCTACCCTTCGCGTTCCGGTGGACCCCACGGGGTCTGCCCTCAACTGGAGAGGTGCCGGAGCGGTTGAACGGGCACGATTGGAAATCGTGTAACGGGGAAACTCGTTCGGGGGTTCGAATCCCCCTCTCTCCGTGGTTGACGTCAGGCCTCAGCGCGCGGTCGTCTTGGTGAGCCGGAGCACGAGGTGGCGGGTGACGACGGAGCTCGGGTGACCCGCAGCCCGCGTGGTGATCACCAGCGACACCGACAGGCGGTCGCCGTGCTTGGCCAGGAGCCTGCGCGCGGCACGAGTCAGATGCAGGGTCACCTTGCCGGACCGATGTGCGGCGAGGCGGAGATCGCCGGAGGCGATCTTGACCAGCTTGGTCTTGGTCTTGGTCTTGCTCGTGGTTGCACGGTCGGGATGGACCATCAACGAGTTGGTCAGCCCGCTCGCCAGCGCGTACTCAGCGATCGAGAGGTTCTCAATCGCGTCAGAGTTGTTGGCCGCGGTCACCAGTTGACTGCCGTTCTGGCCGACCACGTAGGGGGTGATCAGCGTGACCGTGGCGGGTGTCTGCTTCGGGGCGACCGCTGGCGGGGTCACCGTCCCGGCCGGCGTTGAGCCTGCCGGCGCAGGAGCCGGAGGCGTCCCGAATCCTGGCCATTCCGATGCGCCCATCGACCATCACGTCCC
>CAZZVR010000031.1:0-10032 GCA_964657595.1 Burkholderia sp. PAMC 26561 | reverse complement strand
AGGGGGTTGAGGGGGTTGAGGGGGCCGGGTTGCTCGTCACGCCCGACGGCGATACCGATGCCGACCCCACGTTGCCGAAGGTCGCGAACTGCGCCGTCCCCGAGGCGCTGAGGCTGCCGACAACGGTGGCGTTCCCGTTGGGATCGATCGCGGCCGCGTCGACATCGACGTCGCTGACGGTCCCCGTACCGGTCTGACCCCCCGACCCGAAGGTCGGTGACATGTGGTCGACAGCGTCAGGACCGAGGATGACCGCGGAATCGGTGAACACCTGCTTGGACGGGTAACCCGCCTCCTCACCGCACGACGCCTCATCCCACGGGTTGCCGCCCTCGGCGTTGGTCGGGTCCGTCACGTCGGTGTTGTGCAGACCGACGACCGCGTCCCCACCACCCGCACCGAGCGCGGTCACCGTTGTGCTCGAGCTGCGGGTGAGCGTGGTGCCGGGGACCCCGTAGCTGACGAGTGAGCCCCCCGGCGGTGCGATCCACAGCGTCGTCGAGGAGGTCGCGTCGGTGCTCACCTGCTGATCCGGGCAGGTGTAGCTCGTGGCGGTGGCCGCCAGTGTCCCGTCGGACCCGGCCGCCACCATGGGCCGTTCGATCGCCGACTGGCCGCCGAGCGGGACGCTGCTCTGGTCCAGCAGCTCGACGGGCGAACCGAAGGTGCCGCCGGGCTCACGGATCGCGGCGTCAAAGCTCTGGGTGTAGAACTGATAATTGATCTCGCTGTCGACCGGCCAGGTGGCGATCATCGCGCCCGTCGGAGCGACGGCCACCTTCAGCGCATTGGTGTCCGCGTTGGCGGTGCCCGGGACCTGCAGCGGCGTCTGCCAGGCGCCAGAGCTCAGCCGCTGGATCTCCGCCATGTAGCCGTCGCCGTAGTTGGGAGTCCCCTGCTGCTCATCCGTGGCGTTGACCAGCACCTCAGCGCTGCCGTTGGGATCGAGCGCGGTCCAGGTCTCGCCGAACAGCGTGCCGTCGCTGAAGATCTTGATCGGAGCACCGTTCGCGGCGATGCTGCCAGCGCCGGAGATGGCATATGAGGTCACGCTGGCACCATTGCCGGCGCTGGTGACCAGCAGCTCGTCGCCGTTGGCGGCGAAGCTGGAGACATTTTTGACCGAGGCTGAGCCACCCCAGCTTCCGTTGGCGAAGCGGTAGCTGAAGTCGGTCGTCCCGACATCGTTGGTCGCGGCGATGATGGCGTCGCCGTTGGGCAGGTAGTCCGCGGACTGGCTGGTGATGTTGCCGTAGGCGGTGTAGGTCAGCGTGCTGGAGAGGCCGGTGCCGGCCAGCACCGGCCAGACGTTTCCGCCAGAGCTCGATGAGGCGAACAGCAACGTTCCACCGGTCGGTCCCGAAGCGACCGCCAACGCGTTCGGCGTCGCACTCGGGATGGGCGCGACCGCGCTCCAGGTCGACGGGTTGTCGGCCAGCGCGGGTGCCGTATCCGCAAGGGACGCGGCGGTGGCGGAAAGGGCGGACAGGACGGACAGGACGGCCATCAGGCCCAGACGATTCAGTCTCCGAGAACGCATGCGCCCATCCTGAGGCGCGAGCGTTAGATGAACGTCAGATGGCCCTCGGCGCACCTGCGCCATCGCCTCGGACGATCTGGAGGCGGTTCTAGGCGAAGGCGACGAGGATCCAGAGCACCCCGACCAGCGTGGCGATCCAGGCGATCGCGGTGATCAGTCCGAGTGCGCGCGGGCGAGTGGCAAGCGGGCTGTCAGACCCGGCATCGAGGCGCCTGCGGGCGCGGAAGAAGTACGCGGCGAGCGCGAGACAGACAAGGCCGACGACGAGACGGGAGACCGACACGTCACCTCAGCGTACCGGCGCTGTGCGATCAACCACATTGGCGTCTGGTACGTCACAGGTGTGTAGGCTGTAGGGATGACGAAGTCACTGACAGGCAAGGTCGTAGCGATCACCGGCGGGGCGCGCGGCATCGGCCGCGCCACGGCTGAGGCGCTGCTCGCCAAGGGGGCGAAGGTCTCCATCGGTGATATCGAGGGTGACCTCGCGGCCGCGACGGCCCAGGAGCTCGGGCACGGCACGCTGGGCACCTACCTCGATGTGACCGACTCCGATTCCTTCGAGGCGTTCCTCGAGGAGACCGAGCGTGAGCTGGGTCCGCTCGACATCCTCATCAACAACGCGGGGATCATGCCGCTGGGTGACTTCGTCGAGGAGCGCGACTCGACCGCGCTGCGCATGATCGAGATCAACCTGCACGGGGTGATCATCGGCTCCAAGCTCGCACTGCGGCGCTTCAAGGCCCGCGGCGAGGGCCACCTGGTCAACGTCGCCTCGACCGCCGGGAAGTACGGCGCGCCGGGCGGGGCCACCTACTCGGCGACCAAGCACGCGGTGGTCGGACTGTCAGAGGCGATCCGCCAGGAGGTCATCGACACCGACATCGACGTGTCGATCGTCATGCCGCTGGTGGTCAACACCGACCTCGGTTCCGGCCTGTCCAGCCACGGGGCGCTCAAGGTGCTCGAGCCCGCCGACGTGGCCAAGACGATCGTGCACGGAATCGAGCACAACCACGTGGACATCTACGCGCCCGAGTGGGTCGGACGTCTGCTCGCCCTTCAGTACCTGCTGCCGCGCTTCGTCACCGACCGCATCATCAGGCTGGTCGGGGCGGACAAGGTGCTGAGCAGCCGCGACGCCAGCGCCCGCAGCACCTACGAGTCTCAGATCGCCGCCGACGACGAGTCGTCGCGCACGCTGTCGGCCCACTGAACGCTCGCCAGCGGGGGCCGCTCGGCCACCGGAACGCGCACATAGGCCCCGTCCTCCCAGGGGCGCAGGTACTGCCCGGCGGTGATGCTGCGAGGACCGTCGATCCGCAACTCGACGGCAGCGAGCACGGCGAAGGACATCTCACTCAGCGCACGCAGTGACTGGTGACGGTTCTGGCGGGTGCCGAGGTGGCATTCGGCCAGGGCGTCGAGGCCACACAGCTTGAGCGCGTCGATGAGCAGGGCGATCTCCACCCCGTAGCCCACCGGGAAGCTGAGCTGTTCCAGGGCGGGGCGACGCGCCGCGAACTCGCCCGCCAACGGTTGCGTGAAGCCGGCCAGCAGCGGAAAGTGCAGGTTGAGCAGCGGACGCGCGGTCAGCTCGGTGACCCGGCCGCCCTCATGGGGCAGGGAGAGCTCGCCGCTGCGCATCGGTCGGTCGAAGCTGCCCTTGACGAACTGCAGCTCCGGATCTGACAGCAGCGGCCCGAGCAGCCCGAGCAGGTGCTCGGGCACGGGATCTCCGGTGTCACCGTCGAGGAAGCAGACGATGTCGCCGTCGGTCAGGCACAGCGCCCGCCACATCGCATCGCCCTTGCCCTGGGCGGGCCCGAAGTCGGCCAGCACGGCGTCCTGCTGGATGACCTCGGCGCCGGCCGCCCGGGCGATCGCGGCGGTGCCGTCGGCGGAATGGGCGTCGATCACCACGACGCGGTCGACGAGACCGCGGCGCTGCAGCGGTGCCACGGTCGAACTCAGCACCGCCGCGATGGTGCCCGCACACTCCCGCGTCGGGATGATGACGGTGACCCGACCCGCCTTGGCGCGGGAGAGCTGGTCCACAGCGAAGGCCTCGACGCGGTAGCGCCGGCGTTCGCGCCAGGAGGAGACCGCCAGGTCGACGGACAGGCCGCGCTGGGCCCGGCCGGTGGTCCGCGCGGCGGTCACGACGACGACGTCGGAGGGGCGCAGGATCGGGACCCCGTGCTCGGCGAGGCGCAGCGCGAACACCTCATCCTCCAGCGACGGCGTCGCCTCGAGGCCCCCGACGGCGGCGTAGGTCGCCGCCGTGATCCCGAGCGACGCGCCGGCGAAGTGGTGGTGGGAGGCCTCGGGGTCCCCCACCAGCACGGTCTCCATCCGCCGTGCGGCGTCCGCGTGCCGGCGCGCCAGTACGCCATGGGGCAGGCGGTCGGTGTCCACCTCGGCCAGCTGGATCAGCCCGGCGATGACCTGGGCACCGGCGGCGACATGACGGCACTGGCGCTCGAGCCAGTCCGGCGCGGGCACCGTGTCGGCGTCCGTGGTGCTGATGAGACCGTTGGGCTGGCCGAGCGCCGCCAGCCGGGTCGCCGCGGCGTCCATGCCGATCCGCCGGGCCGGGCCGGTGCCGGCCCCGGGACCGATGAGCACGCTCAAGGTCACGCCCAGTCGTCCGGCGGCAGCGACGGCCACCGCCTCGGTGCCGTCCTGGCAGGCGTCGGCGACGAGGATCACCTCGAAGGCGTCGGTGCCCACCGTCTGGGCGGCCAGAGCCTCGAGGCAGGTCCCGATCCGGTCCTGCTCGTCCCGGGCTGGGATGACCACCACGCTCAGCGGGTCCATGGAGCTCCCCGGGCAATGAGGTCCTCAGCGGCCGCGTAGGCCTCATCGGCCTGGTGGGCGAGCAACCCGACCAGCCGGCCGCCGGCGCCGTAGCGGACGCTGAAGCCACCGTCGGGGTGAGGCGTGAAGGCCAGCTCGTCGAACCCGTCGCCCCAGGCGAGGTACTTGAGCGTGCGGCCGCCGATCGTCGACCAGAAGCCGGGGACGGCGTCCCAGGCGGCCGCGGACCCGGCGGCGACCTGGCCGGCCACCTCGCCCTGTCCGAGCGCGTCACCCCAGTGCTCCACGCGCAGCGCCCGGCCCGCCGTGCGGTTCTCCGCCAGGACCAGGTCCCCGGCGCCGAGCACGCCGTCGACCGACGTCCGCATCGATGCGTCGACGCAGACCGCGCCGGCGTCCATGGCCAGCCCCGCGGCCAGGGCCAGCTCACCCCGGGGCGCGACGCCAGTGCCGAGCACGACCAGATCCGCGGTGATCGCCTCCGCGCCGGCGTTCACCGTGGCGTGACCGTCGCGGTGGGTGATCGATGCCACGGCATTCCCCATCGACAACCGGACCCCGTCGTCGGCCAGCCAGCCGGCGATCGCCTCGGCCGCCGGCTCGCCCAGGCGGGCGGCGTTGGGCAGCGTCTCGGAGGACACCAGCTGGACGCCGTGACCTCGCGCGCGCAGGGAGCTGGCGATCTCACACGCGATGAAGCCCGACCCGACCACCGCGATCGTGCCCTCGCCGAGGCCCTCACCCAGGCGCGCCTCCAGGCGGCGCAGGTCGTCCAGGCTCCGCATCACCGCCACCCGCGGATGATCGGCCCCGGGGATGTCCGGGCGCTGGGGCTCCGCACCGGTGGCCAGCAGGCACACGTCGTAGTCGAGCCGGCGCCCGCCCGAGAGGGTCACCGTGTGGGCCGCGGTGTCGAGGGCGACCGCACGTCCACCGATCAGCTCGACCCGGTTGCCCTCGAACCACGCCTCGGGCTCGATCGGCAGCTCGGCGATGGTCGACTCGCCGCGCAGCAGTTCCTTGGTCAGCGGAGGCCGGTTGTAGGGAATGAGGTGCTCGTCCGTCACGATCGCCACGCGACCGTCGGACTCGCGCTGGCGGTAGGCGCGGGCGGCCGCGAGGCCGGCGGGCCCGCCGCCGATGATCAGGAACGCGTAGGTCCCACTCATCGCGGGCGCTCCAGCACCGAGAGCAGGTAGTCGGGGGTCGACGCATCAGCGGACAGGACGAGCCAGTCGAGGGCCAGCACCCGGTCATGGACCTGGGCGGCGGTGAACGGCCGCTCCGGGCCCGCCGGTCGCCAGTGGACCACGACCAGGCGACCCCCGCTAGCGAGCAGCGTCTCCAGCCGGGCCAGGGTCGCCGCCAGCGCATCGGGCTCGAGGTAGTAGAGGATCTCGGAGGCGACGATCAGGTCATAGGGCCCGTCGGGGATCCCGCCGGGTATCTCAGCCCACAGCGCCGTGGCCTGGGGCAGCCCGGCCAACTCCCGACGCGCCTGGGCGACGGCGGCCTCGGAGAAGTCGATGGTGGTCAGGCGCTCACAACGTGGCGCCAGCATGGCGCTGAACACGCCGATCGAACCCGCCAGCTCCAGGGCGGCGGAGAACGGACCCGGCCCGCAGGCCGCCAAGGTGGCGCGGTACTTCTCCCGCTCGTATGCGCTGCTGCGATACCCCCAGGGGTCACCCTCGTCCCGGTAACGCTGATCGAAGGCCGCGGCTCTCATCGCGTCCCCCGCTCCGCTGGGCCGCCGAGCGCGGCTGCGCCCGCCCGGGCGAGACCGGGTTCAAGCCGGTGCTGGAGCAGGAACAGGTCGACGTCGCGACGAATGCGATCGAGATCCCCGCCGGTGGCGAACGGATGGGAGCCACAGGCGCGGGCGGCCTCGTCGAGGATCGTCCGGACCGCCGCGGCGATGGCGACACGGCCGTGCAGGGCCACGTCCCAGAGGTCGGCTGCGGCCCGGTCCATCGCCACCGCGGCGCTGTCGAGCCAGGCGGAGATGGTGCGCTGGGCGCCGAGGATCCGCCCGGCGGCGAGATCCTCGAGCTGGCCGCGGCCCGGACGGGCGCTCAACTCGGCCAGGGCGAGCTCCACGGCGCGGTCGGCCATGCCGGCCCAGCTGGCGGCGGTGCGCAGCGCGTCGCGTCCGAACCACGGCTGGGCGGTGATGGCCCCGGGACCCGCGAAGCGGGCGAGCACCGGAGCCTGGTGGAAGCTGACCCGGTGCGACGCCGAGGCGCGCAGCCCGGAGGAGCGGTACCACGACGGGTCCACCTCGACGCGGGTTCGGTCGCGCAGATCGATCCACACGAGCACGGGCGCGGGCGCGCCCTCGGCGCGGGCGAGGACCAGCGCGCGGTCAAGCGCGCCAGCACCGGAGCAGAACGTCTTGACCCCGCTGAGGACCTCATGGTCGGCGCGTTCGCTGCGGTGCACCCGGGCGGGCTCACCCTCGCCGGGGCGGGGGTCACCCCCCCAGACGCCCACGCGGAGCAGACCCTGGCGCACCAGCGCCAACTCGGCCTCGGCCAGGGCCGCGGGAGCCTGCACGGCTAGGCGCTCGACACCGTTGAGATGGCCGTCCAGCACACGACCCACCGAGCTGTCGGCCTTCGCCACGGCGCGCACCAACGCCAGCTCCTGCGCCGCCGGCGGACGCTCGGTTCCCGCCACCGCGTTGTGCGCCAGCACTCCGGCGCTCTCCAGCAGCGCGAGGGCGTCCTCGAGCCCGGCGGCGCTGGCGTCACGCACCGCCGCCTGAGCGCCGATGGCCGCGAGCGCCGCGTCGAGCCGGCGCGTCGGCTCCGGCGCGATCACGCCCGGGGGTTCGGTCTCATGCCAGGGCACCGAGCTCCAATGCCTCCAGGACGAGTCCCCGGTCCTCAGCCAGTTCGGCCACGAGATCGACGTAGCGCAGGGTCTGCTCGGGCGTGTCGCGACGGGCGCCTGGGCCGATGCCGTCATGGGCCAGGACGATCGCGCCGGGCTCGAGCGCGGCACCGGTGGCGGCGAGCATCGCCTCGGCACGGTCCCCCCGCCAGTCGTGGGTGTCGACGCCCCAGCCAACGAGGTGGAGGTCGTGTCGACGGGCGACCGCGTCGGTCCAGGGTGCGGTGTCGCCCCAGGGCGTGCGCCAGAACACCGGCTCGACGCCAACGCCAGCCAGCAGCGCCAGCGCTGCGTGGGTGTCCCGGTCCAGCCAGGCCGCATCGCGCTGGCTGTGGCGCACGTGCTCGGCGCAGTGCAGGCCGACCGTGTGGCCCTCCTCGAGCATGCGCGCGATCAGCTGGGGTGCGGCGGCGGCCCGGGTGGCGATGGGAAAGAACGTGGCCCGCGCCTGATGGCGGGCCAGACGGTCGAGCAGGCGGCCGGTCCAACTCAGGTCGGGCCCATCGTCGAAGGTGAGGGCTAGCCCATTCACCACGAGACCTATACCCGGCGCCCGGGCCGCCATAACGCCGGGGCGGCCCCTCAACGCAGATCGATCTCGGTAGCTGCGTCCGGCTCGATGTCGAGCACCGTGAAGCCGAACCGCGCCGCCAGGCGCTGGGCGACCAGCGATCGATGACAGGCCTCGGCGGTGGCCTCGACGCACAGCAGCGCGGCGATACCGTGCACCGGAAGGCGCCGCACCAGTGGCTCGAGCGGCACCAGGTCGAGGATCTCGGCGGTGTACTCGCGCACGTACTGCGGCGCCAGGGTCTGGCGTGAGCGCTTGCCAACGCCGCGGCGGTCATCCTCGCGGTACTGGACGTGGCGCAGCTCGGTGTCGGGAGCCAGCTCGGGGTGGTACTCATAGCCGATTCCCGCGTCCGCCAGACGGGCCTGGAGCCGCTGTGCGTTGGCCCAGGCGTACTGAGCACCGCGCACCCCGCGCCGCTGGCGGATGTCGAGCACCTGGGTGACGCCGGCGGCATCGAGCGCTCTCACGAAGCTGGTGCCGTCGAACTCATAGACACCGATGGTGGCGATGGTCGCCATCAAGCAAACGTAGCTGGCTGCCGACACACACATCAGCCACACAAAACACAGAGTCGAGCACGAGCGGCGGACGCGCCTGGCTCGTGGCGGTCCTGATAACCGTCCAAACATTTGTCCAGATTTCAGTAAACCGACTCTGAGACCGATATCACACCTGCAGTCACCCCTTCGAACGAGAGAGACCTGACCAGATGATCCGCACCACCCGGCTCGGCACCGCTGCGACCATCGCGGCGCTCGGAGTCTCCATGGCGACCCCCGCCATCAGCGGCGCGTCCGCCGCCACCAACCCGCTGCCCCTACCGGCCAGCTCTCAGCTGAGCACCGCGCTGGGCACGCTGATGAGCTCGTCCAACGCGAGTGCGCTGCTCAACGAGATCCAGGCGCTGCAGTCCAACGGGGCCACCACCGGCGTGGTGACCAGCCTCGACACCACGCTGGCGAACCTGGTCTCGGGCCTGGGCACGATCCTCGGTGGTCTCACCAATCCCACCCAACTGCTGGAGACGACGATCGGCTCGACCAGCGGACTGCTCCCCACGGGTGCGACGGCGAGCCAGCAGCAGGCGGTCTCCGAGCTCAAGGCGGCCCTCACCACGGCCGGGCTGGGATCTCTGCTCGCAGGGCTGAGCAGTGACAACGGCGCGGCTGCCCTGTCTCAGCTGTCGGCGCTCCAGAGCCTGGTCCCCGGCGCCTCGAGCGCAAGCGGCGGTCTCACCAGTGTCGGCGCGATCGTCGCCCAACTCGCCTCCGAGGCCGGCTCGGGCTCCGACGCCAGCGCGCTCACCAATGCCGCGGGCCTGCTCAACTCGAGCTCGGCGCTGACCCCGGCCCAGCTCGAGACGGCCATCTCAGACCTGTCGTCGGTCACCTCCGGTCTGCCCTCGGGCACCAGCGGGGTCACCGTCAGCCAGGCGGCTCAGGCCCTGGCGGCTCAGCTGGCCCAATCGGGCTCGCTGCTCGGCGGCCTCGCCGGCGTCGGCTCGACGCTCTCGGCGCTGACGGACTCGAGTGCGATCTCCAGCGCCCTCAGCCAGCTGGGCAGCCTGTCCAGCCTCGCCCCCAACGCGGCCAGCCCGCTGTCGGGCGTGGCCGCGGTACTGAACGCGATCGCCGCGACGCCCGGCGTGTCCGGCACCCCCGCCGCCACGACGCTCGGCTCCGTCGCCACGACGCTGTCGAACTCCAACGGCGTCTCGGCCAGTGACCTGCTGTCGGCCATCTCCAGCCTCCAGGGGGTCGCCTCCAGCCTGCCGGCCCCGCTGAGCACGGTGGCCTCCCAGCTCATCAGCGCCCTGGGGAGCTCGGGCTCGGTGCTCGGCACCGTGCCGGGGCTGAACAGCGCCGACGCTGCCAGTGCCCTCGCGGAGCTGACCACCCTGGCGGGACTCTCCCAGGGTGCCCAGGTCCAGTCCCTGCCCGGCCTCGCAGCCGTGCTCACCCAGATCGGCGCCACCGCACCGATCGCCGGTACCCCGGCCCAGACCGTGCTCGACAACCTGGCCGGCGCCATCGAGAACAACCCGCTGACCGGCTACGGGCTCGGCGTCGTCTCCTCGGTCCTCTACGACGTCTCGGGGTCCCTGCCTGCGCCGTTGAGCACGACCGTGACTGACCTCGGCGGCCTGCTCAGCCACGATGCGAGCACTGTCGGCACCACCACCGGGACCACCGGGACGACCGGG
>CAZZVR010000030.1:0-24313 GCA_964657595.1 Burkholderia sp. PAMC 26561 | reverse complement strand
GTCGGCCACCACGCCGAGCAGCGCGCGGTGGGCGAAGGCGATGCGCACGATCGAGCCGGCGTGGACCGGCTGGCCGGGCCCGATGCGGTAGTCGAACACGCCCCGCAGGGCCCGCGTGTTGGTGAGCGGCAGCACCCGCGCGATCCCCCGGTCGTCCATGCCGGGCTGAGCGTAGAGCGCGGCGCTGATGACGCCCGGCGCTGGACCGCGCGCGACTCCGGGGGGAAAATGCCGCGCTAGGCGGAGTTTCTCCCCCGGAGTGCGCGCAGACGGGGCTCGACTCAGGCGCCGACGGTGGCGCCGAGGCCAGCGGCCTCGCGCAGGGCGGCGGCCTTGTCGGTCGCCTCCCAGGTGAAGTCCGGGTCCTCACGGCCGAAGTGGCCGTAGGCGGCGGTCTTCTGGTAGATCGGACGGTGCAGGTTGAGGTACTCGCGGAAGGCGCCGGGCCGCAGGTCGAAGTGCTCGTTGACCAGCTCGAGGATGCGGCCACGTCCGATCTTCTCGGTGCCGAACGTCTCGACCATCACCGAGACCGGGTGGGCGACGCCGATGGCGTAGGCGACCTGCACCTCGACACGGTCGGCCAGGCCGGCGGCCACGAGGTTCTTGGCGACATACCGGGCGGCGTAGGCGGCTGAGCGGTCGACCTTGGAGGGGTCCTTGCCCGAGAAGGCACCCCCACCGTGGCGGGCGAAGCCCCCGTAGGTGTCGACGATGATCTTGCGGCCGGTCAGGCCGGCGTCACCCACCGGGCCGCCGATGACGAAGCGGCCGGTCGGGTTGACGAGGAAGTCCCGGCGCAGCTGGTTGGCGTCGAACAGCTCGGGGGGCAGGACGGGGAGCACCACCTGCTCCCACAGATCGTCCTTGATCAGTGCCTCGGCGCCCTCGGCGTGCTGGGAGGAGATGAGCAGTTGCTCGATCCCCACCGGCTTGCCGTCGACGTAGCGCACCGACACCTGGGTCTTGCCGTCGGGCCGCAGGTAGGCGATCGACTCGTCCCGGCGTACGTCCGCGAGCTTCTTGGCCAGCTTGTGCGCGAGGCTGATCGGGAGCGGCATCAGCTCCTCGGTCTCATTCGACGCGTAGCCGAACATCATGCCCTGATCACCCGCACCGGCGAGGTCCAGCGCGTCACCCGAGCCGTCGCTGCGGCTCTCATACGCGGAATCGACACCCTGGGCGATGTCGGCGGACTGCTTGTCCAGCGCGTTGAGCACCGCGACCGCGTCGGCGCTGAAGCCGAGCGCCGGGTCGGTGTAGCCGATCCGGCGGATGGTCTCGCGGGCGACCTCCTGGATATCCACGTAGGTGCTGGTGGAGATCTCACCCGAGACGACGACGAGGCCGGTGTTCACCAGGGTCTCGCAGGCGACGCGCGCGTAGGGATCGTCGGCCAGCACGGCGTCGAGAACGCCGTCGGAGATCTGGTCCGCGACCTTGTCGGGGTGGCCCTCGGTGACCGACTCGGAGGTGAAGAGGAATGCGTTGTCAGAGAAAGTCGTCATGAGATCGTTGCTACAGCTCCGCGGTTGCTTTGCGATTGTCCACCTGTCGGTGCCGGCCCGCCCCAGGGTAGTGGCCGCACCGACGAGCCTGACCTGCTGAAGCTCCTACGGTAGCCGGGACTCCCCGAAAGAGGGTCATTCTGATCCGATTTCCTCCTCAGGCCCGTCGGAGCGCCGTTTGTCCCGGCGTTCGTTGGGCCCGCGCCGCTCGTTGCGTTCGACGAAGTCGATCACCAGCGGGATGCCCTCCATCCGGTAGCGCTCGCGCATCCGGTTCTCCAGGTAATAGGCATAGTCACGGGTGACCAGCGCGTGGGAGTTCACCTGGATCGAGAAGCGCGGCGGCCGCTCACCGGTCTGGGTCATGTAGATGAGCTTGAGCCGCTGGTTGTGCGCGTTGGCACCCTTACCCGCCGGCGGCTGGCGCTGGGCCACCACGTCGGCGATGAACCGGTTGAGCTGGTTGGTGGGGATCCGGCCCTTGCGGCGGTCGGCCAGACCGACCGCCTCCACGAGGATCCGCTCGACGTGGCGGCCGGTGGTCGCCGAGGCGGTGAGCAGGCGCGGACGCAGCCGCAGCTTGCGGTTGATGCGCACCCGCTCGTTCTCCAGCTGGTCCGGGCCGATGATCACCTCGGGGTCGTCCCCGCCGGTGAGATCCCACTTGTTGAGGACGATCGCCGTGGCACACCCGCTCTGCATGGCCATCTCGGCGACCCGGAAGTCCTGAGCCGTCACCCCGTCGGTGGCGTCGCAGATGACCAGGGCCACGTCAGCGCGTTCGGCGGCGCGCTGGGAGCGCAGCGACATGTAGTACTCCAGCGACTCCCCCACCTTGGACTGGCGCCGCAACCCGGCGGTGTCGACGAGGATGAGCTTGCGTTCGTCAAACACGAAGGGAATGTCGATAGCGTCCCGGGTGGTGCCCGCCAGGTCTGAGACGATGACCCGCTCATCCCCGAGAAACCGGTTGACCAGGCTCGACTTGCCCACGTTGGGCCGGCCGATCAGCGCCAGGCGGATGGGATCGTCCTCCCCGGCGCTGAGTTCATCCTCCACCGCGGGCCCCACCTCGACGATCCGGTCGAGCAGGTCACCGGTGCCCAGCCCCTGGGCCGCCGATACGGCGATCGGGTCGCCCAGTCCGAAGCTCTGGAACTCGACCGCCAGCATCATGTCCTTGACTGAGTCGACCTTGTTGGCCGCGACGATGACCGGCACGGTGGCCCGCCGGAGCAGGTCGACCATGTCGAGGTCACCGGGACGGATGCCCGCCTTGGCGTCGACCACCAGCACCGCCACGTCGGCGTCGAGCAGCGCCGCCCGGGCCTGGGCCTGGATCTGGCGCGCGAGGTCATCGCGCTCCTCGAGGTCGACCCCGCCGGTGTCCACCAGCGTCAGCTCACGGCCGTTCCAGTCGGTGTGGAGCTCCTTGCGGTCGCGGGTGACGCCCGAGGTCTCATGCACCACGGCCTCCCGCGACTCGGTCAACCGGTTGACCAGGGATGATTTACCGACGTTGGGATATCCGACAATCGCGACCTTCATGGGCGTGTTGAGCCTAGTACCACCGACCAACCCCGGCTAATGACCGCCCGCGCCATCCCCCACGACGTCGAGCCGGCGTCCCCCACGGGCCGCCGTGACGGAGCCTGGCCGACCGCGCTGTGGGCCGCCTACGGCAGCCGGGTGATCGTCTGGGTGGCGGCGATGATCGCGCTCAGCGTGTCCCCGCCCGGCCACGCCATCGTCGCCTCCTTCGACCCGACGAACCTGACCCAGCCCTTCCACTCCGCCGTGCTCAACCGGCTGGTGGCCCCGGCGGCCCGCTATGACTCGACGTGGTACCTGGGCATCGCCCAGCACGGCTACTTCAGCGATCAGGCCCACGCCTTCTTCCCGCTGTATCCGCTGCTGATCGGCGCCGTCGCTCAGCTGGTGAACCAGCCGCTGATCATCGGTCTGGTCATCTCGCTGGTCTGCTTCACCGGCTCACTGGTGCTCCTCTACCGTCTCGCGCTGCTCGACCTGGGACCACGCGCGGCGCAGTTGACGGTGTGGCTGATGGCCCTGTTCCCCATGTCGCTGTACTTCAGCGCCGTCTACACCGAGTCGATCTTCACGCTGCTGTCGATCTGGTCGATCTACGCGGCCCGGAGGGAGCGCTGGCTGCTGGCCGGGGTGATGGCCGGACTGGCGTCGGCCGCGCGCAGCGACGGCTTCGTGCTCATCATCCCGCTGGCCTGGATCTATCTGTGGGGCCCCCGGCCCGGGGTGTCCAGCGCCGACATCGACTGGCGCTCGCCGCTGGGCCTCATCCGCCGTGCGCGACCCGGGCTCGCCTGGGTCGGACTCGCTCCGCTGGGCCTGGTCGCCTACCTCGTCTACTGCGCCGCCAGCGGGTCGCAGTTCACCGCCCCCTTCCACGCCGCGTCCTACTACTGGGGCCGCTCCTTCAAGGGGCCGTTCGCAGAGATCTGGACGGCGGTGGGCAAGTTTCCCGCTGACGTCGGCCACCTCATCAGCGGCCGGCACATCAGCGTGTTCGACAACGACGACCCGCTCAACTGGACCTGGGACAACGTCATCGACGTGCTCTGGCTGATCCCGCTGATCGCCGCGCTCGTGGCCGCCTGGCGCAAGCTGCCCAAGGTGTATGTCGTCTACAGCCTGGCGATCATCCTCGCCAGCAGCTCGAACCCGTCGCCGCTGGAGCCGATGATGAGCTTCGCCCGCTACGTGATGCCGGCCTTCCCGCTGTTCATGGGCGCGGCTGCGGTGCTGGTCGACCGGCCCCGGGCCAAATGGATCACCCTCGTCAGCTCCGGCTTGGCGCTGGCGTTCTTCAGTGCCCTGTGGGGCATCTGGGCCTGGGTGGCCTAAACCGGGTCTCCGGCGCCGCGCTCGCGCGCCAGGGCGACGATCTGGGCCACCACCTGATCCTGGGACAGGCCGGTGGTGTCGAGTTCGACGGCGTCGCCGGCGGGCCGCAGCGGCGAGTCGGTGCGGCCGGTATCGCGCTCGTCGCGCACGCGTTGGTCGGCCAGCACCTGGGCGTAGGGCTCGCCGATCTCCACGGCACGCCGGCGGGCGCGCTCCTGCGCCGAGGCGGTGAGAAACACCTTCAGCTCGGCCTGGGGCCAGACGACGGTGCCGATGTCGCGGCCCTCGGCCACCCAGTCCCCGCCCGCCTGGAGCAGGCGCTGCTGCTGGGCCACCATCGCCTGGCGCACCTCGCCCAGCGCGGCGACCTCCGAGGCCGCGCCGGACACCGCCGGGGTGCGGATCAGCTCGCTGACATCCTCACCGTCGAGGGTCACCCGCTCACCCAGGGCGATCACCACGCGTCGGGCGGCCGCGACGGCGGCGCCGGGGTCGATCACCGCACCGCAGTCGCGCAGCGTCGCCAGCCCCACACAGCGGTACATGGCGCCGGTGTCGAGGTAGGTGAATCCGAGCGTGGCGGCGACCGCCCGCGCGACGCTCGACTTGCCCGCGCCCGCCGGACCGTCGAAGGCTAGGACCACAGGGTCACCTCCGCACCGGTCTCAGACCACAGCTCCCAGAAGGTCGGACAGGTCTTGTCCACCACCCTCGGGTCCTCGAGCTCGACCGGCACGTGGGTGCCGATGAGGCTGAAGGCCATGGCGATGCGATGGTCGTCGTAGGTGGGCAGGCGGACATCGGGGCGCAGCGGCCGATCGGGGTCGGGGACGATGCGGATGAAGTCGGGGCCCTCGTCGACGGCGACGTTCAGGCGCCGGAGGTTCTCCGCGGTGGCGGCGAGGCGGTCGGACTCCTTCACCCGCACGTTGGACAGGCCCTCGATGGTCGTCGGGGAGTCGGCGAAGGGGGCCACACAGGCCAGGGTCATGAAGACGTCAGAAGCGTGGGACATGTCGACGTGCACGCCGTGCAGCGGTTCGCGCGGACCACTCAGCGACAGGCCCTGGGGGCCGTCGATGAGCTCGGCGCCCATGGTGCCAAGATGCTCGGCCAGCACGATGTCTCCCTGCCCGGTCCGCTGGCGGTGCATCCGCGCCAGCGCGACCTCGGTGCCGGTCAGGGCCGCCGAGGCGAGGAAATAGGAGGCCGTCGAGGCGTCGGGTTCGACCGCGTAGTCGTCGGCGCGGTAGCGGCCCGGCGCGATGGTCACGGCGGTGTCGCTCATCACCACGGTGGCGCCGAAGGCGGCCATGACCGCGGCGGTCAGCTCCAGGTAGGGGCGCGACACGGGATCGGCGAACGCCAGCGTGGTGGGGGCGCTGGCCAGCGGCGCGGCGAGCATCAGCCCGGACAGGAACTGGCTGGAGACCGACGCGTCCACCTCCAGCACACCCCCCCGCAGGCCACCGGCGACGACGGCCAGGGGGAAGGCGTCTCCGAAGATCATCGCCCCCTGGGCGCGCAGGGCGGCGAGCACCGTGCCCAGCGGCCGGCGCCTCAGCTGGGGGTGGGCGTCGAGCTCGAAGCGTCCCTGCCCGGCCGCCACCATCGGCAGCAGGAAGCGCCCGACGGTGCCGCCCATCCCGCAGTACAGCGACGCCGGCTGAGTCGGTGGTCCGGCCAGACCACCGACGAGCAGCTCCCCATCATGGGCGGTGATCTGGGCGCCGAGCGCGCTCAGCGCGTCGCGCATCACCAGCGTGTCGTCGGCCACCAGGGTGTTGGCCAGCCGCGAGGTGCCGTCGGCCACTGCCGCCAGCAGCAGCGCCCGGTTGGTCAGCGATTTGGAGCCCGGAACCTCGACCCGCCAGCTCGGGGGGGCCAGACCCGGGGCGACCCGGACATAGGCGCTCACGGGCGGAACACCCCGAAGTCGAGGGAGTGGAGCATCTGCTCCGCCTTGGCGGCGGCTGACTCGCCGCCGATCCACAGGGCCACCACACCCTCGGACATGTCGGGGGCGGGGTAGAGCGCCAGGTCGGCGATGTTGACGCCGGCGCGCGACAGCTCGAGCGTGATCTGGGCCACCACACCGGGGCGGTTGGGCACGGGGACGCGCAGCTCGACGAGCTCACCGCCGGCCAGCTGGGTCTCCAGCAGCGCACGTCGGTCCACCGCCGCCGCGTCGTTCCAGGCGCCGAGCGCCGCGGCGTCGGCGGCGGCCAGATCGGCCCGCACGCGGGCCAGACGGTCGATCACCGCGTCGAGGCGCTCGATCAGCGCAAAGCGGTTCGCCAGGTAGATGTCGGTCCAGATGGCGCTGTTGGCGCCGGCCACGCGGGTCGCGTCGCGGAAGCTGGGGCCCGTCGCGGGCAGACGCTCGCCCTGGTTGGCCAGCACGGCGGCGGCCTCGCTCACCAGCACGTTGGCCAGCACGTGAGGCAGGTGCGAGACGGCGGCCATGACCGCGTCGTGGGCGTCGGCCTCGATGGCCACCGGCCGCGCCCCGAGGCCGGTGATGAGCCGGTGCAGGCGCTCATACAGGATGCCCTCGGTGCGGGGGGCCGGCGTGAGGTACCAGGTGGCTCCGTCGAACAGGTCGGCACGGGCGTGGGCCACCCCGGCGGTCTCGGCCCCGGCCAGGGGATGGCCGCCGACGAAGCGCTCGTCGCTCTGGGCGGAGGCCAGGCCCTGCTTGGTCGAGCCGACGTCGGTAATCACGCAGTCGGCGGGCGCGAGTCCGAGCACGTCGATGACCAGCCCCGCCAGACCGCCGACCGGTGCGGCGACGAACACCGCCTCGGCGCCGGCGAGGGCGCCGGCGAGCGAGTCCGCCGCAAGGTCGAGCGCGCCGCGCTCCAGGGCGAGGGAGAGCGCCGCGGGGTCGGGGTCATAGCCGGCCACGCTGGCCCCCAGGCGCTGGCGCGCGGCCAACCCGACGGATCCGCCGATCAGGCCGACGCCGATGACCGCGATCCGCACCGCGTCGGGGTCAGCCCGCGACGGTTGCGGTGCGGCGGGTGCGCACGCCGCCGGCCAGGGTGTCGAGCAGTTCGACGGTCTGATCCCAGCCGAGGCAGCCGTCGGTGATCGACTGACCGTAGGTCATGTGATCGCTCTGGTCCTGGCGGCCCTCGACGAGGAAGGATTCGACCATCATGCCCTGGATCGCCCGGTTGCCGGCCGCCACCTGGGCGGCGACGTCAGCGGCCACGCTGGGCTGGCGCAGCGGATCCTTGCCGGAGTTGTCATGACTGGCGTCGATCATCACGCGCTCGGTCAGTCCCGCCTTGCGCAGGAGCTCGAGCGCGGCCGCGACCGCCGGGCCTCCGTAATTGGGGCCAGGCTTACCGCCGCGTAGGATCACGTGGCAGTCGGCGTTGCCACGCGTATGGAGGATCGCCGAGCGGCCCTCGGCGTCGATGCCGGGGAACACGTGGCTGACGCTCGCGGCACGCACCGCGTCGACGGCGACCTGCACGTTGCCGTCGGTGCGGTTCTTGAAGCCGACGGGCATCGACAGCCCCGAGCCGAGCTGGCGGTGGATCTGGGACTCGGTGGTGCGGGCGCCGATCGCACCCCAGGAGACGAGGTCGGAGATGTACTGGGGCGTGATGGGGTCGAGGAACTCCAGGCCGACGGGCAGGCCGTAGCCGAGCACCTCGAGCATCAGCTGGCGCGCGATGCGCAGCCCGGCGTTGACGTCGCCGCTGCCGTCGAGGTGCGGATCGTTGATCAGGCCCTTCCAGCCGATCGTCGTGCGCGGCTTCTCGAAGTAGACGCGCATGGCGATGAGCAGGTCCTTGTCCAGACGCCGGGCTTCCACGGCGAGGCGACTGGCGTACTCACGCGTGGCCTCGGGATCATGGACGCTGCAGGGTCCGACGACGACGAGCAGGCGGTCGTCGACCCCGTCGAGCACCGCCTGGGTGGCCGAGCGGCCGCCGAGCACGACCTCGGTCTTGGCGTCGTCGAGGGGCAGCTCGTCGTAGAGCTCCTGGGGTGTGACGAGGGGGACGATCCGGGCGATGCGCTGGTCGCGGACCGCATCTGACTGCACTGATCTGGTGGCGAACATCATGGTGGGCGATACCTCTGGGGGCTGGCGAGAAGGGTAGTAAGGACGCACGTCGAGCGGCAGTCCTGTCGGCGCCCGACCCCCTGAATGTCTGCTCCACGCCGCACGGCGGGACAGGCGGGGTATGCCGGCCGGACGCCTAGCTAAATCGCCAATACCAGGACCAACGCGGGGCGGAGATGTCTGCGGCGTTGGTCATGAGGCGCTGCTTACGCTATCAGCTCGCCCAGCGCCCGGGCGAACTTGGCGTTCTCGGCGTCGGTTCCGATGGTCACCCGCAGGAAGCCGGCCTGCCCCAGGGCGGTGCCGGCCCGCACGAGCACCCCGCGGTCGCGCAGGCGCGTGACCGTGCCCGCCTCGACCAGCTTGGTCGCCTCGGTCGCCGCCACCGACTTGGGGCCGAGCTTGACCCAGATGAAGTTGGCGTCCGAGTCCGCGACCCAGACGCCGAGGTCGGCGAGCTGGTGGAGCAGCCGGCTGCGTGAGGCGACGGTCGCGGCGACCCGGCGCTCGACCTCGTCCTGGCGGCCCAGCGCCTCGACGGCGGCGGCCTGGCCGGGAGCGTTGAGGAAGAAGGGCTGGCGGACCTGGTCGGTGGCGGTGCGGAACAGGTTGTTGGCGGCCAGCCCGTAGCCGACGCGGAGCGCCGCGAGGCCGTAGACCTTGGAGAAGGTCCGCAGGATCACCAGGTTGGGGTACTTCTCCAGCAGCGCCAGCGAGGCGTAGGTGTCACCGACGGTCAGGCTGAATTCGATGTAGGCCTCGTCGAGGATCACCGCGACGTGGGCGGGCACCGTGGCCAGGAAGGCGTCGATCTGGTCGAGGGGAAGCGAGGTCGACGTCGGGTTGTTCGGGTTGCAGATGAGGATCAGGCGCGTGGCCACGGTGATCTCGGCCGCCATCGCGTCGAGGTCATGGCGCGCCTCACCGTCGAGGGGCACCTCGATCGCGGTGGCCCCGGAGGCGGCGGCCAGGTGTGGATAGACCGAGAACGCCGGCCAGGCGTAGATGACCTCGGCGCCGGGCTCGAGCAGGGCGTCGCCGGCGGCCAGGATCAGATCACAGGAGCCGTTGCCCAGGGCGATGTTCTCCGGGGCGATGCCGTAGCGGTGCGCCAGGGCGTCGCGCAGGGGCTGATAGGACGGATCCGGGTAGCGGTTGAGGCCGGCCAGCGTGCGGGCCGCGGCGGCCTGCACCGACTCGGCGGGTCCGAAGGCCGACTCGTTGGAGGCGAGCATGGCCACGTCGGAGCCGAGGTCATATCCGGCGGCGGCCGGGTAGACGGGAATCCGTCGGGTCTTGGCTCCGAACTCGATGGCCATCGCTGCGAGCCTACTTACTGCGCCGATTCGAGGTCGGCGCGCAGGACCTTGGCCTCGCGCAGGTAGACGTGGCGGGGCTCGTGATCCTCGGGGGCGTAGTAGTGCAGCAGGGTGCGGACGACCCGCGGCAGGCTGCCCGGCACGGGGATCTCCCGGGCGCACATCAGCGGCACGCGGCTGAGTCCGAGGTTCCGTGCGGCGACGGCCGGGAACTGGGCGTCGAGGTCGGCGGTCAGGGTGAAGATGGCTGAGACCATGGCCGGTGGGGCGAGCTCGTTGCGGGTCATCAGCTCGCGCATCAGCTCATCGGTGGCGGCGAGGATCGCCTCCGAGTCGTTGCGCTCGACGCTGTTGGCGCCGCGCAGGGCATACAACCGTTCCATTGCGCGGCCGAGTCTATTCCGCGGCGGAGGCGCCCGGTCGACGCCCGGCCCGGGCCAGGGCGCTGACCTCCTCGGGACCCAGGCGCCGGTGCGCACCGGGCGTGAGCCCACCGAGGCCGAGGGTGCCGAACTGCACCCGCTGGAGGCTGAGCACCGGATGGCCGACAGCCGTGCACATGCGCTTGATCTGGCGCTTGCGGCCCTCGTGGATGGTCAGCGCCAGCGTGTCGGGTCTGAGGCGCTGCACCCGGGCGGGGGCGGTGCGACCGTCCTCGAGCTCCACCCCGGTGCGCAGCTGGGCCAGGGCGGACTCGCGGACCGGGCCGCCGCCCACCACGGCGACGTAGGTCTTGTCGACCTCGAAGGACGGATGGGTCAGCCGGTGGGCGAGGTCGCCGTCGTTGGTGAGCAGGATCAGGCCGGTGGTGTCGGCGTCGAGGCGCCCGACGGGATAGAGCCGCTCGGGTGAGGGCACGAGCTCCACGACGGTGGCGCGACCGTGGGTGTCCCTGGCGGTCGAGACGACGCCGGCGGGCTTGTGCAGGGCGTAGACGACCCGTCCACCGGCGCTCACCGGCTGGACGAGCTCGCCGTCGACGCAGACGGCTTGGGTGTCGTCGACGTCGCGGGCGGGGTCTCTGACCGTCTCTCCGTCGACGCTGACCCGGCCGGCGGCGATGATCGGCTCGGCCGCGCGGCGGGAGGCGACTCCGGCGTTGGCGAGGTACTTGACGAGGCGCATCGGCATCTCAAGGCTAGGTGTGCGGGGCGCCGGGGGGAGTCACGGGGTTTTTGGGCGCTACAAGCGCCCACAACTCACCTGGGTCCCCCTGTCACCCTATGGGGCATGGATCTTCAGCGGTTAGAGAGCACCCTCGCCGAATTGGCCCAACCCGCCTACCGCGCGCGGCAGGTGTGGGAGTGGACCGCCCAGGGGGCCGAGTCCTACGCGGAGATGACGAACCTGCCCCGTTCGGTGCGCGAGGAGCTCGAGCGCCGGGTGCCCTTCTCCACCATGGAGCCCGAGCACGAGGCCCGCGCGTCCGACGGCACGGTCAAGGTGCTGCTGCGCACCCACGACGGCCGTCCCATCGAGGCGGTGCTGATGCGCTATCGCGACGGCCGCAACTCGCTGTGTCTGTCCTCCCAGTCGGGCTGTCCCCTGACCTGTGCCTTCTGTGCCACCGGCACGATGGCGTTCGGGCGCAACCTGACCGAGTCAGAGATCCTCGACCAGGCGCTGTACTTCCGGCGCATCGCCCAGGTCGACCATGCCGTGTTCATGGGCATGGGTGAGCCGATGATCAACCTGAGGAACGTGCTCGCCGCCTGCCGGCGCCTGCCCGACATCGGCATCACCCACCGCCGTACGGCGATCTCGACCGTCGGGTGGATCCCGGGGATCGAGGCGATGGCGACGGACCCGATGCCGTTGCGCCTGGCGCTGTCCCTGCACGCGGCCGATCCGGCCCTGCGCGAGGAGCTCATGCCGGTCAACGCCCGCTACCCGTTGGAGCGGGTGATCGCGAGCTGTGAGGCCTTCTACGCGCTGAAGCGGCGGATGGTGTTCGTGGAATACGTGATGTTGTCGGGGGTCAACGACTCGGTCGGCCAGGCTCGGGGTCTGGCCGAGCTGCTGGACCCACGGATCTTCAAGGTCAACCTGATCCCCTACAACCCGACGGACTCCGAGTTCGACGGGTCGACCCCCAAGGCGATCGAGGCGTTCCGCGCCGAGCTCGAACACCGTGGCCTTGGGGCCACGGTGCGGCTGACCCGGGGGCGCGACATCGACGCGGCCTGCGGACAGCTGGCCGCCAAGGCCTGAGGCGCCCGACCCGCGGCGTCAGTTGGATTCGCGCCAGCGGAACGAGACCGTCGCCCCCGGGGCGAGGGTGTAGCGGAAGTAGTAGCTGTGCCACTCGACGGCGAAGCTGACGGAGCGCTTGGCGTTGTTGTAGGCCATCAGCGCGACACTGCCGTCCGGATTGACCGCCGCGACGTCATCGAGCCCGGAGCTGACGTAGTCGGCGCCCGGTTTGGTGTAGCGGTAGCGGACGAAGGTGTTGGACTTCACCCGCTGGGCGCCCGGACTGAAGAACTCCGAGGCCTGACCGAGCTCGTCGTAGGCGCGGTTGTAGGTCAGCGACCCGGTGGCGGGGTCGATGGTCACCAGTGCCGTGCAGCCCGGACAGCCGTGGTTGGGCGCCTGGACCGGGCCGCCGGTGGGGTCGAGCGCCACGTTCCACAGGTAGACCTGGGAGGCCCAGTTGCGCAGGGAGCTGATCACCACCTCGGAGATCGGCACGGTGCTGATGCCGGGTGAGCACTCGGTCATCTCCGTCTTGAGCTCGGGATCCAGCGCGTGGACCTGGCTCATCACGCGCGGATCACCGTAGTAGCAGTGTGAGGCGATTCCGATGAGGTCACGCGCCGCGACGCTCCGAGCGATCGTGCGGAGGTAGCCCGCCGTGCCCCAGCCGACGTCACCCCCGAGGATCGCCACGTTGGTCAGCCCGGCCTGGGCGAGCGCCGGGGCCAGGTAGCGGTGGATGAGGCGGACCTCGGTGGCCGCGGAGATGTTCATTCCCGGGTACGCGGTCGGGTTGGTGGGCTCGTTGGCCACCGTCACCGCCTTGACGGCGACCCCGGCTCTGGCGTAGGCCTTGAGGAACCTGACGAAGTACGCGGCGTAGGCGCGGTAGTCGGCAACCCGCGGCGTCCCGCGGTTGTGGCGGTTGTCCAGCGCATCGTTGGCCTTCATCCATCCCGGGACACTCCACGGCGTGGCGAGGATCTGCAGGGCCGGGTGCACCGCCAACGCCTGGCGCAGGACGGGCAGGATGTAGCTGGTGTCATGGGCGATGGAGAAACGGGTGAGATCCGGGTCCGGACTCCCGTCGTCATAGCTGTAGGGGGTCCCGGTGGCGGTGAAGTCCGAGGCGCCCATCGGCACCCGCAGCACGTTGAGGTCCAGTCCGGTGGCGGAGAACAGATTGGTCATCAGCGCGCTGCGGGTGCCGGCCGCCAGACCGTGCTCGATCAGGTTCGCCGAGGTGTCGGTCATCGCGGCGCCGAAGCCGGTGATGTTCTGGAGATGGTCGAAGCTGTCCACGGCGATCACCCGGGTCCCGGGGCGCGGTCGCGCGCGCGTCAGCTTCAGGTGCGGCTGGACCGACAGCGCCTGGCCGGCGGCCGGGTCGGTCTGGGCCACCGTGACCATCAGCTGATTGGCGCTGCGCATCGCCGCGAAGTCCTGGCCCGAGCCCAGCACGATGGCGATGAGCGCCACCAGACCCAGGACCATCACGCCGAGCAGGGCCGACGCTGCCGCGCCGAGCCGGGCGCGGAGAACGGCGCCGCGGGTGGGTGTCACCCAGCCGGCTGGGTCTCGGGAGCGGCCTGGGCAGTCGCGTCAGGCCGCGTCTCCCCCAGCCGTGCCTCCCCGGCGCGCAGCAGCCGGTCGCGCAGCTCCTCCTCCAGCTCCGGCGAGGGATCGAAGGCGCCGACGTCGGGCAGTCCCTTGATCGATCCGAGCCCGAAGAGCTTGAGGAACAGATCCGTGGTGCGGTACAGGTTCGCCCCGAACTCAGAACGCCCGGCCTCCTCGATGAGCCCGCGCTCCAGCAGCGTCTGGGTGGCGGACTCGGCGCTCACCCCGCGGATGCGGGCGATCTCCGGCCGGCTGACCGGCTGGAGGTAGGCGACGATGGCCAGCGTCTCGGCCTGGGCGGCCGACAGCGGCGGCGTGCGCGGCTTGGCCAGCAGCCGGCGTGCCGCCTCATCGGCCGCGGGGTGGCTGGAGAGCACCCAGCCACCGGCCAGCTCGCGCAGCACCAGCAGGCGCTCGCGGGCCTGGTAGTCCTCGGCCAGACGCTCGAGCTCCTCACATACGGCGTCGACCTCGACCTCACAGGCCTCGGCCAGCGCGGCGGGGGTCAGCGGGTCGGAGCTGAGGAACAGCAGCGCTTCAATGGTCGCATTCAAGCTCATGACGTCGGGTGCGCCGCGCATCTCACTCAGGCGGTGGCCCGCAGCGCGGGTGAGATCCGCTCGCGCGCCTGCACGGTGATCTCACCGAAGGGCTCCTCCTGGGTCCATACCAGCTCACCCTGTTTGTACAGCTCCAGCAGGGCGAACACGGTGACCGCCACCGTCACCCGGTCAGCCTCGGCGACCGCCTCGTCGAAGGTGAAGCTCCCGCGGCGCAGCAGTGCGCGGACGTGGGCCAGACGCTCGGCAACGCTGACCTTGGCCACGGGGATGTGGCTGATGCTGACCTCGGGCGGGTGAGTGAGGAGCTCACCGACGGCCCGGGCCAGCCGGTCCGGGTTGTACACGGCGCCGGACAGGGGCAGCGTCGCGCGCCGGATCGCCTCGGGCAGCGGCGCGGAGCGGAAGCGGTACCCCGCCTGGGCGGCCAGTCGCCCGGCGAGATGCTCGGCCGCGCCGCGGTAGCGGTGGGCGTCGAGCAGACGCTCGAGCAGCTCCTGGGCCGCGTCGGCGGGATCGAGGTCGAGCAGCTCCTCGACCTCCTCTCCCGGAAGCATCAGCCGCGACTTGAGCTCGAGCAGAGCGGCGATGAGGACGAGGAACTCGGTGGCCAGCTCCAGGTCGAGCTCGCCCTTGGCCTCGAGGAAGTCGATGTAGGAGATGACGATCTCGGCCAGGTCCACCTCGAGCAGATCGACCTCCTCGCGCAGGATCAACGTGAGCAGCAGATCAAAGGGCCCGGCGAACACCTCGAGATCCAGTTCGAGGTCGACGAGGCGCAGGCGGGCGGGACGGCCGGAGGTCGGCATGGGGCTCCAGGCTATCGGCGGACTCGGCGGCCCGGAGGAGGATGTTCCCCGCGGCGGGGACCCGACAACCGCTATTTCCGGCTTTCCAGCCCAACCGGACCGACGCCCATGGCGCCACGCACATCGACGAGCGTCTCAGCGGCGATGGCGTGCGCCTTCTCGGCACCGTCGCGGAGGATCGACTCGAGCTCGCCCTCGTCGGCGCGCAGCTCGACGTAGCGCTCGCGGACCGGGGCGAGGTAGTCGGCCACGGCCTCCCCCACGGTGGTCTTCAGGTCGCCGTAGCCCCGGGCGTCGGCGAAGGCCTCGATGGCCGCGGGGAGGCTGAGACCACGCACGACCGCGTAGATCTCGAGCAGATTCGAGACGCCCGGCTTGGCCTCGCGATCGTGGTGGATCTCACGGCCGGAGTCGGTCACCGCGGACTTGAACTTCTTGCGCACCGTGGCCGGCTCGTCGAGCACGTAGACGGTGCCCTGAGGACTGGAACTGGTGGTCGACATCTTCTTCGTCGGGTCCTGGAGGTCCATGATCCGCGCGCCGACCTCGACGTAGACGCCCTCGGGCACGACGAGCTGCTCGCCGAAGCGCGTGTTGAAGCGCTGGGCGACGTTGCGCATCAGCTCGACGTGCTGGCGCTGATCATCGCCGACGGGGACGATCTGGGCCCGGTAGGCGAGCACGTCGGCGGCCATCAGCACCGGATAGGTGAACAGACCGGCCGAGACGAGGTTCTGCTGGGCGGACTTGTCCTTGAACTGGGTCATGCGCTGCAGCTCGCCGTAGCCGGTGACCCCCATGAGCAGCCACTGCAGCTCGGCGTGCTCGAACACGTCGGACTGGCGGAAGAGGATGCAGCGCTCGGGGTCCAGGCCCGAGGCCAGCAGCAGCGCCGCCAGGTCATACAGGCCGCGGCGCAGCGCCGGGGGCTCATAGGCCACCGTCGTCGCGTGCAGGTCGACGATGCAGTAGAGCCCCTCGCCCTTCTCCTGCCACTCGACACACGGCGCGATCGCGCCGATGTAGTTGCCGAGATGCTTCTGACCGGTGGGCTGGATGCCGGAGAAGATGCGCGTCATGGTCTGGCAGGCTAGCGAGGCCGGCCGCCTGCCTCAGGGCTGAACGGCGCCGGCCACGACGATCGCGCCGACGCGACTCAGAGCCCGAGCGCCGCGCGGGCCACGGCCAGGGCGACCTCGGTCCGCGGACCCAGGGTGGCGGGGTTGACGAACTCCCCGGGATTGTGGGCGCCACCGCCGCGCGGTCCGAGGCCGTCGACGGTGAGGGGGATGGTCGGGGCGAAGTGGGAGGCGTCGGAGGCACCGCCGCGGCCGTTGGCGATGATCGGCTCACCGAACAGCTCCGAGGCCCGGCTCAGCAGGTCGACGGTGGCCTCACGCGAGTCCATCGCCGGCCACACGCGTTCGAGCTGGGGCTCGATGCGGACATCATCGATCTGAGTCGGGATCGCGGCGACCACGCGGGTGAAGGCGGTCGTGTCATCCGAACGGATGTCCACGGTCAGATCCCCACTCGGCGGCACCATGTTGAGCGCCTCCCCCGAGTGCATGATCGTGGGCACGACGGTCAGCCGGTCGGGACCATCGGGGTCGTGCAGAGCGGCGATCTCGATGGCGGCGCGACTCAGCGCGACGAGCGCGTTGCGCCCGAGGTGGGGCTGGCTGCCGGAATGGGCGGCCCGGCCGGTGGCGCGCACGCGCAGGGTGCCCGCCCCCTTGCGCTTGACGATGACCGCCTCGCTGCCGTCGGGCGCACGCTCACCGGCCTCAAAGCACAGGCACGCGTCATAGCCCGCAAAGCGCGGGGCGTGCACGAAGGCCTCGGTGCGCCACTCCTCGTCGGTGACCAGCAGCACGGCGAGCTCGGCGTAGGCTGCGGAGTCGGGCACGAGGGCTCGCGCCACGGCCAGGCTGATCGCCACCCCGCCCTTCATGTCCGAGGTGCCCGAGCCGACCAGCTTGCCGTCCTCCAGCTGCACCGGGCGGTGGTGCTGATGGGAGACGACGGTGTCGAGGTGGCCCAGCAGCATCAGCCGCCGTGTACCGCTCCCGCGCCAGGTGACGAGGAGGTCCTCGACGCAGGCTGCCGAGGAGCAGGGGATCCGCTGGACCTCGCCACCGGCAGGCAGGAACTCCAGCGCCAGGGCGACGCAGCGCTCGGCGCCGGGGTGATCGCCCCAGGGGCTGGAGACGGCGCACAGTGCCTCCATCTCGGACTGAACGCGGGTGCCGATCGTGTCAGTGCGCGCGTCCAGGGCCATGCCCTGACACTAGCGACTGGCGCCAGCTCCGCGGGCGCCGCGCAGCCCGCTCGGAGACCCGCTCGATCATCGGCTGGCGCGCCGCCGCACCGCCGGCACCGAGCCACGCTGCGAGGGCGGCCACCGCCACGGGGCTGAAGTGACTGCCCGCCTGGGCCCGGCATTCGGCCAGGGCCGCGGCCGGCTCGCGCGGTGGGCTGTAGTGGCGCCCGGCGGTCATGGCGTCGTAGGCGTCGGCGACGGCCAGCAGCGCGCCACCCAGGGGAATCTGGGCACCGTTCAGCCCGCACGGATACCCCCGGCCGTCCACGCGCTCGTGGTGGGTGCGGATCCACTCGACCTGCTCGGCACCCAGCACACCCTCGACGATGTGGCTGGAGATCTCGGCGTGGGCCCTGATCTGCGCGCGCTCTGACGGGGTCAGCGCGCTCGGTTTGCGCAGGATCGCGTCGTCGATGCCGATCTTGCCCACGTCATGGACCAGGGCGGCGTCGCGCAGAGCCAGGGCGCGCTCGGCGCCCCAGCCGACGATCCGGGCCAGGGCCTGGGCAAGCTCGGCCACCCGCTCGGAGTGCTCGCGGGTCGCCGGATCCTTGGCGTCGATCGCCCGCTCCAGGGCCTGGAGGGCACACATCTGCTCGATGGAGGCAGGGGAAAACCTCCGTTGACCGGGTATCCGGCCAGGCCTATCAGCCATTGCAACACCATGAACTTGGGCTTTGTGGCTGTCAGTGCAGCCCCGACGATTCGCCTACAGCGCTTGGCGCAACACGGGATTGCGCGCCGCACCGGCCTCATCGAGGCGGCGGACGGGCGTCGAGTACGGAGCCCGGCGAGCGATATCTGGATCTTCGCGGGCCTCCTCCAGAACCCTGCTGATGATCTCGACGAAACCGTCAAGGGTTTCCTTGGTCTCGGTCTCCGTCGGCTCGATGAGCAGCGCCTCATCCACGATGAGCGGGAAGTAGACGGTGGGTGGATGTACACCGTGGTCGAGCAGTCGTTTGGCCAGATCCAGGATCTTGATCCCCAGCTCGGCCTTCATCGGTGCGCCCGACAGCACGAACTCGTGCATGCACACCCGGTCAAAGGCCGCCGGCAGGTACTCCAGCACCCCGGCCTCACCCAGCTTCGCCAGCAGGTAGTTGGCGTTGAGCACGGCGGTGGCCGACGCGTCCTTGAGCCCCTCGCCGCCGAGGGAGAGGATGTAGGCGTAGGAGCGGACGAACACCCCGTAGTTGCCCTGGAAGCCGCGCAGGCGCCCGATCGACTTGGGACGGTCGTCGTCCAGGTCGAAGCTGCCGTCATCGCGCCGAACCACCTGGGGCCGCGGCAGGTACGGCTCGATGCGGTTCGATACCGCGATGGGGCCGGAGCCGGGACCGCCGCCGCCGTGGGGCTGGGTGAACGTCTTGTGCAGGTTGAAGTGCACGATGTCGAAGCCCATGTCTCCCGGGCGGGTGTAGCCCATCACCGCGTTGAGGTTGGCCCCGTCGTAGTAGAGCGTCGCCCCCACCGCATGCACGATCTCGGCGATCTCGGCGATGTTCGGCTCGAACAGCCCGAGGGTCGACGGATTGGTCAGCATCAGGCAGGCCACGTCGGTGTCGGCCTTGGCGCGCAGGTCGTCGAGGTCGATGTTGCCGTCGGGGTCGGTGGCGATCTTGACCACCTCGTACCCGGCCATGGTCACCGTGGCGGGGTTGGTGCCGTGGGCCGACTCGGGCGTGAGCACCTTGGTGCGATGGTCCCCGCGGTCCTCGTGGTAGGCGCGGGTCAGCAGCACGCCGGCCAGCTCACCGTGGGAGCCGGCTGAGGGCTGGAGGCTGACGTGCGGCAGCCCGGAGATCTCGGCCAGTGCGCCCTGGAGGCGATGCATCAGCTCCAGGGCACCCTGGGCATGGGCGGGATCCTGCAGCGGGTGCAACCGCGCGTTGCCCGCCAGCGCCGCCACGCGCTCGTGCAGCTTGGGGTTGTGCTTCATCGTGCAGGAGCCGAGCGGATAGAAGCCCGTGTCGAGATCGAAGTTGCGCTTGGACAGGCGGTTGTAATGACGGACGATCTCGGGTTCTGACACCTCCGGCAGCCGTGGTCCCTGCCGGCGGCGCAGGCCGGCCGGCAGCAGCTCGTCGATCGGCTGGGCGGGCACGTCCAGCGGCGGGGCGACGAACGCCCGCCGACCGGGCACGGAGCGCTGGAAGATGGTCAGCTCGTCATCGGCGGCCTGGGTGAAGGAGAGGGGGTGCCGGGGCTCGACCGCGGTCATGCCACCACCTCGCTGATATGGGCGCTGACCGAGGTCCGGATCGTGGCGACGAGCTGGTCGATGTGCTCGCGGGTGCGCAGCTCGGTGATCGCCACCAGCAGCTCGTTGTCGGACAGGCGGTAGCCCGGGTTGATGTGAGCCGCCCGGCAGTCGGCCACCACCGCGTCGAGGTCGGCGTCGATGCGAATGGGGAACTCCCGCACCACCGGCTGCTCGTGGGAGAGACTGACGCCCGGGATGGCGGCGAGCTCGCGGCGGGCGTAGGCGGTGCGCTGAAGCATCAGCTCGGCGAGATCGATGATCCCCTGGCGCCCGAGCCAGCTGAGGTAGATGACCCCGGCCAGGGCGTTGAGCGCCTGGGCGGTGCAGATGTTCGAGGTGGCCTTGTCACGCCGGATGTGCTGCTCGCGCGTCTGCAGCGTCAGCACGAACCCGCGCTTGCCGTCCATGTCGCGGGTCTCCCCCACCAGCCGGCCGGGCAGGCGGCGCAGCAGCGCCTCGGTCACCGTGAAGAAGCCGAAGGACGGGCCGCCGAAGTCGAGCCGGTTGCCGAGGGTCTGGCCCTCACCGACGACGATGTCGGCTCCCTGGTGGCCGGGGGGCTCGATCAGGGCGAGCGGGATGGGGTCGGCGGAGCAGATCAGCAGCGCCCCGGCCGTGTGGGCGGCGTCCGCCAGCGCGGCGATGTCCTCGACCGCGCCGAGGAAGTTCGGCTGGGCCACGATCACGGCGGACACGTCGTCGTCCAGGGCGGGCAGCGACGTCAGCCCGTCCTCGAGCTCGACCACCTCGACGGTCATGCCGTATCCGTGGGCGACGGTGCGCAGCGTCTCGATCGCGTGGGGGTGCACTCCGGCGGAGACGATGAAGCGGCCGCGACCGTTGACGTGCTTGGCCACGTACCCGGCGGCGGCGACGGCCGAGGGGCCCTCATAGACCGAGGCGTTGGAGACCGGCAGTCCGACGAGTTCGGAGATCGCCGTCTGATATTCGAACATCGCCTGCAGGCCGCCCTGGGAGATCTCGGGCTGATAGGGCGTGTAGGGGGTGAGGAACTCCGAGCGCGAGGTGATCGAGTCGACCAGTGCGGGCACGTAGGCGTCATACATCCCGGCCCCCAGGAACGAGACCTCGTCCTCAGCCGAGGTGTTCTGCGCGGCCAGGCGGCTCAGCTCGCGGTAGACCTCCTGCTCCGACAGACCCGCGGGAATGTCGAGAGGACGCCCGAGGCGCAGCGCGGCGGGGATGTCGGCGAACAGCTCCTCGACCGAGGCGACCCCGATGAGGCCGAGCATCTCGGTGCGGTCGGCGTCGGTGGCGGATGTGTAGACGGTCATGACAGTGAGGCCTCGTAGGTCGACGCGTCGAGCAGGCTGTCCACCTCGGAGGGGTCAGACAGCTTGACCTTGACCAGCCAGCCCTCACCATAGGGATCATCGTTGATCGTCTCGGGACTGGCGCTCAGCGCCTCGTTGACGGCGGTGACCTCGCCCGACAGCGGCGCGATCACCTCGGACACGGCCTTGACCGACTCGACCTCGGTGTAGGACACGTCCTTGGTCACCGCCGCGCCCACCTTGGGCGCCTCGAAGAACACGACCTCGCCCAGCGAATCCTGCGCGTACCAGGTGATGCCGAAGGTCGCCTCATCCCCGTCGATCCGCGCCCAGTCATGCTCGGGGTGGTACTTCAGCTCCTCGGGGTACTCAGCAGGCAACTCAGGCGTCCTTTCGGTAGAGGGGCTTGGTGGCAATCTGCGCGTCGCGCAGGGTCCCGCGCACATCGATCTGCAGTGGCGTCCCCACCGCGGCGGACTCAGCCGGAACGTAGGCCATTCCGATCCCGCGCTCCAGGCACGGGGAGAAGGTGCCGCTGGTGACCACCCCGGAGCCGGCACCGGCGGGAGCCGAGGCGGCGAGAACCGGGTTGCCCGGCCGCGCGATGCCCGGACCGGTCATCACGAAGGGGACGAGCTTCTCGGTCGGCCCGCCGGAGTCCGGGTTCCGGGCCGTGGCGATCGCCTCGGCGCCGATGCAGCCGGTCGCCTCCTTGCAGGCCCAGCCGAGGCCTGCGCCGATCGGGTCGCGATCCTCAGACAGGTCGTTGCCGTACAGGTGAAAGCACGCCTCGAGGCGCAGGGTGTCACGGGCGCCCAGCCCGACCGGCGTCGCGCCGGCGCCCAGCAGCGCCTGCCAGACCGCCAGGACTCCAGCGGGGTCGACGAGCAGCTCGAGGCCGTCCTCCCCGGTGTAGCCGGTTCCCGCCGCCAACAGGGACTGCCCGGCGATGGTCAGCGCAGCGATGTGGAAGCGTGGGGGCAGCAGCTCGTCGGTCAGCCCCGTGATGAGCTGGCGGGCTGCGGGGCCCTGCACCGCCAGCATCGCGAAGTCATCGGCGCGGTCGGTCACCTCGGCGTCGTACTCGTCACCGTGGCTCTCGAACCAGGCCAGGTCCCGCGGATGGTTGGCGGCGTTGGTGACGGTGAGGAAGTCGGTGTCAGAGAGCCGGTAGGTGAACAGGTCGTCGAGCACTCCGCCGTCCTCGCGGCAGAGGAGGCTGTACTGGGCGCCCGAGTCCGGTATCGCCGCGACATCGTTGCTGCTCAGGCGTTGGAGCCGCTCCATCGCCTGGGGCCCGTGGGTCTGGATCTGGCCCATGTGCGAGACGTCGAAGACGCCCACGCCATGGCGGACCGCCAGGTGCTCGGCCTTGATGCCCGTGTACTGGATCGGCATCTCCCAGCCGGCAAAGGGCACCAGCTTGGCTCCGGCCGCCAGATGGGCCTCATACAGCGGTGTGCGGCGCAGGTCGACGGTGCTCACCGCTCTGAGGATACGGAGGCGCCTGACGGAGTTCAGCGTCGCGCGGGATCCAGCTGCTGGGTGCCCGAGAAAAGGCCCTGCATGACGGCGAAGGACGGCTTCTCGTTGCCGTACTTGTCGATGACGCCCTTGTCGACGAACGGCGGGTTACCGATCGGCTCGCCTCCGTCATAGCCGGGCTCGACGGCGAAGTCCTGCAGCGGGAACCAGATCGCCCCCGCGAGCCAGCTGAGCTGGCTGAACACGCCGGCTGAGTAGGTGAGGTTGTCGTCCTGGTAGTCGTAGGTGCCGCGCACCTCGACCGGGCCCGAGCGGTCGGCGCCGAAGCCGAACTCCGTCACCATCAGCGCCTTGTCCGGGTAGCAGCTGCGCACGCTGTTGAGGAACGGGAGCAGGTTCTGGCGGTCCTCGGTCTGACCGGCGTTCTCGTCGAACCAGCCGAAGTACTCGTTGATGCCGATCACGTCGAGCGGAGCGAGACCGTCGGTCTGACAGGCCAGTCCCGGATAGTCGACGGTGGCGATCGCCGCCGGTCGCGTGGGATCGAGCTGATGCACCGCGGCGGCCGCTGTCTTGATGTAGGTCGCCTCACCCGGGGTGACGGTCGCGGGCAGCTCGTTGGCGACGCTCCAGACGAGGATCGACGGGTGGTTCCGGTTCGTCGCGATGTTGTCCTCGAGCAGGGCGACAGCGCTGGCCCGCCAGCTCGCCGAGGCAACGTTGGCGTCGTTCTGGGCGGCCGTCAGCAGGCTGCCGTAGACGGGCACCTCGGACCACAGCAGGATCCCGTCCCGGTCGGCCATCTCCTCGGCCTCGGGGTCGAGGGGGTAGTGCTCACGGATGATGTCGGCGCCGACCTGCTGGGCCCAGCCGATCAGCTGAGCCTGCTGATAGACGTCGAGGGCGGCGCCGGACTGCACCGTCTGCTCGTGCACGCTGACGCCGCGCAGATGCAGCTGGCGTCCGTTGAGATACAGCAGCCCATTGGCCCAGGTGATCTCGCGCACCCCCGAGTTGTAGAAGTAGCCGCCGAGCCGGTGGCCCTTGGCGTCGGTCAGCGTCAAGGTGGCCGCGTACAGGTTGGGACTGCCCGGCGCCCACAGCTTCGGGTGGGCCAGCACCGCGCTGGCCTGGGGGGTCCAGGTCCGGCCGGGGGCGATCGTGGCCTGGCCGAAGTTGAGCTTAAGCGGGCCGTAGTGGCCGGTCAGCCGTACCGTCTGCGCCGTCTTGCTCAGGTTCTCGACGGTTGCCGTCTCGTTGATCGTCGCGCTGCAGGTCGGGCACTTCAGCGTCGGGGTGATCGTCGCCGAGTCGAGGTCGGCCTCCTGCACGGGCAGCAGGTAGACGGCGTCGAGGATCCCGCCGAAGTTCCACCAGCCGCCGGAGGGGCCGGGCGGGAAGGTGGTCGGCGTGTGGGTATCGTCGACGCGGACCACCAGCCGGTTGGTCCCGGCCACCATGTAGCGGGCAGCCATCTCGAAGGGCAGGTAGGCGCCGGCGTGGGTGCCGAGCTCGTGGCCGTTGAGCCACACCTCGGCGTTGTAGTTGACGGACTCGAACTCCAGCATCCAGCTCTGGCCCGACTTGGGAACCCCGGAGGAGAAGGCGTTGGCCGGCAGGGTGAAGTCGCGGCGATACCAGCCGACCGTGCCGGCGAAGCCGGCGGCGGTGTAGTTGCCGGCGTTCCAGGCGTTGGGCATTGCGACCTCGCTCCAGCCGCTGGCGTTGGGGGTGTCGCGCCAGAAGCCCTGGCTGATGCCGATGTTGGAGGGGTCCGGGCGGTAGAGCCAGGTGCCAGCGACGGTGTAGCGGTTGGTCTGGCCGTCGGACTCCAGCGCCCCTGGGGTGACGGGTTGGGCGCTGTAGGGCGACAGCTGGGTGTAGCTGAAGCCGTAGGTGGGGGTGACGGTGGGGCCGGTCGGCGCCGGGGTCGTCGCCGCGGCGGAGCGGGCGCTCGAGCCGGCC
>CAZZVR010000029.1:0-24415 GCA_964657595.1 Burkholderia sp. PAMC 26561 | reverse complement strand
GTTCGACCCAGCGGCGTAGACCAGCGGGTTCGGGTTGTAGTCGTCGATGTTGTTGCCATCGGACCGCACCTTGTCCACCACGACGGTGTAGGCGGTGATGCCACCGTTGCAGAAGAACGCGTAGTCGGTCAGATCGGGCTCACCGACGGATTTGCCGGTCGGATCAGCGGACAGCGAGCCCGAGCACTGCGTGGCCGACTCAGGCAGCGCCGAAGCCGAGGCCGGCAGCGTGAGCAGGGTGACACCCGCGCCGCCGCCCAGCAGCAGAGCCGGCAGGGCCAGACGCAGACACAGCGTCCGGAGCTTCCAATGGGACAACAGGACCTCCAAGGGGGTTCCCGCGGACCTACGGCGCTGTGCGCAGACGACGCCCGGGGGAAAATGGATAATTTCGACCTAGATTATGCAGTAAACCGGCTGGTCCGGACGTTGAGCACATCAACCGGACCTGCACCGGCGCCGATTTCCCGGAGTCCGTGGTGCACGGCTTGTGCGGCGACGCGACGGGCGAACCGGGCGGCGTCCAGGGGTGTCAAGCCGTGAGCCAGGCCGGCGGCCAGCGCACTGGAGTGGGTGCAGCCCGAGCCGTGGGCGGCCCCGTCCGGGTAGTGCTCGCCGTGGAGCTCGATGAGCTGGCTGCCGTCGAAGTACACGTCAACCGGCAGCTCTCGGTGCCCACCCGTGAGGACCACCACAGGGGTACCGAGGGCATGGACGGCCCGGGCCAGCGTCCCCGCGTCGTGATCGGGCTGGCCCGTGAGCTCCACCGCTTCGGGCACATTCGGTGTCACGACCGTCACGCGGGGCAGCAGCAGCTCGATCAGCGCGGTGCGGGCCGCGGTCTCCAACAGCACCGAGCCGGACTCCGAGACCATGACCGGATCGAGAACCACGGGCACCTCCGGGGCCAGCCGGGCCAGCGCCCGCGCCACGGCCTGGGTGGTGGCGACGGTTCCCAGCATGCCGATCTTCACCGCGTCGACGCCGATGTCCTCGACGACCGCCCTCACCTGAGCCTCGATGATCGCTCCGGGGACATGGTGGACGGCGGTGACCGCAACGGTGTTCTGGGCCGTGAGCGCGGTGATGGCGGTCATCCCGTGCACGCCGCAGGCCGCGAACGCCTTGAGGTCGGCCTGGATGCCCGCACCTCCGCCGGAGTCCGAGCCCGCGATCGAGAGCACGCGGGGGATCCGTCCATTGGCCATGAGCGGGGACTCTAAAGAGCCAAGCCGGACCAGCGTGTCCCACCCCGACTCAGTTGTGCAGCACCGTCAGCGCGCCGCCGGCCCCGCGGGCCACCCAGCCCTTGAGCTCGAGGGCGGTGAGCTGGGCCAGCATCGTTGCCTCGATCTGAGTCACGTTGTCAAGGCCGTTGGTGATCTTGGCGAGCAGCGCGGCCTCGGCCGCCGTCGGTGCCCGGCGCAGCTCCTCGGGCACCTGGACGACCCCGTCGCCGAATACCAGGTCCAACACGTCCTGGGCGTGGCGCACGGCTCTGACCCGGCGGGGGTCAACCACCTGACGTCCCGCCATCGCCTTGGCCAGGAGCAGGTTGGTGCCCGCCGATTGGGAGATCCCCACCGGTCCGGGCAGCACCCCGATCCAGCGCCCGGCCCGGTCGGCGTGGCGGGCGGTGATCAGGGCACCCGAGCGCTTGGGCGCCTCGATGAGGATCGTCGCCCGAGCCAGGCCGGCGATCACCCGGTTGCGAGCCTGCAGGCCCCAGTGCCAGGTGGCGCTGTCTGGCCCGAGCTCGCTGATCACCGCACCGGTGGCCACGATCTCCTCAAACAGCCGGGTCTTGCGCTGTGGATAGGCCCGCTGGGGCGGACCGGCGAGGACGGCCAGGGTCGGCCCGCCGGCTCCGAGCGCGCCCGTGTGAGCGGCACTGTCGATCCCGAAGGCCAGGCCACTGATCACCGTGACCCCGGCGGCGGTCAGGTCCTTGGCCATCTTCTCCGCGGCCGCCACCCCATATTGCGTGGTCTTGCGCGTCCCGACGATGGCCACCGCGGGCCGCCTGAGAAGCTCGAGCGCGGACGCGAGGCCCGAATAGAGCGACAGGACCGCCGGAGCCAGCGTGCCGAGCGCTCGCAGGGGATCGGGATATTCCTCGGCGTGCTGACAGAGCAGGCTCAAGCCTGCGGTCCGGGCCCGGTCGATCATCGCCGCGCCATCCCAATGCCGAAATGCCGCGTAGCGTTGGAGTAACTCCGCCTCCTGGCGTCCACCCAACAGGGTGATCAGCTCGAGATCACTCAGGCCGAGGAGCTTGTCGACCATCGCCCGCTGCATCTCGAGGCGCGACGCCAGCAGCTCGATCAGCCAGCGCCGGCGCAGACAGGCATGACAGGCGTTCACCGCGCCACCGCCTCGGCGCCGGTGCGTTGGCGCAGGGCCAGGGCGAGCAACAGGTCGGCTTCCTTGACCTGACCGTGACCCTCGAGATCGGCGATGGTCCGCGCCACTCGCAGCACCCGTTCGCGCCCCCGGGGCGAGAGGACGCCCGAGTCATAGGCGCTGCGCATCGCCGACTTCGCCCCGGGCTCGAGCTTCGGTGCCAGCACCTCCCGCGCCACCGCGCGCTCGCGGGCCTCCTGGACCCGGGCGCGGACCGCCGCCGAAGTGGTGCGCGCCGGGCCGGCGAGGTCGGCCTCGGCGGGGCGGTGCACATTGACCATCAGGTCGATCCGGTCCAGCAGCGGACCACTGAGGCGCCGTCGGTAGCGCATGAGCTCCGCCTCACCACAGTTGCAGCGTCCGTCTCCGGCACCCGCGAATCCGCACGGGCAGGGATTGGTCGCCGCCACCAGCATGATGCGCGTGGGGAAGATCAGTGCCTTCTGGCCGCGCACGATCGTCACGTACCCGTCCTCCAACGGCTGGCGCAGGGCCTCCAGGGCCGGGCGGTGGAACTCGGCCAGCTCGTCGAGGAAAAGCACCCCGTGGTGGGCCAGCGAGGCCTCACCGGCACGAGGTTGTGATCCACCGCCGACCAGTCCGGAGGCGGAGATGGTGTGATGGGGCGCCCGGAACGGACGCGTCTGCACAAGACCCCCGCTGGTCAGTCCGGCGATGCTGTGAATCCGGGTGACCTCCAGAGCCTGCTGACGATTCAGCGGTGGCAGGATCGTCGGCAGGCGGCGTGCGAGCATCGTCTTGCCGGTACCGGGCGGCCCCTCGAGCAGCAGGTTGTGGCCCCCGGCGGCCGCCACCTCGAGGGCCAGCAGGGGGAGCGCGTGGCCACGCACATCCGCGAGATCGAGCTCAGGCGCATCGAGTAAGGGACCGGGCTCGGGCCGGGGCGGCGGTGGCAGGCGGAGGCCGGTGGCCGCGTCCACGACATCCCGCAGCCCGTCGACCGCGGCGATCTGCAGCCCCTCCACCAGGGCGGCCTCCGCTCCGCGCTCACGGGGGACGATGAGGCGGGGAATGTTGTGGCGCCGCGCCCCCTCGGCCACGGCCAGGGCCCCGGGGGACGGACGCAGCTCACCCCCGAGGGAGAGCTCGCCGAACACCGCCACCCCGGCAGCAAAGCCCGCGGGCATCTGTCCGCTGGCGGCCAGCAGCGCCAGGGCCAGCGCAGCATCGAAGCCCGGTCCGGCCTTGCGCAGCGACGCCGGGGCCAGGTTGGCGGTGATGCGCTGCTGAGGGAACTCGAATCCCGAGTTCTGGATGGCGGCGCGCACACGCTCACGGGATTCCCGCACGGCGGCATCACCGAGTCCGACGATGGTGAAAGCAGGCAGGCCGGGCCGGATGTCGACCTCGACGGTGACCAGTCGGGGTTGGACACCGTCGATGGCAAAGGTGGAGACACGGGAGAGCATGTCTCTCACGGTATGTCCGACGACAGTGAAAAGTCAGCAAACTCCGCAACGGTTGTGACACAGAAGAGTCACAATTGTCGTTACACATTCACGTCGTTAAATAGTCGTGACTTAATTGACACACAGGGGTTTCAGACGTCACCCCTTTTTACAGTCATGGCACCTAGCGTCACAGGACATGCCAGACACCCACTCACCGGATCCCCGCCGCCGCATCGGCGCCCTCGGCGAGGAGATCGCCACCCGACATCTGGTCGCTCGCGGTTACCGGATCGTCGATCGCAACTTCCGCACCCGCTGGGGTGAACTCGACATCGTTGCCGTGGACCAGCGCACCCTGGTGTTCTGCGAGGTCAAGACGCGCCGGGCCACGGTGAACTGGCGCGACCCCCTGGAGTCGGTGGACGCCCGCAAGCGCGTGCGCCTGCGCCGGATGGCGGGCCAATGGCTCGCCCACCACCGGGGCGGTCAGGGGCTCAGCGCGTGCCGCTTTGACGCCATCGGGGTCACGATCGACCGGGACGACACATTGCTACGCCTCGATCACCTCGAGGGTGCGTTCTGAGAGCGACCGCGCTGGTCGGGCGTGAGGTCAGCCGAGAGTGAGCTGCTGGTAGGCAGCCGACTGGAACGACATGCGGTGCAGGGGCGTGACACCCAGGCGCTCGATCGCCTCGCGGTGCTCCGGGGTGGCATAACCAACGTGTTGGGCGAACTCCCACCCCGGCAGGCGGGTGTCGACGCGGCGCATGTAACGGTCTCGGGTCTCCTTGGCGATGACCGAGGCAGCCGCGATCGCCGCGCTGGTGGAGTCGCCTTTGACGAGGGCACGCTGGGAGAAGCCGGTGTCGGCGACGCGGAAGCCATCGGAGAGGCAGATGCAGCCATCGACGGCCACCGCGGCCAAGGCGTCGCGCAGCGCTGAGAGGTTGGTGACATGCAGGCCACGACGATCGATCCCCGGGGCGCTGCGCGACACCACCGCCACCCGGGTGGCCAGGCGCAGGATGAGGGGATAGAGCTCGGCGCGGGACGCCGGCGTCTGACGCTTGGAGTCATTGAGCGCCGACAGCGCGCGGATGTCGGCCGGTCTGAGTCGGTGCTGATCGAACAGGACTGCCGCGGCGACCAGCGGCCCGGCCAGGCAGCCGCGTCCCGCCTCGTCGGCCCCGGCGACATAGCGCACGCCCAGGCTGCGGTCGTGGCGAAACAGCTTGGGCCCGGGGGGCTTGCGCTTCAGGCCGGACATGGACCGGCTGGACTCGGGGTCAGCACCACGCCCATCATGCAGCACGGCCCGGGCGGACCGACTCGATCCTCAGAGCGAGCCGATGCGGTTGGGCGGCCAGTAGGAGAAGAAGACGTAGCCGATCAGCCATCGCCGCGGCACGGGCCCCCAGAAACGACTGTCCTCGGAGTCGGGGCGGTTGTCGCCCATCATGTAGTAGTCACCCGGGGGGACGACGATGGTCCGCGGAAAATCACAGGCCGCGTTGTCGGCACCACAGGACATCACGTAGGCGTCCGGCTCGCGCCGGCCGTTGCGGATGACGTGACCGCCGACGATCGCCAAGCGGTCACCCGGCAGCCCGACCACACGCTTGACAAAGGTCTGGCTCGACTCTGTCGTTCCGACGGCATCACAGGCCTCCCCGGCCACACTGACGCTGTGGCCCGGCGGGGGACCACTGCAGCTCGAGAAGTCCGCAGGCGGGTGGAACACCATGATGTCGCCGATCTTCGGCGAACCAAAGCGAAGCCCGATGCGGTCGACGAGGATCCGCTGTCCGATGCTGAGCGTCGGCTCCATCGACGCGCTGGGGATCTTGTAGGGCTTGACGACCCATTGCTGCAGGGCGTACGCAGCCCCACAGGCGATCACGATGAGCGTCGCTAACTCGAGGATCGCATGCGCCGGTGTCTTTCGGGACCGTCTGCGTCCTGCGTCACTGCCCGAGCGCGACCGACCCGCGCGGGCGAACATCGGCACGCAGGACCGCCGGGAGGTCGGAGGAGGGCGGTTCTGCGCGGTCGCTAAGCGTCTGAGCCGGTGTCGGGCTCAGCTACCGTGGCGTCGACTGACTCCGTCGCGACCGCCTCGGGATCGGCGGCGGCTTCGGCTGCCTCCACCTCGACGGACTCGGGCTCGGGCTCCTCGGAGAACGCGGGGCCGTAGAGCAGCTCGCGTTGGATGACCTCCTCGGGACCGGTGTTGCGACGCTCCTTGACGCGAGCACGCTTGCCCACGCGGTCGCGCAGGTAGTAGAGCTTGGCGCGCCGCACGTCGCCGCGGGCGGCGACCTCGATCTTCTCGATCTTGGGCGAGTGCACCGGGAACGTGCGCTCGACACCGACACCGAACGAGTTCTTGCGGACGGTGAAGGTCTCGCGGGCACCATGGCCCTGGCGCTTGATGACCACGCCCTCGAACACCTGGGTCCGGCGCCGAGTGCCCTCGATCACCTGGAAGTGGACACGCAGGCGGTCACCGGCGTCAAAGGACGGTACGCGGCGGAGCTGGGCACGCTCCAGGGTCTCGATCACTGTGGTCATGGGCGACGGCTCAGGATAGCGGGTCAGATCGGGTGCTCTGACCGGCCTCTGAGGGCGGGCTCTGAGCGGCTCGGCGACGTGACTGATCCAGTCGCCAACGGCGGATGTTGGCGTGGTGGCCCGACAACAGGATGTCGGGCACGCTCCAGCCGCGGTAGTCCGCTGGGCGGGTGTAGTGGGGGTACTCCGGCGCCCCCTCCAGCGCAGCGCTGTAGGACTCCTCGACGGAGGAGTCGGCGTGGCCGAGTGAGCCGGGGAGCTTGCGGATCACCGCATCGGCGAGCACCATGGCCGCGAGCTCGCCCCCCGCCAGCACGTAGCGGCCGATCGAGATGCGGTCGGTGCAGAAGTGATCGAGGATCCGCTCGTCGAAGCCCTCGTAGCGCCCGCAGAGCAGCGTGAGCGCCGGTTCGACTGCCAGCTCGTCGACCAGTGCGTCGTCGAGGATGCGGCCCCCGGGCGTCAGCGCGATGACGCGGCGGGGTGGACGATCCTCGCCACCTCGGCCCAGCTCGACCGGGTCGACCCCGTAGCGGGCGCGGAGCGCCCATTCCACGACGTCGACCCGCAGGACCATGCCGGCACCGCCACCGAAGGGCGTGTCATCGACCACCCGCCCGCTGAGGGTGGTGGTGGTGCGGTAGTCGACGTAGCCCAGGCGATGACCGGCGGCCAGGGCGTTGGCGACGTGTCGCTGGGACTCGAACCAGCCGAACGCCTCGGGGAACAGGCTGAAGACGTCGATCTCCACCCGACCGCCGCCTCAGGCCTCGCCCAGGAAGTCCAGATCGATATCGATCAGCTTCGCGACGACGTCGACGCTGCGCACCGCGTCCCCGATCAGGGGCACGAGCAGCACGGGCGCGCCGGCGGTGCGCTCGACTTCGAGGACCTCACAGGAGGGCAGCGCCAGTAACCGGGCGACCACGCCGACCTCAGCCGCCCCGTCGGTGACCCGGCAACCCTCGAGGTCGGTGGCCCACCATTCGTCCTCTCCGAGCGGAGGTGCCTCCGTCCGGCTGACGCGCAGTTCCTCCCCACGCAGGGCGAGCGCGGCCTCCCGGTCGGTGACCCCGACGACACGAAGGATCAGCCGAAGGTCATGGCCGGCGCGGCGGTTGACGGCATAGGCCCGTCCGGCGATGGTGACGATGCCGCCGTCGCGGAGCAGGTCCGGCGCGGCTCCGATCACGTGAAAGGAGCCGTCGAGGCCATGGGGCGCGCCCACGCGGCCGGCGAGCAGCAGGCCGTCACCCTCCATGGTTCAGGTCAGGAGTCGACGATGTCGAGGAAGACGCGCCCGCCACCGTTGGCGGCCGCCGATGCCTTGATGAGCGTGCGCAGGGCGGAAGCGGTGCGTCCACCACGGCCGATCACGTTCCCGTAGTCATCGCTGCCGACCGACAGCTCGAGGATGGTGGTGGTGTCATCCTCAGACACCTCGTTGACGGAAACCTGCTCAGGGTCATCGACAAGTCCCTCGGCGAGGTACTCGAGCAGATCCCGAGGCGAAAAGGCTTCCTCGCTCAAGCGACGGTGTCTTGGGGCTCGACGACCTGGCGGTCGTTGATCTTGAGGAGCTTCTTGACGGAGTCGGTCGGCTGGGCGCCGCGGGCCAACCAGTCCTTGATGCGAGCTTCGTCCAGCACGATGGTGGACGGCTCGGTCTGGGCGTTGTAATGCCCGACGGTCTCGATCACGCGACCGTCACGTTTTGAACGCTGATCGGCGACGACAACCCGCCAGATGGGGTTCCTGCGTCCGCCGACGCGAGTAAGTCGAAGTCTGACTGCCATAAGTGGCGCTCAAGATAGCAGCGCCCTGCCGGTCGACCGTCGCGCCGGTGGCCCACCAGAGGCAGCCAGAGCGCCCGGTGGCCTACCGGCGGGCGCGGGCGCCGCCGGAAGCCCCGCCCCCGGCTCCACCCATCAACCCGGCCAGGTCCGGAGTCTTGCCGTTGGCCACCTGCTTCATCACCTTGCGCATCTGCTCGAACTGGGTCAACAGGCCCTTGACCTGTTGGACGCTGGTGCCCGAGCCGTTCGCGATGCGCAGCCGGCGCCGGCCCTTGATCAGCTCGGGGCGCCGACGCTCCTGCGGGGTCATGGACAGGATGATCGCCTGGATGCGGTCGAAGTCGCGCTCGTCGATCTTGGCGTCCTTGATCTGGGCTCCGATGCCCGGAATCATCCCGAGCAGGTTCTGCAGCGGACCGAGACGGCGGATCTGCTTGAGCTGGTCGAGGAAGTCATCCAGGGTGAACTCGTTCTTGCGGAACTTGCGCTCCAGATCCTTGGCCTGATCCTCGTCATAGGCCGCCTCGGCCCGCTCGATCAGCGACAGCACATCCCCCATGCCGAGGATCCGCTGGGACATCCGGTCGGGATGGAAGCGTTCGAACTGGTCCTGCTTCTCCCCGGTGGAGGCGAACACGATCGGCTTGCCGGTGACCGCCTTGACCGACAGCGCGGCGCCACCGCGCGCGTCGCCGTCGAGCTTGGACATGATCACCCCGTCGAAGTCGACGGTCTCGCCGAACCGTTCGGCGACGTTGACGGCGACCTGGCCGGTCATCGCGTCGACCACCAGCCAGATGTGGTCGGGGCGGATTGCCTTCTTGATGTCGGCGAGCTCCTTCATCAGCGCCTCGTCGACCTCGAGACGGCCGGAGGTGTCGACGATCAGCACGTCCTTGCCCTCGGAGATCGCCCGGTCACGTGCCCAGGCGGCGATCTTGACCGGGTCGCGGTCGGTGCCTTGCTCGTACACCGCCGCACCGGCCTGGGTGCCCACCTTGATCAGCTGTTCGACCGCGGCGGGACGGTAGACGTCACACGCCGCCACGGCGACCGAGGAGTTGTGCTTCTCCCGCAGGTACCGCGCGAGCTTGCCGGTGGCCGTCGTCTTGCCCGAGCCCTGCAGTCCGGCCATGAGGATCACCGTGGGTGGACGGGGTGAGAACGTCAGCTCGGCGGCCTCTCCGCCCATCAGCTCCGTCAGCTCATCCGAGACGATCTTGACGACCTGCTGGCCGGGGTTGAGCTTGCCGATGATGTCCTCGCCCAGGGCCTTGGCCTTGACCGAGTTGGTGAAGGAGCGGACGACCTGGAAGTTGACGTCGGCCTCCAGCAGCGCCAGGCGGATCTCGCGCATGGCGCCATTGATGTCGGCCTCGGTCAGGGTGCCGTGGCCGCGGACGTCGGCGAGGGTCGCCTGGAGCTTCTCAGACAGTGATTCGAGCATCTCGAGCTGAGGCTACTGGAGCGTTAGTTCGCTGGGTCCTCGTCGTGGGTGTCCGCCGCCGGGATCGCCGCACCGTTGGGCGTGGCCCCGTTCGGCACCGCGCCGTTGCCCGAGCCGCTCGGGCCCCCGTTGGCGGCGGCCCCCAGCCCCTTGGCGATGCCGTTGATCGCCTGGGTGTACTCCGATGGGATCACGAAGACCTTGTTCGCCGATCCCTGAGCCAGCTGGGGCAGCATCTGGAGGTACTGGTAGCTGAGCAGCTCCGGGTCGGGCCGACCGTTGTGGATCGCCTCGAACACGGTGGCGATCGCCTTGGCCTCGCCCTCGGCCTTGAGGATCGCCGCCTGTCGAGCGCCCTCGGCCTTGAGCACGGCCGCCTGCTTCTCCCCCTCGGCGGTGAGGATCTGGGACTGCTTGACGCCCTCAGCGGTGAGGATCGCGGCGCGGCGGTCGCGTTCGGCGCGCATCTGCATCTCCATGCTGCCCTGGATCGAGGCGGGCGGGTCGATCGACTTGATCTCGACGCGGTTGATGCGCACGCCCCACTTGCCGGTCGCGTCGTCGAGGACTCCGCGCAGCTGGGCGTTGATGTGGTCGCGGCTGGTCAGCGCCTGCTCGAGCGTGAGGGAGCCGATCACGTTGCGCAGCGTGGTGACGGTGATCTGCTCGATCGCCTGCAGTGGATTGGCGACCTCATAGGTCGCCGATCGCGGGTCGTTGATGGTGAAGTAGAGGACCGTGTCGATTCCGACCACCAGGTTGTCCTCGGTGATCACCGGCTGGGGCGGGAAGCTGACGACCTGCTCGCGCAGGTCGACCAGCGGCCGCACCCGATCGAAGAACGGGACCACGAGGGTCATACCCGGCGCCAGCGTGCGGTGGTAGCGGCCGAGCCGCTCGACCACGCCGGCGCGGGCCTGGGGCACGATGCGGACGCCGCGGGAGGCCGCCAGGATGAGCAGGACGAGGACGACGGCGGCGACGATCAGACCAGCCATGTGAGCAAACTCCTTCGGTTGGGAGTGCCGCGTTCGATCACGGTCACTCCATCACGAGCGCGGTGGCGCCCCGGATGTCCACGACTTCGACACTGGTGCCGGCGGCGATCGCGTGCTGCTCGTCGTAGGCCCGGGCGGTCCACACCTCGCCGCCGATGCGCACGGTGCCGACGCCCGCATGGTTGTCGATCCGGTCCAGCACCACCGCCGACTGGCCGACCAGGGCCGCTGAGCCGGTGCGCAGCGCGGGCCCGTGGTGCAGCAGCCGAGAGGCGACCAATGGCCTTAGGCTGATCAGCGCGCCGATGGTGAAGACGAGGAAGACGACGAAGTCGATCGGCTCAGCCACGCCGACCGCGTCGGTCAGGGCGGCCAGCGACGCCCCCAGCGCGAACGGGGCGAGCCAGAAGCCTGTCGTGAGTACGACCTCCCCAACCCCGAATCCGCAGGCGACCAACAGCCACCAGATCCAGCCGGACATTATGTGAGCAACTTTACTCCCGCCCGGCGGCCGTCACGCCGACGGAGATGTTGCTCGGGTTATGCGCCGGGGACGGGTCCGGCGAGGGCGAGGCTAGGGTGCGCTGACGAGGGCGCGGGCGAACTCGGTGGGCTCGAACGGACGGAGGTCCTCAAGCTTCTCACCCACGCCGATCAGCTTCACCGGAATGCCGAGGTCATGGGCGATGGCGAGCGCGATTCCGCCCTTGGCGGTGCCGTCGAGCTTGGTGAGGACCAGACCGGTCACGTCGACGGACTCGCTGAAGAGCTGGGCCTGGCGCAGGCCGTTCTGGCCCGTGGTCGCGTCGACGGTCAGCAGCGTCTCGTGCGGCGCGTCGGGGATCTGCTTGGTGATCACCCGGCGGATCTTGGCCAGCTCCTCCATCAGGTTGTCCTGGGTGTGCAGGCGCCCGGCGGTATCGATGATCACGACGTCGGCGTTCATCTCGAGGGCGGTCTTCACACCCTCGTAGGCGACGCTGCCGGGGTCGGAGTTGTCGGGACCGCGCACGAACGTTGCGCCGGCGCGGTCTGACCAGGTGTGCAGCTGTTCCACCGCGGCAGCCCGGAACGTGTCCGCCGCCGCCAGCACGACGCTGTGACCCAGCTCCTGGCTGAGATGGTGAGCCAGCTTGCCGGTCGTCGTGGTCTTGCCGGTGCCGTTGACCCCGGCCATGAGAATGACGGTCGGCTTGGCTCGGAGGTCGATGCGGTCGTCGCGCCCCGGGGGCTTGGCGATGTTGGCCAGCAGCTCAACGAGACGGTCGGTCAGCTCCTGGCCGCCGGTGAGTCCACCCTCGGTCGCCTCACGCTCGAGCTCGGAGACCACCTCGGCGGTGGTGCGGGCCCCCACGTCGGCGTAGATGAGGGCCTCCTCGAGCCGCTCCCAGGTCTCGTCGTTGATCTCCTCGAAGAGGGTGGCCTGGATTTCGGCACCGAGCGCCTGGCGGGTCTTGCGCAGGTTGTCGCGCAGGCGCCGGAAGCGCCCGACGCGCCGCTCCTCGGGCTCGGCCTCGATCGTGACGGCTGCTCCGGCCGCCGGTCCATCGGTGATGAACAGGTCAGTCCATTCGCGCGCCATCAGCGCGAAGGTAGCAGCGGGAGGTGGTGGCTCACTCGGCGCCGGCGGAGACCTGAACCGGGATCAGCGGCCTCAGCTTGCCCCCGACCCACCACCCGATTCCGGCCGCGAACGCGCCGCACACCGCAGCCGCGATCCAGACCATGCTGCTGATACCGCCTAGACCATCGGGATCGCCCACGCGACCCAACTCCGAGACCAGCACAGCCAGCAGCGCGATCGCAACGCCGGCCGGCGCCACGGAGAGGCTGCTCCAGGTGAGGCGGGGGATCCGGGCCAACAGGACATCGAGCGCAACTCCGGCGAGCACGAATCCGAGGGCGGTCATCGGCGCGGCGAAGTCCCGCAGACCGAACAGGATGAGTGCAACGAGCGTGGCCGTTGCCGCCGCCGGTCCAGCCTGGTAGGACGCACGTCTGATCGCGACCAGCGCCGTGACCCAGCTCAGCGCGAATGGGCCTGAGATGGTGGCCGGTCCTAAGACGAGGTGAGCGCCGAGGACCGCCACGGTCCCCACGAGGCACAACCCGAGCACGCGGAGCCTCGGATTGGCGCTCAACTCTGACACGGTCGGGGTCAAACGCAGCCGGACGGCGGAATACCCCAGCAGACGCTGGTAATGCTGGGCGCCCCGGGACATCAGCGGCACGTCGGCGGTGTTCGTGAGCAGCAGGTCACAGTGGCCGCACAGACGCTCGACAATCGCCGCGTGCAGCAGCCAGCGGGCGTAGCTGGCCGTGCCCGTGGCCATGTGCAGCAGCGCGGTGCGGTCATCGACGGTGATGAAAGCCTCAGCGACCCGCGTCCCGTCACGATCGAGGACGTGGAAGCACTCCAGCGGAGCCGCTGCGGTGATGTGGCTGGAGCGGGGATCCAGGGGGTCGAGCGTCCATTCGTCGTGGTAGCCCGTCTCGATGACGTATCCCCGGTCGCGGGCGTGGCGGATGTTCGTGCGCACGGCCTGGCGGTGACGGCCCCGCAGATAGTCGCGATAGCGCTCGGGCAGAAACAGCACGCCCTGGGCGTGCCGGAAGGTGAGGCGGCCGTTCCGGCGCATAGTCAGCTGTTGTCTGATTACCGCGCCGGCCGGCCCCGTGCTCAGGTCGATCCGGACCGAGGGCAGGATCAGCCGGTACAGGAGCAGCCAGACAAGGCCGCGCCCAATGCGCTCGGCGAGGGCGTGCAGTCCGGTCCCCGTGACCTCCTCACAGCGTGGAGCCACCCGCGAGGCCCGCGCCAGCAGGGCGCTGCCGTACCCGGTCAGACGCACACGCCGCCCCGAAGGAGCCTCCCGCGGAACGATCCCGCGCTTCATCTGTTCCCCCGGGTGGCCGACAACAACGCGGGAAACCTAACACGGAACTGACAGCCCGATGTGAAGAACGTGTCAGGACGTCAGGCGACAGCCTGAGCCACGGCGTCGCGCGCGGGCAGGCGGCGCGAGATGACCTTGGAGATGCCGTCGCCGCCCATCGACACGCCGTACAGGGAGTCGGCGGCCTCCATCGTGCGCTTCTGGTGGGTCACGACGATGAACTGGGCGCGTTCGTTGTAGGTGTCGAGCAGATCCAGGAAACGCGAGATGTTGAGGTCATCCAGGGCTGCCTCGACCTCATCCATGATGTAGAACGGGCAGGGTCGCGCGAGGAACACCGCGAACAGGAACGCCAGGGCGGTCATCGACTTCTCCCCGCCCGACAGCAGCGTCAGCCGCTTCATGGCCTTGCCGCCCGGGGTGATCTCGATCTCCACCCCGAGGCGGTCCTCGCCTCCGTCCTCACCGGCCTGCTCCGCATCAGCGGCGGCTTCGGCCTCGGCGGCATTCTCGGCGTCGGTGTCGCCATCCCCCGCACCCGGGGCCGGTTGCCCGCCGATCACCCGCGCCTGCCCCTCAGCTTCGGAGACCAGCACCAGACGCCCACTGCCACCGGGGAAGACGCGGGCTGCCAGTTCCTCGAAGTTGGCCGCAGCCGCCGTGAAGGTCTCCTCGAAGGTCTCCCGGATCTGGCGGTCGGTGTCGCGGATCAGCTTCTCCAGCTCCCGCAGCGCGGTCTCCAGATCGGTGCGCTGGCGCTCAAGCTCCTCGACGTGCTCGAGGGCCTCCTCGTACTCCTGCTGGGCCAGCGGGTTGACCGGGCCGAGCTGCTCACGGCGGCGGTTGAGGCGCTGGATGCGGTCGGCGAGCCCGGCCCGGGCTGCCGCGTCGAGTGCCTCGACGCCCGCCTCGGGGGCCAACGCGAGCTCGCGGGCCAGCGCCTCCAGCTGCCCCTGGGCGTCGGCCGCCTGGTCCTCGGCGCGCTGGCGGGCGACCTCCACCCCGGTCAGCGCGTTGGCCGCACTGTTGAGCGCGGTCTGCTGGCGGGCCTCGGCCTGGGCGGCCTCGCGCAGCTGGCTGGCCACCTGCTCCCCCGCCTCGCGGTCAGCCGCCAGGGCGGCGTTGAACTGCTCGCGGCCGGCCGCGATCGCCCCCGACAGCTCGCGCAGGTCCGCGACGATGCCCTCGATCTGGGGGACCAGCTCACGGTCGCGGGCGATCAGCGTCCGCAGGTGGCCGGTCCGTTGCTCGCGCTCCGCGCGCTCCTTGGCCAGGCGCTCACCGCGGGCGCGCTCGGCTCGCAGCTCGGCGGCGATCTGGGCACGCCGTGCCGCGTTCTCCCCCTCGTCGGGGGCGCTACGGCGCCGCTGGATCTGCACCGCGAGCCGGCGTTGGGCCTCCACGGCCTCGTCGCGACGATGCACCGCGGCGCGGTGGACGCCGACCGCACCGTCGCGCTCGGTCTCCAGCGCCCCGGCGCGTTCGGCCAGCTGCTGGGCGCGGGCCCGGGCGGCGTGTTCTGCGCTGACGGTCTGCTCGGAGCGCGCGAGCAGCTCCTGTTGGCGATTGCGCTCGAACAGGACGCGCTCCTCCCCCACCGCGGCGGCCTGGCGCAGCTCATGACCGCCCGGAGCCAGCACGCGACCGTCCCGGGTGACGGCCGTTCCGGGGAAGTCCGGACCGACGTCCGCGAGGGACTCCAGCACCCAGACGTCGGTGAGCAGTCGGCGGGCCAGATCCGGCGCCACACCCTCGCCGTTCACCTGGTCGGCCAACCGCAGCGCGCCGTGGGGCGGCGGTGTGGACGCCGCCGTCGCAACGGCGGGGGCGGGGGCGGTCTCGGAGGTGATGAGCACCCGGCCGCCGTCCTTGCCTGCCCGGGCCAGCAGCACCTCAGCCTCGGCACGATCGCCGACCACCGCGGCGCCGAGGCGACCGTCCAGCGCGGCGGCCACCGCCAGCTCGAAGCCGGAGGCCACTGACAGGGCGTCAGAGAGCGCGCGACCACCGCCGGGCGCTGCCTGATGGCTGCGCAGGAATTGGTTCACCGCGGCCAGCTCACCACCGACGCCGGCGCTCTGGCGCCGGGCGGCCTCGACCTCGCGCTCGGCCTCGCGCACGGCGCGGCGGGCCTCCTCCAGCGCAGCTTCGGCCTGTTGGCGCACGCTCAGGGCTGCGGCGAGCGCCGTCTCGCAGGTGGCGGCCTCAGCCTCGGCGGCGGTGCGCAGCTCCTCCAGCTCGGCGAGCTGGCGGGCGAGCTCCGCCTCGCGGTCGCGTTCGAGCGCCTCGAGCTCACGGGCCAGAGCGGCGATCCGGGGCTCGGCCTCGGGGTCGGGCTGATCGGCCTCGGCCTGGGCCTCGAGCAGCTCCAGCTGGCCGGTGCTGCGAGCCAACCGGCTCACCACCGTCTTGAGCGTCTCGGCGACGGCGTCGGCGCGGTAGCCGACACGGTCGGCGGCGGACTGGGCGGCGTAGCTGCGGCGCGAGAGCTCCTCACGCTGGGAGGAACGGGCGGCCAACGCCTCCTCGGCGGCCCGCCGGCGCACAGCGATCACCCCCAGCTCGACGGCCAGGCCCTCCCGCTCTGCCCGCGCCGCCTCCGCGGCCGCGAGCGCGCGGGCCATCTCAGCTCGACGCAGGCGGACGTCATCACGCGCGAGCTCCCAGCGTGCCTCGAGGGTCTGGCGGTGGATGCGCTCGTGCAGTTCGGCGGCCTCCGCCTGGCGCTTGAGCGGCTTGAGGCGCGAACGGGCCTCACGCTCGACGTCGAGGGCCCGATCAAGGTTGTCCTGGGTGTGGCCGAGCTTCAGCTGGGCACGCCGCCGGCGTTTGCGATGCTTGCCCAGGCCGGCGGCCTCCTCGATGAGCAGGCGCCGGTCCCGGGGCTTGGAGATCACGATCGCATCGACGCGGCCCTGGGAGATGACCGAGTGCATCTCCTTGCCCAGACCGGTGTCAGACAGCACCTCGAGGATGTCGGTGAGGCGACAGCGGGCTCCGGCCAGCCGGTACTCCCCCTCCCCGCTGCGGTCCAGGCGGCGCAGGATCGACACCTCGGGCCCCATGCCGAGCTGGCCCTCGGAGTCATCGAGGACGAGTTCCACCTCCGCGGCGGAGGCGGCCTGGCGCCCCGGGGCTCCGCCGAAGATCACGTCCGACATGGTGTGGCCACGGACGGCCACGGGGGACTGCTCACCCAGGGCCCACAGCACGGCGTCAGTCACGTTGGACTTGCCGGAGCCGTTGGGCCCCACGATCACGCTGGTGCCCGGGCTGAACTCCATGCGGGTCCGGTCGGGGAAGGACTTGAAGCCCTTCATGGTGATGCTCTTCAGGTACACGATCAGCTCCCAGCGCGATGGGGGCCGCCGGACGGGACCGGGCCGGCCAGAGCCTCCAGCGCCACCTGGGCGGCGGCCTGCTCGGCGTCCTTCTTGGACCGGCCCACACCCGTGCTGATCTCCTCGGTCCCGACCCGGGCCGACACCGTGAAGGTGCGGTCATGCGGCGGGCCCTTCTCGGAGATCACCACGTAGGCGACGATGGCGCCGCGGCGGGCCAGCTGCTCCTGGAGCGCCGATTTGAAGTCGACGGGATGCTCGAGGGCCTCGGCGAGCTCGGGCACGAAAGCCTCGACGACGGCGTCGGCCACCCGGTCATAGCCGTAGGTGAGATAGACGGCGCCGATGATCGCCTCACATACGCTGGCCAGGACGCGCTCGGTCGCGATGAGCGCCGGCACCGTGGCGGCCGCCGAGTTCGGCGCCTCGGCAGTCAGCCGCGCGGGGACCCCGAGGCGCTCGGCCACCACGCGGCAGGAACGTCCCGAGACCGTCTGGGCCCGGACCTTGGTCAGCTGCCCGGCCCCGAAACGGTCGGCCTCCAGGTTCGGGTATAGGTGGCTGGTGATCGCCAGCGACAGGACGCTGTCACCCAGGAAGGCGAGCCGCTCATACGACTCCGAGCGCCGCGTCGTCCAGGAGGCGTGGGTGAAGACGTTGTGCGCCAGCTCCGGCGCGAGACCGTCGAGCAGCTCGGCGAGCTTCACGGGGGCGCCCGGGGCGGGCGGATCGAGAGCGGCCGACGGAGGGTGCTCAGTGGCCACTGGCGGTTGCGCTGGGGTCGTTCGCGAGCACGAACTCGACCGCCTGGCCAACCGTCAGGATCTGCGCGGCCTGCTCATCCGACATCGTCACGCCGTAGGAGTCCTCTAACTCCTGGACCAGCGTGTAGAGGTCGAGCGAATCCGCATCGAGATCCTCGCGGAAGCGCGTCGCCTCGGTGATCGAGGCGGGATCAATCTCCAGCTCGTCAGCCAGGTGGACGCGGATCACTTCAAGGGTCTGCTCGCGTGTCATCAGCCGACCACCGTACCCGCGGTCTCGGACGACCCGGGGTCGCCGCCGCTGGGCTGCGGCCCGTTGCCGTTCCCGTTGGCCACTCGCGAGCCGCCGGAGCCGTCATCGTCGTCCTCACCGGGACCGCTGGCGGGAGCTCGACGCAGGGCACCGGCCTCCTCGAGCGCGGTACGCGTGCGGGTGATGACGTTCTCCTCCACCCCACGCGCGGCAACCTCGATCGCCCGGGCGAACCCCAGACGGGTGAAGCGGCCGTGGGCGACGACGCCGAGCTGGCGCAGGCCCAGCATGTAGGCGCCGCCCTGGAGCTCGGGATCGATGTGCGCGCGCAGGCGTCGCACCGAGGGAGCCAGCAGCAGGCCGCCGAGCTTCCCGCGGGTCGAGGAGAGCGCCGCGTCGCGGACCGCGCGGAGCACAGCGTCGGAGGTGGCCTCGATCGCCTTCAGGGTCAGGTTGCCGGTGAAGCCGTCCATCACCACGACGTCGATCTGCTTGTTGAGCATCGTCGTCGCCTCGATGTTCCCGGCGAAGTTCAGTCCTGCTCCGGCATCCCCGGACAGTCGCTCATAGACCTCGCGCAGGTCATCGGTCCCCTTGGTGGCCTCCTCGCCGTTGGACAGCAGGGCCACTTGGGGGGACTCGCGGCCGAGCACGGCCTGGGCGAAGGCGGAGCCCATGTGGGCGAACTGCACGAGATGCTCGGGCCGGCAGGAGGGGTTGGCGCCGACGTCCAGCAGCAGCACGGGAGTGCCCCCCGGCCGCGGCAGCGGCAGGGCCAGAGCCGGGCGGTAGATGCCACGGTCGCGCTTGATGTTGAGCAGCCCGGCGGCCAGGGCCGAGCCGGTCGAGCCGCCGGAGACGAGTGCCTGGGCCCGGCCGCCCGAGACGGCGCGCGCAGCCTGAACGATCGAGGCCTGGGGTGTGCTCTTGACCGCCGCGGCCGGATTCGGCGCCTTGGCGATTGACACGGGAGCGTCGATGAGCTCGACGCCACTAGCCGCCAGCTTGGCGCGGGCAGCGCTATCGCCGACCGCAGAGGCGTCTGCGAAGAGCAGGACTCGGATTCCCCCCGCAGCGGCGAGGGCGGCACCGGCGGCGACTTCAGCTGGACCGAGGTCAGCTCCGTTCCCGTCTACGGCAACGGTCACCATCGCCGCGCCCGCCGTCCGAGCTCAGTCGAGCTCGTTGGCGCCTTCGACGACCGTACGGCCCTTGTAGCTGCCACAGGTCGGGCAGACGCGGTGCGGAAGGCGAGGGCTATGGCACTGCGGGCAGGAGTTGGTCGCCGGCACGTGAGCCTTGTGCTGACTGCGACGCTGGTTCGTGCGCGCGTGGGACTGCTTCTGCTTTGGGACGGCCATGCGATGGAGCCTAGCAGGGGGTCAGCCCCACCTTCGGTGGGTGTTCTACCCGGCTTCAGTTCAGCTCAGACGGCGGTGCGGGCGGCTCCCCGGACTCCGGATCGGGCACCGGGTCCACGAAGGTGATCTCCGACAGCACCGCCCAGCGGGGATCGGGCTCGGGCGCGTGGTGGTGCTCGGGCCCGGCGGTGTTGAGGTCCGCGCCGCACACCGGACAGAGCCCCAGGCAGTCCGGCGCGTGCAGCAACGTGGTGGGCAGCGCCAGGGCGAGCGCGTCGCGAGCCCAGGCACCGACGTCGAGGATCGACTCGAGCACGTAGGGCGAGGCGAACTCGTCATCGCCCTCACCGGGCTGGGAGACCTCGCGAGCGTCCACGGTGAACTCGGGATCGGCGGGCTCCAGACAGCGCATGCACGGTCCGTGCAGCGCGGCGGAGAAGCCGAGTCGCAACGCATATCCCTGCCCCGTCATGCGGGAGATGTCCAGCCGTGCGGTGATCGGACGGGCCTCACCCGAGCCGTCCACGCCGCTCACCGTATAGGTGTGGCCGCCGAGCTCGAAGGGCACGAACGCGAGGTCGAGCTCGACGTGGCGCCCCTCGCCGGAGGTCAGTCGCAGGGCGCCGAGGTCGAAGGTGTCGCTGGCGGTGGCCATCGCTGCCTAGCCTAGTAACGGCATGTCAGAGTGGTTTGAGCAGTACGGCTTCGGTGAGGTCCACCCGCACCTGGTCGTCGGGGCGGTTCCCCTCGACGCCAACGACGTGCAGGCGGTGGCCGATCAGCAGGTCGACCGCGTGCTCAACCTCGTCCAGGACCCCGAGTATCCCGAGGGTGCCCGACTCGAGGTGGAGATCGGGCTGAGCACCAACGCCATCGAGGAGGCGCGGGTCCAGGTGGTCGACTTCGGCAACCTGTCCCCCACCGCGCTGGAGTCCGCCGTCACCCAGGTCGACCGCTGGCTGAGCGATGGTCACACCGTCTATCTGCACTGCCGCGCCGGCTGGCAACGCTCCGCCACCGTCGCCGCCGGGGTGATCGCGATCCGGGAGGCCATCCCCATCGAGCTGGCCCTGGAGCGGCTCCGGGCGCGCAAGCCGACCGCTCGACCGCTCCCCCACCAGGCCCAGGACCTACTGGCCTGGTGGTCGGCGCGCCCGCTCAGCTAGCCCGACGGCCGAGTTCGAAGAGCGGCGCCGGGATCTCGGCCACCTCGTCGGCCCGGGCCGCGGCGAGGTCGTCGCTGTGCAGGTTGAGGGTGCGAGCCGCCACGGTGATCTGGTCCAGTTCCGGTAGCTCCGCCCCTTGGGCCACCGCCCCGTGCTCGCCGAACTTGCGGGCGCCCGGCAGGACCCGGGTCTCGTAGGAGCCCACGGTGTCGTTGTAGGCCTTCACCGTCGAGTTGAGCCGGTTGCCCAGGGTGCCCAGCAGCGTGGAGAGGCGGGCGATGCGGCCGTGCAGCTCCCGCCCGAGGTCGGAGATGGCCTGAGCGGACTCGGCGACCTTCTCCTGCTGCCAGCCGTAGCCCACGGTGTGGAGCAGGGCCAGGAGCGTGGTCGGGGTGGCGATCAGCACATGGCGCCCCATCGCGTCCTCGATCAGCTCGGGATCGGCCTCCAACGCGGCTGAGTAGAGGTGCTCCCCCGGCAGGAACAGCACTACGAAGTCCGGCGTGGTGTCCATCCCGTTCCAGTAGGCCTTGTCCGCCAGCTGCCGCACGTGCTTGCGCAGCAGCCGGGCATGATCGGCCAGGGCGCGGGTGCGTGTCTCCTCGTCGGTCGCCTCATAGGCGTCGAGGATTCCCTGCAGGGGGGCCTTGGCGTCGACCAGGACGTGGCGGCCGCCCGGCAGGTTCACCACCATGTCGGGCCGGAGGGTGCCGTCCTCCGCCCCGGCGAAGCTCGTCTGCTCGCTGAAGTTGACGTGGCGGACCATGCCGGCCAGCTCCACCACCTTGCGCAGCTGCATCTGACCCCACTGACCCCGGACGTTGGGCTTGCGCAACGCGGTGACCAGGGCGCCGGTCTCCGTCCGCAGCTTGTCCTGGCCCTCGGCCATGCCGCGCAGCTGGGCGGCGAGCATCCCCTGGGAGCGGGCGCCCTCCTGCTTCAGCGCGCTCAGCTGCTCGTCGACCTTGCCCAGTTGCTCGGTGATCGGCTTGACCAGATGCTCGACCGCCAGCTGGCGCTTCTCCAGCTCGCTCTTGGCGGCGGTGTGGGCGACGCCCAGCTGGGTCTTGGCCAGCTCGACCACCTGCTTCATGTTGGCCTCGAGCGCCTCGGCGCTCAGCGCACGGAACGACGTGGTCAGCTGCTCTTGGGCGAGTGACACGGCGGCCAGGCGCTGCTCGGCGAGGGCGCGCTCATGTTGCACGTCCCGCTCGGCCTGGGTGCGACCGGACTCGAGCGCCAGGGTGAGCGCATGGACGCGGCCGCAGCTCCGACGATCAGACCGATGATCAGGAAGACGATGCTCATGAACTCCTGAGCATGGAGTCCGGGGCGGACGGAACCGCCCCGAGCGGCGCAGCTGCAACGCGACGTGCAGGAGACGCCGGCGACCGGAGGCGGAAGCCCCCGTCCGGACTACCCGACCTGAACCGGCTCGTCCTTACCGGCGAGGCGGTCGCGACCGCGCTGCACGGCAGCGGTGAACTTCGAGAGGTTGGTCTCCAGGGTGCCGAGAATCTCGTCGGCGTAATCCTCGGCGCCGAGGCGAATCTCGCGCTCACGCGCCCGGGCATCCTCGATGATGTCCTCGGCGGCACGCTCGGCCTGCTTGGTGACCTCCTCCTCGGAGATCAGCCGTTCCTGGCGCTCGCGTGCCTCCTTGACGATGCGCTCGGCCTCGCGCTTGGCCTCGGCCAGCATCTCCTGGCGCTCCTTGACGATCCAGCGCGCCTGCTTGATCTCCTCGGGGATCGTCGCGCGCATCTGATCGAGGATGTCGTAGATCTCCTCTTTGTCCACGCGCACCTGGTCGGTCATCATCACGCCCTTGGCGTTGTGAACCAGGTCGTCGAGTTTGTCGATCAGTACCAGTACGTCCATCGCAGCGTCTCTTTCGTCAGCGGCCGAGCCGTTCCTTCAAAGCGGTGGCGACCTCCGCAGGTACCAGGTCGTCGATGCTGCCGCCATAGGTGGCGAGCTCCTTGACGCCACTGGACCTGATGAAAGAGTACTTCGCCGAGGCCATCAGGTAAACGGACTCGATATCGGGCGCCTGCAGGTGGTTCAGCTGGTTCATCTCCAGCTCGTACTCGAAATCGGAGATCGCGCGCAGCCCCTTGACCACCGCCTTGGCCCCGCGGGTGGCGGCGAACTCGACGAGCAGATTCGCGAACGGCTCGGCGGACACGTTGCCGAGGTAGGAGGTCGCGTTGAGGATGAACCGGACGCGCTCCTCGGCGGTGAACAGCGGCTTGGATTTGCGGAACGGGCTGTTGGCGACCCCGACGACGACCTGGTCGAACATGGCCGAGGCGCGGGCGATGACGTCGAGATGGCCGTTGGTGATCGGGTCATAGGACCCGGCACAGACCGCGATGCGGTTGTCGAAGGCCATCAGGCGTGGTGGATTCTGATCAAGGTGTCTCCGTAGCGACGCTCGGTGAGCAGCGCCAGTTCGAGGTCCAGGGGGGTCCGGCGATCGCATTCGGCCACCACCCGCGCACCCGGCGCGAGCACCGGGGCGAGGGCGACGCTCAGCCTGGGGCCGAGTTCGCTCGCCAGCTTGTATGGGGGGTCGAGGAAGACGAGATCGTAAAGATCATGTTGGGCGGCCGCTGCAGCGAGGAATGCAAGGGCGGGCCGACGCAGCACCCGAGCGCCCGCCCCGACCGCCTCCAGATTCGCCCGGATCGCGGCGATCGACGCGGCCGCGCTGTCCACGCACACCGCCGAGGCGGCCCCGCGTGACAGCGCCTCGATGGCCAGCGCCCCCGAACCCGAGAACAGGTCGAGCACGCGCGCGCCCTCCAGCGGACCCAGCATCGAGAACAGCGCCTCCTTGACCCGGTCAGACGTGGGACGCACCGCCCGCCCACCGGGGGCGCGCAGCGGACGCCCGCCGTAGGTCCCCGCGATCACCCGCACGACGCCAGCCTCCCGCCGGAGACCATCAGGCGCGGATCGGCGCCAGGGCCTCGGCGCCGAAGCTGCTCACCAGGGACTGGGCGAGCAGCTCGTGCTCGGGCGCGCGGAGGTGGGGATCGGCGTCGGTGATGGCCCGCGCCAGCAGCCGCGCCCGCTCGAGCAGCTCGGCATCCTCGGGCAGCAGGGCGAAGCGGAACACCGCCGCCCCGGACTGGCGCACCCCGGCCAGCTCGCCCTCACCGCGCAGGGCCAGGTCGATCTCGGCCAGGGCGAAGCCGTCGGACTCACGCTCCAGCGCGGCCAGGCGCAGCGACTCGCGACGGCCGAACAGGATGCACACCGAGGCGTGCTGGCCACGGCCGATCCGCCCGCGCAGCTGGTGCAGCTGGGAGATCCCGTAGCGATCGGCGTCCTCGACGAGCATCACGGTGGCGTTGGGCACGTCGATGCCGACCTCGATCACCGTCGTGGCCACCAGCACGTCGGCGCCGCCCGACGCGAAGGACTCCATCGCCGCGGCCTTCTCCGCCGGGCGCATCTGGCCGTGCAGCAGCACCACCCGGAAGTCCTTGAGCTCCCCGGCCCGCAGGCGCTCGTACTCCGCGGTGGCGGCCCGGGCCTGGAGCGCGTCGGACTCCTCCACGAGGGGGCAGACGACGAAGGCCTGGCGACCCGCGCTCAGCTCCTCCCGGATGAAGGCGTAGGCCTCCGAGCGCTCGGCCTCGCTCGAGCTGATCCGCGTCTGGATCGGTTGGCGCCCCCGGGGCAGCTCGCGCAGGACGGTGAAGTCCAGGTCGCCGTAGTTCGACAGCGCGAGCGTGCGCGGGATCGGCGTGGCGGTCATATGCAGGACGTGGGGGGCCTCCCGGGCGCCGTCGGTTCTCAGCGAGCCCTTGCGGTCCAGCGCCGCCCGCTGGGCGACCCCGAAGCGATGCTGCTCGTCGACCACCACCACCCCGAGGCGGCGGAAGCGCACGGCCTCCTCGATCAGCGCGTGGGTGCCGACCACCATCGACATCTCCCCCGAGGCGAGCCGCTCGAGCACCTGCGTGCGCCGCGCGCCCGGCGTCGAGCCGGTGAG
>CAZZVR010000028.1:0-25536 GCA_964657595.1 Burkholderia sp. PAMC 26561 | reverse complement strand
CACGCCAGCGCCACGCCGACCAGCACCCCGATCAGCGCGGGGAGCAGGCGGCGGGCCAGCACGAGCACGATGAGCAGCTGCGCCGGGATCACCAGGACCGCGTCAAAGCCGATGTAGAGCGCCAGGGTGCTGGCCAGTCCGTACCCGACCAGGGCCAGCCGGGGCGGCGGGTGGCGCTCGTCGGACTGCACCAGCACCACCAGGGCGTAGAACGCGGCGGTGCCCGCGGTGACCATCGCCGCATAGCCGCGCGCGTCCTGGCCCCAGAACACCAGGCCGACGCTGAGGGCCGACAGCACGCCGGCCACCAGTGCCACGCCCCGGCTGGCGAACAACCGCAGCCCGAGCAGGCCCACCAGACCCGCGGTGAGCGCGTCCGCCAGCACCGACATCGCCCGCAGGACTACCAGCCCGTCACCGAACAGCGAGATGAGGACGTGCAGGCCCAGGTAGTAGACGAGCATGTTGCCGCCGTCGTGGGCGATGGCACTCCAGAGCCGGTCACCGTGCTGGGAGGCGATCGACAGGCTCGCCCCCTCATCCAGCCACAGGCTGCGCGTCGACAGCTTCCAGGCGCAGGCCACCGCTGCCAGCGCGCCGCCGAGCCCGACGACGAGCCAGTCGAGCGGTTCGAGTCTGAAGCGGCGGTCGGGCACCGCGCTCATTGTCGCCTCAGGGCGGGGTCGCGTGAAACGAACCGCCAGCGGGGCGGGGCCGAGCGCCTAGCGCCCGCCGCGGATCATGCCGGCGCCGACGGTGTCGTTGGTCGCCTCGTCGATCAGGATGAAGGAGCCGGTGGTGCGGTTGCGCGTGTAGGGGTCGACCACCAGGGCGGTCGAGCTGCGCAGGTGTACCCGCCCGATCTCGTTGAGTCCCAGCTCGGTGGCGGAGTGGTCGTGGTCGAGGGTGTTGACGTCGACCCGGTACTCGAGCCGGTCGACGACCACGCGCGCGGCCCGGGTGGTGTGCTTGATGGCGTAGCGGCCCCCGGGGGTGAGCGGGCGCTCGGACATCCAGCAGACGGTCGCCTCCAGCTCGCGGACGACGCTCGGGGCGTCCTCGGGCTCGGCGATCATGTCCCCACGGGAGATGTCCACCTCGTCGGTGGTGCGCAGGGTGACCGACTGGGTGGGGAACGCCGCGCTGAGTTCCCCGTCGTAGGTGTCGATCGACTTGAGCTGGGTGCGCCGGCCCGAGGGGAGCACCACGATGTCCATGCCGGGCCTGAGCACGCCGCCGGCCATCTGGCCCGCGTAGCCGCGGTAGTCGTGGAACTCATCGGAGTTAGGCCGAATCACCCACTGGACGGGGAAGCGCACGTCCTCCAGGTTGCGGTCGGCCGCGATGAACACGTGCTCGAGGTGGTAGAGCAGCGGCGGACCCGCGTACCACGGCATCCGCTCCGAGCGATCGACGACGTTGTCACCGTTGAGCGCGGAGATGGGGATGAAGGTGAGGTCGGGGATGTCCAGGCGGGTGGCCCAGTCGGTCAGCTCCGCCACGATCGACTCGAACGCCTCCTCGGAATAGTCGACCAGGTCCATCTTGTTGACCGCCACCACGATGTGGGGGATGCGCAGCAGGCTGGAGATGTAGGCGTGGCGGCGGGTCTGTTCCGAGACGCCCTTGCGCGCGTCGACGAGGACGATCGACAGGTCCGCCGTCGAGGCGCCGGTGACCATGTTGCGCGTGTACTGCTCATGACCGGGGGTGTCGGCGATGATGAACTTGCGTCCCGCACCGGTGGACCCGTGGGTGGCGTCGCCGTGATCGAGATTGCCGTTGGACAGCGCGAGCCCGGCCGCCGCCCCCGTCTGGAAGTAGCGGTAGGCGACGTCGATGGTGATCCCCTGCTCCCGCTCGGCCCGCAGGCCGTCGGTCAGCAGGGCCAGGTTGAGGTAGCCGTCACCGCGGCGCTCAGAGGTCTCGGCCACCGACTCGAGCTGATCCTCGAGGATCGACTTGGAGTAGTGCAGCAGCAGGCCGATCAGCGTTGACTTGCCGTCGTCCACCGAGCCGGCGGTGGCGATGCGCAGCAGCTCGGAACGGCCGGTACGGGGGGTGCTCATGGCCTAGAAATATCCCTCGCGCTTGCGGTCTTCCATGGAGGCCTCGGTGACCCGGTCGTCCGCCCGGGTCTCGCCCCGCTCGGTGATGCGCGTGGCGGCGATCTCGGCCACCACGTCGGCCAGCGTGCTCGCGTCCGAGCGCACCGCCCCGGTGTGGGTCATGTCGCCCACGGTGCGGTAGCGCACCGAGTCGGTGTAGGGCACCTCGCCGTCCTGGAGCTCGACGTGCTCGCTCACCGCGTAGATCATGCCGTCGCGGTCGAACACCTCGCGCTCATGGGCGTAGTAGATCGCGGGGATCTCCAGCTGCTCCTCGGCGATGTACTGCCAGACGTCGAGCTCGGTCCAGTTCGAGATGGGGAAGACGCGGACGCCCTCGCCCTTGCGGATGCGCCCGTTGTAGAGCGCCCACAGCTCAGGCCGCTGGTTCTTGGGATCCCACTGGCCGAAGTCGTCGCGGAAGGAGAACACGCGCTCCTTGGCCCGGGCTTTCTCCTCGTCACGGCGGGCGCCACCGAAGGCGGCGTCGAAGCCGTGCTCAGCCAGCGCGTCGAGCAGCGTCGTGGTCTGCAGGCGGTTGCGCGTGGCGCGGGGCCCCGTCTCCTCGGCCACGCGGCCGGCGTCGATGGAGTCCTGCACGCTGGCGACGATCAGGCGCTCGCCCAACTGCTCCACCAGCTTGTCCCGGAACGCGATGACCTCGGGGAAGTTGTGTCCGGTGTCGACGTGCATGACCGGAAAGGGGAACCGGCCGGGCCGGAACGCCTTCTGGGCCAGGTGCATGAGCACGATCGAGTCCTTGCCGCCGGAGAACAGCAGCACCGGGCGCTCGAACTCGGCCGCGACCTCGCGCATGATGAAGATCGACTCGGCCTCCAGGGCCTGGAGATGGGTCAGTTCGTAGTGCATGGCCTGATGCCTCACGCCGGAAGCTGAGGCTTCCGGCGTGCCCTTACTCGTGGATCCCGCACTCGGTCTTGTCCTCGCCCGCCCAGCGACCCTCGCGGCCACTGCCGGGCAGCGTGCACGGTGCACAGCCGATCGACTCATAGCCGGCGTCGTGCAGCGGGTTGTACGGGAGGTCGTGCTCGAAGATGTAGCGCCAGAGGTCCTTGTCGGTCCAGTCCGCCAGCGGGTTGAACTTCCAGATGCCGCGCTTCTCGTCGCGCTCGAGCTTGCGTGAGCCCGCCCGGGTCGGGGCCTGCTCGCGGCGGATGCCGGTGACCCAGGCGTCCACCCCGCTGAGCGCGCGCTCGAGCCCGTCGACCTTGGCCTGGCCACAGCAGTTCAGCTGGGTCCAGGGGCCCGCCGGATTGGAGGCGTCGACCACCTCGAACTCCAGCTCGGGGTAGCGATCCTCGAACCGCTTCCAGGTGGCCAGCGTCTCGGGAAACAGCACCCCGGTGTCGATCACGAACAGCCGCGCGTCGGGAACGATCTCCGACAGCATGTGCGCCAGCACCGACTCCTCCTTCTGGAAGGAGCACGCGGTCTTGAGATTCGGGTGGAAGTGCTCGACCGCGTAGGCGAGGACAGCCTCCGCCGAGGCGGCCTCGAGATCAGGTGTGGTAGCGCTCACAGTGCTCACAACTTAGCGGACCACTTGAGTGAGGAACGTCGCAGAAACCGGCGTCAGACCGCGCATTCGCCCTCACCCCGCTGGACCTCGAAGGGCACGTTCTTGGTCCAGTCGATGAAGTGGTTGAGGTTCTCAAACGAGAACTCGATCGGCATCGCCAGGTCCCGCACGCGCTCCTCGAAGCTGGGCGCGCCGACGCGGTCGACGAAGGCGTTGAAGCTCTCGCCCACGCCACGCTCGGCCTCGTAGTAGCGGACCCAGCGTTCCACGGCGTCGGGCACGCGCTTGGCCGGCAGGCGCGATTTGAGACGGGCGCCGAAGCGCACGTCGCCGCCCTCGTACTGGCCGCCGATGTGGGGGATGTAGGCGGGGATGGTGTGCTCGCCCACCTTGAGCGAGGCCCCGTAGAAGCCGATGTTGGCGATGTGGTGCTGGCTGCAGCCGTTGGGGCAGCCGCTCATCTTGATGTGGATCTGGCGGGTCAGCTCATCCGTCAGGTTCATCGCCACCACGCGCTCCTGGACGGCGCGGTTGAGCCCCATCGAGGAGGTGATGCCGAGCTTGCAGGAGTCCGTGCCCGGGCAGGAGACGGTGTCGGTGATCTCGTTGACCCCGGCGTCACCGAGGCCGAGGGCGAGCAGGCGCTGCCACACCTCGTAGACGGACTCCTCGCGGACCCAACGGAGCACCAGGTTCTGCTGGATGGTCGCGCGGGCCCAGCCGCTCGTGTAGTCGCGGGTGATCTCGGCGAGGCCGCGCAGCTGCTCCGGGGTGAGGTCCCCGCGGGTGATCTTCACCTCGACCGTGACGTAGCCGGCCTGGCGCTGGGGCTGGACATTGGAGGCGGCGAAGGTCTGGTAGGCGCGCAGGTCGCCGTTGGCTGAGGCGTAGCCCTCGCCGCGGGCCTGCGGGGCGTTGGCCGCCTCGTCCACGTCGTAGCGGATCTCATCCAGGGAGAAGTCGCGCTCGTTGACCCAGTCGCCGGCCAGTTCCTCGTCGACCATCTCGCGGAAGGCGTCCATGCCGATCTTGTCCACGAGCACCTTGATGCGGGCGCGGGCGCGGTTGACGCGCAGGAAGTCCTGACGGTCGAAGATGCGGAAGACGGCCTCGGCGACCCGGAGGTAGTCGCCGTTCTCGAGCTCCACGAACGCATACAGGGTCGGCGCCTGACGCGGCATGATCGAGGTGCCGCCGCCGACCCGGATCTCGACCCCGCGGACGCCGTCGCGCAGGCGCGGCAAAAACGCGATGTCGTGGATCTTGGTGATCACGTTGTCCGCGTCGGTGGCGCTCCAGGCGGTCTTGATCTTGCGCGGCATCATCTGGGTCGTCGGGTGGCGCACGAAGTAGCGCACGTAGGCCCCGGCGTAGGGGGTGACGTCGAAGATCTCGCCCTCCAGCGTGCCGGCGCGCGGGTCACCGGTGACGTTGCGGACGGTGTTGCCACAGCCCTCGCGGCTCGACAGCCCCGAGTCGGAGATGACGCGCATGAGGTCATCCATCTCGGCCAGCGGAATGTGGTGGATCTGGATGCACTGACGTGTGGTGACGTGAGCCTTGTTCAGCGGCGCGTGGCGCTCGACGACCTCGGCGAAGGCCTCGAGGTTCTCAGGGGTGATGCCACCCATCGGCAGCTTCACGCGGATCATGTTCACGTCGGGCTGGCGCTGGCCGTAGACGCCCTGGCGCAGGCGGAACTTGATGAACTCGTTCTCCTCGATGCCGCCCTGGAGGAAGCGGGTCGCCTCGGTCTCGAAGTCGTCGAACTCCTGGGCGATGATCGGGATGACGTGGCCCGGGATGTCGTCTCGAACCTCGGGGTTGTCGAGGGTGCCGCTCTTGTTCGCAGTCATCGCCAGCAAATGTACCAAAACCCGACCCGAGTTGACCCTTTTAGCGGGCGCTCAGGTGTCCGTGGCGGCCCGCCTACGGACTCAGGCCCAGAAGGGCGAGGCATCCGGCGCGCGGCGGACGCCCTCTGACAGCGCGGCGGTCGTCCACGGACTCGGCCCTCCGGGCCCCGCCTCCACCCGCACCGGCGCGTGGTCGCGCAGGAACTGCTCGAGGGCGGCGATCACCGCGGCCGCCTCCTCCGTCGAGACGTCCGGCGTGACGATCTGCAGATGGGGTGCTGCGTCCATGGGCCTCAGGGTACCCGCCGGATATCGTCGGTGTCAGTGAGCGACGGCCTCATCCTGCTGGTGGTCGGTGCGCTGCTCGCCGGCGGTCTGGCCATGTCGACGCTCGCCACCCGCCTCCGGGTCCCCGGCCTGGTGCTCATTCTGGGGCTCGGCATGCTGATCGGCTCCGACGGCCTCGGCTGGATCGCCTTCGACGACTACGCGCTGGCGCGGCGCCTGGGCATCATCGCCCTGGCCCTCATCCTGTTCGAGGGCGGGATCGCCACCGGCTGGTCGGAGTTGGCACCGGTGATCGGACCCGCGCTGTCCCTGGCCCTGGTGGGGACCCTGCTGACCGCGCTGATCGCCGGCGCGGTGGCCAAGCTGCTGTTCGGCCTCGGCTGGACCGAGAGCATGCTGCTCGGCTCGATCCTCGCCTCCACCGACGGCGCCGCCGTGTTCTCGGTGCTCGGCAACTCGCCCCTGCGCCGCCGGCTCATCCGGACGCTCGAGGGTGAGGCCGGACTCAATGACCCCGTCGCGGTGGTGCTGGTGCTCGGCTTCATGGCCTGGGCCACCCAGCCCCACTACGGACTGCTCGACATGATCGAGCTGTTCCTGCGCCAGCTGGCGATCGGCAGCGGGGTCGGCCTGATCGTCGGCGTCGGCGCCGTCCAGGGGCTCAGACGCCTGAAGCTACCCTCGGTCGGCCTCTACCCCGTGTTCACCCTCGCCGCCATGGCGGTCGCCTACGGCGGCGCCGACGTGCTCACCGGCTCGGGTTTCCTCGCCGTCTACCTCACCGGCGTGGCGATCGGCTCAGCCCCCGAGGCGAGGGAGCGCGGGGTGGCCACCTTCCACGACGGGCTGGCGTGGCTCGCGCAGTTGACCCTGTTCCTCGGCCTGGGGCTGCTCGTCTTCCCCAGCCAGCTCGGCGGGGTCGCCATCCGCGGTACCGCACTCGCCCTGACCGTGGCGTTCCTGGCCCGTCCCGTGGCCACGCTGGTGGCGACGACCGGCTTCGGGTTCAGCCGGGCCGAGCGGACGGCGCTGGGCTGGGCCGGACTGCGCGGCGCGGTCCCGGTCGTGCTGGCCACCTACCCGGTGATCGACAACGTCCCCCACAGCCACGACTTCTTCAACATCATCTTCTTCGCGGTGATCGTCTCGACGATCCTGCAGGGCGCCAGCTTCGAGCCGGTCGCCCGCCGCCTCGGCGTGGCCGGCCAGCCAGACTCGGCCTAGCCGCGGCGGCCCCACAGGCCGCCGGAAACCGGCTACAGCGGAATGTTGCCGTGCTTGCGCCGCGGTCCGGGCTGGCGCTTGGTCTCCAGCGTGCGCAGGGCGGTGACGAGCTTGGGCCGCGTCTCATGCGGCACGATCACGTCGTCGATGTAGCCGCGCTCGGCCGCGATGTACGGGTTGGCGAAGTGCGCCTTGTAGTCGTCGATCAGCTGCGCCCGGCGCTCGTCCGGGTTCTCGCTGGCCGCCAGGTCGCGGCGGTAGATGATGTTGACCGCACCCTCGGGGCCCATGACCGCCACCTCGGCGGTCGGCCAGGCGAAGTTGAAGTCCGCCCCGAGGTGCTTGGAGCCCATGACGTCGTAGGCGCCACCGTAGGCCTTGCGCGTGATCACGGTGATCTTCGGCACCGTCGCCTCGGCGATCGCGTACAGCAGCTTGGCCCCGTGGCGGATGATCCCGCCCCACTCCTGGGTCGTGCCGGGCAGGAAGCCGGGCACGTCGCAGAAGGTGATGAAGGGGATGTTGAACGCGTCGCAGGTGCGGATGAACCGCGCCGCCTTCTCCGAGGAGTCGATGTCGAGCACGCCGGCCATCGCCGCGGGCTGGTTGCCGACGATGCCGACCGAGTAACCGTCGATCCGCGCGAAGCCGACCACGATGTTCCTGGCGTAGTGCTCGTGCACCTCGAAGAACTCACCGTCGTCGACGATGGGGCGGATGACGTTGCGCATGTCGTAGGGCTTGTTCGGGCTGGCGGGAACGATCGCATCCAGCTCGGGGTCCATCCGCTCGGGATCGTCGCTCGGCTCGACGCGCGGCACGAGCTCGAGGTTGTTCTGGGGCAGGAAGGACAGGAGGTAGCGGGCGTCCTCGAGGCAGGCCTCCTCGTCCTCGGAGGCGAAGTGGGCCACCCCGGACTTGGTGTTGTGGGACATCGCGCCGCCGAGCTCCTCGAAGCCGACCTCCTCACCGGTCACGGTCTTGATGACCTCGGGACCGGTGATGAACATGTGCGAGGTCTCCTTGACCATGAAGATGAAGTCGGTGATGGCCGGGGAGTAGACCGCGCCGCCGGCACACGGGCCCATGATCAGGCTGATCTGGGGGATGACGCCCGAGTTGCGCACGTTGCGCATGAACACGTCGCCGTAGGCGCCGAGGGAGACGACGCCCTCCTGGATGCGCGCACCACCGGAGTCGTTCATGCCGATCACCGGGCAGCCGATCTTCTCGGCCAGGTCCATGACCTTGCACATCTTCTCGGCCATGACCTCACCCAGGGAACCGCCGAACACCGTGAAATCCTGGGAGAACACGCATACCCGGCGCCCGTCGATGGTGCCGTGCCCGGTCACCACCGCGTCACCGTAGGGGCGGTTGTTCTGCATGTCGAAGTCGGTCGTGCGGTGGCGCACGAACACGTCGAGCTCCTGGAAGGAGCCGGGATCGAGCAGCTTCTCGATGCGCTCGCGGGCGGTGAACTTGCCCTTCTCGTGCTGCTTGTCGACCGCGGCCTGGCCGGCGTTGTGGACGGCCTCGTTCCGCAGCTCCTGCAGCTGGGCGAGCTTCTCCTCGAAGGTCTCAGGTGGGGTGTCGAGCATGAAGGCGCGGAGTGTAAACGCAGCTGGCCCGCCAGTGGTCTGTGGGACCACTGGCGTGGTGGGCGCCGCTCAGCTGCGCGAGTACGGGCGGTGGTGCGCCGCGCCGAGGCTGTCGAGCGCGGCCTCGAGCTCGGCGACCAGGCCGGCGGTCTCGGGGGAGACGGGCGCCGCGGGCTCGGCCGGCGGGCGCCGGCGCGCCGTGGCGGCGGAGAGCGGTGAGACCGCAGGGTGCGCCACGTCGTGGCGACGCCGGATCAGGCGGCTGAGCCGGGCGCCCAGGCCGCGTACCGCCGGCGGGGTGACGACGAGAATCGGCGGCTGGCGCTGGGGGGCCGTCCCGGGGGCCACCTCCGCGGCGGCTGGCGGCGGGGTGACGGTGAGGGCCACGCGGGTCCCCCAGCCGGAGGCCTCGAGGGTCACCGTGCCGCTGACGGACTCGCCCTCCCAGGCGACGGTGCTCTCGGGCTCCAGCCGGGTGATGCTGATCTCGCCGAATCCACTCAGGTGCCGGGCCAGTGACGCGGGATCACTGCATTGAGCCCACAGCTCGGGTGGCGACTTCACGAGCCGGCGGACTGCCTGGGGTTCTTGCACGAGGTTGGAGTTCGCCGCGGTGCGGTCGGCTCCTGCCCTCGCACCCAGGACCCGCTAGTTCGGGCCGACGACCATGAGGTAGATGGTGATGATCACCAGCACCGCCATGAGCCAGGAGGCCCAGCGAGAGATGGTGCGGGCGTGCACGTACTCGGCCGACAGCGTGGCGCTGGCGCCGCCGGACCCGCTGGCCAGCTCGTGCTCGGCCAGGCTGGCGAGCTTGGCCTCCTGACGCATCACCACGCCGCCCTCCAGGGCTCCGAGCACCACCACCATCGCGATCCCCCACTGGGTGAAGAACTGCTTCCAGTAATGCAGGTCCGAGGCCAGGTAGATGCCCGAGATGAGGATGAGGATCAGCCCGGGGTTGACGAACAGGCGCCCGATCTGCAGGCGCGCCTGGTGCAGGGCGGCCAGGGACCGCGTCTCGATCCGCCCGGCGCTGAGCGCCACGAAGGGGTAGGCGATCACGAAGCCGAAGGCGCCGACCACGGCGATGATGTGAACGGCGGTGACGACCTGCCAGAAGAGGACCCCGGTGACCAACATCGCCGCCAGCCTAGCGACGCTCGGGGCGGCGCGTCGTCGGGCCCGCCCGGAACAGTCGGGCTGGTGGCCTTATGAGACCACCAGCCCGCACGGACGTTGACGGACCTGTCGGTCCGGACAGGTTCAGTGCTCAGCCATCGGCGGCGGATACACGTCCTTGACGTACTCGTCGACCTGGGAAGTGGAGAGGCGCGTGGCCAGGGCCCAGTAGTAGGTGACGAGGCTGAACACGACCACCACGGCGATCCCACCCAGCAGGGTCAGGTCGTCGTTGCCGCCGTGATCGAGCACGTTCTTGAACACGCCGATCCCCCCGATGATCCCGCCCGCGCCGAAGTCTCCGAAGTAGGAGATGACGAGCATGCCGATCAGGTAGAAGGCGATCCACGGCGCCGCCTGCCAGTCCATCTTCGGCGCCCGGGGGTTGAGATGGAGCGCGTAGGACAACCCGATCAGCGCGTAGCCGATCAGCATCGCCACGATCAGCGTCGTGTAGGTCTGCCATCCGGCCCAGTAGACGATCAGGCTCGCCAGCACGAAGCCGACCGGAGCGAGGAACCCAGCCACCGGGATGGAGTAGGGCCGGGGCAGGTCGGGTTTCTGCAGCCGCAATGCGCCCAGGGACAGCGGCGCGGCCGCGTACATCAGCACCGACGCGCTGGTTACCACGCCCACGAGCTTGGTCCAGCTCGGGAACGGCAGCAGGAACAGCAGCCCGATCACCGCACAGAGGATCACCCCGAGCACGGGAACCCGGGTGCGCCCGTTGGTCCGCTCGAACGCGGTGGGGATGTAGCCGTTCTTGCTCAGCCCGAAGCTGATTCGCGAGGCCGACGTCAGGTACACGAGACCTGTGCCCCCGGGGGAGATGATCGCATCCAGGCGGAGGATGACCGCGAGCCACACCAGGCCCGCCACCTTGGCCACCGAGTAGAACGGGGCGGCATTCAGCGTCTGGATGGCCGCATTGCTGTTGGTCGGCCCCAGGTTCGTCCAGGTCTTGCCCTCGGCGAGGATCTTCGGATCCAGCGCGGCGATGAACGCGAGCTGGATGAGGATGTACAGCGCGGCGCCGATGAGGATCGACAGGATCACCGCGCGGGGCAGATCCTTGGCCGGGTTGCGAGCCTCACCGGCCAGCTGCACCGCCTGCTCAAAGCCGAGCAGGGAGAAGACGATGCCGCCGCTGGGGATCGCGATCAGGACCTCCTTGAGCCCTGAGCCCTTCACGAAGAAGCCGCCGCCGTGGCTGAAGTTACCGCTGTGGAAGTGGGTGATCAGAAGCACGATCACCGTCAGGACGGGGATCAGCACCTTCCAGCTGGTCAGCACGACGTTGATGCGCGACAGCCAGGCGATGCCGATCAGGTTGAGCACCACGAACACCAGCATCAGGCCGATGGCGACGATCAGGCCGACGTTGTGCAGCGACCCGCTCGAATTGAGGAAGTTCTTGCCCCAGCTGTAGGAGGACGCGTACTGCACGGCGGCCAGCACCTCGATGGGCGCGACCGAAGCCGCCTGGAGGTAGGACGCCCAGCCGAAGGTCGCTCCGGCGAAGGAGCCGAACGCGTAATGGGGAAAGCGGCTGGTACCGCCGGTCACCGGAAACAGACCCCCCAGCTCGGCGTGGATCAACGCGAGGATGATCACGATGACCGACGCGGCAACCCACGAGATCAGGGCTGACGGGCCGGCGATGGTGGCGGCGCCGAGCGCCCCGAACAGCCAGCCCGACCCGATGATCGACGCTTCTGACGCCCAGAGCAGCCCGATGAAGCCGATGCCGCGATCAAGTCCCTCATCGAGATTTGCTTCCGGTCGAGCCGGAGCAGATGTAGCCATGTACCCACTTCCTCCTAGCTGTGACGCTGCGTTGGCGCGACAGGTTCGCATGCCCTGCGCACCCCGTGCGAACTTTTTGTCCAACGTGTGAACGCCGGCCCCCAGAGCGGGCTTGCGAAGGCCCGGACCGACGTCTGAACTATGTCCAGCCTTGGGCGGGTCCCGATAGGTCCACGCGGATAGAGCGCTGTCGCCAGTTGTCCAAAGGGAATCCGGTTTCGGGACGGCTGTCATGTCGACTTGCCGTAATGCGGCGCATCGGAATATGCAGCTTTCCGGCCAGGCTGGCGCTAGATTTGACGCGATGCCGACCTGCCTAGTCACAGGGGGCGCAGGATTCCTGGGCTCTCACCTGTGTGAAGAACTGCTGTCCCGCGGTAACCGCGTGATCTGCGTCGACAACCTCGACACCGGGTCGTTGGTGAACATCGCGCACCTGCGCGACCACGACTTCGTGTTCGTCAACGTCGACATCACCGAGCCGTACTTCATCGACGAGCCGGTCGACTCGGTCTTCCATTTCGCCTCTCCGGCGTCCCCGATCGACTACCTGCGCCTGCCGTTGCACACCCTCAAGGTGGGCTCCTATGGCACCCACAACACGCTGGGACTGGCCAAGCGCCACCGGGCTCGCTTCCTCACCGCCTCGACCTCTGAGGTGTACGGCGATCCCAAGGAGCATCCCCAGAAGGAGTCCTACTGGGGTCACGTGAACCCGATCGGCCCGCGCGGGGTCTATGACGAGGCCAAGCGCTACGCCGAGGCGCTGACCATGGCCTACCACACCCAGCAGGGCGTGGACACCGCGATGGTCCGGATCTTCAACACCTACGGCCCGCGGATGCGGCCCTACGACGGGCGGGCGATCCCCACGTTCCTGCGCCAGGCGCTTCAGGACCAGCCGATCACCCTGTTCGGCGACGGCTCCCAGACCCGCTCCTTCTGCTACGTCGACGACCTCGTGCGGGGCATCCTCGCATTGTCGGACTCCGGGTACCACAACCCGGTGAACATCGGCAATCCCAAGGAGTTCACGCTCCTGGAACTGGCTGAGGCCGTGATCGAGATCACCGGCTCGAAATCCGAGATCGTCCACGAGCCGCTGCCGACCGATGATCCGAAGGTGCGCCAGCCCGACATCACCCTGGCCAAGCAGATCCTCAACTGGGAGCCCCAGATCGAGCTGCGCGAAGGACTTCGCAAGACGATCGAGAAATCCGGAGCCCAAGCGCTGGTCGGCGCACACCGTTGAACGGGCCCGCGCGACACCGCGCCGCGGGAGCCGGGGCGCTCCCGGACGTAACTTCTGGGGCCCGTGAGCGTTTGCACTGCAACGCAGATGCACCGAGGCCGCTGAGGTTTCGCAGTCGACATATGAGGCAGGGGTAGGCGAGAAGGTCCAACGTGAGCAGCTTCCAGCACACCGAGGTTCCGCCTCCACCCACCACGCCCGACAGCAGCGGCTTCCACCGTCTGCCGGCGCCACGCGTCGCGACCCGCAGCAGCCCGGATACCGCCAAGAGCCGCCAGCGTCTGCTCTCTCCCATCCTGCGCTGGGACATGACCCGGCGCGTGGTCCGCGTGCTGTCGCTGCTCGTGCTCGATTTCATCGGCCTGGCCTGCGCCATGACCACCGCGCTGTGGCTGAAGCTCAGCTTCGAGGGCCACGGCAACCTCACCTCAGCGGCCCATCAGGCCAATCGCTGGTCGAGCTTCGCCTACCTGGTCATGGTGCTGCTGTTCGCCCGGGCCGATCTCTACTCCGAGCGCTCACGCCGGCTTGGCCTGACCAAGATCGCCGCCGCCCTGTTCCAGGCAGCGCTCATCTCACTGGTGTTCTCCGTCGCCGAGGGCGAGCACTTCACCAGCTACTACATCTTCTACGGATCGCTCGTCTTCGCCACGATGTACATCTGCATCCTGCGCCATCTGCACACCCGACTGTCGGGCTGGCTGCTGGCGCGGGCGGGGTACGAGCGCCGGGCCCTGCTCGTCGGCGCCGGGCGCCAGATCGACGATGTCGCCCATGCCCTGTCGAACCGCGCCCGCGCCAGTGTCGAGGTGGTCGGCTTCATCTCCGTCACCCCGCACCCCGACAACGGGCTGCGGTCGCTCGGTTCGCTCGGCGACCTCCATGAGATCCTGCTCGATTCAGAGATTCAGGAGGTCATCCTCACCGACCCCCAGTTCCCCCAGGACAAGGCGCTGGAGCTGATCGACACCTGCCACCAGCTGGGCGTCAACGTCCAGGTCGCGCCGTCGACGATGGAGATCCTGATGAACCGGGCGGAGTTCGTCCCCGGAGCCACCCTTCCGCTGTTCCGGGTCAAGCCACCGGTGTTCGACGGCATCGACTATGCGCTGAAGCGCACCTTCGACCTGCTCGCCGCCAGCCTCGCGGTGATCCTGGCCATGCCGGTGATGCTGGTCATCGCCCTGCTGGTCAAGGCGAGCTCCCGCGGGCCGGTGATCTACCGCTCGGTGCGTCCCGGTCTGGCCGGACGCCCGTTCTACTGCCTCAAGTTCCGCACCATGCTCAACAACGCCGATCAGATCCAGGACGACCTGGAGCCACTGAATGAGAAGTCGGGCGCGCTGTTCAAGATCAAGGACGACCCGCGGCTGACCCCGATCGGCGCCTGGCTGCGTCAGTTCAGCCTCGACGAGCTGCCCCAGCTGTTCAACGTGATCCGCGGTGAGATGTCGCTGGTGGGTCCGCGGCCGCTGCCCATGCGCGACTACGAGATGCTGGCCAACTGGCACAAGAAGCGTTACCTGGTGCTGCCCGGCATCACCGGCCTGTGGCAGGTCTCGGGCCGCTCCGAGCTCGATTTCGACGACCTGGTCCGCCTGGACTTCGTCTACCTCGAGCAGTGGTCGCTGTTCCTGGACCTGTCGATCCTCCTCAAGACGATTCCCGCCGTGTTCACACGCCGGGGCGCCTACTAGCCCTACAGTCTCATCGCCATGTCACCGACCGACCGCTTCGTCCCCAGCTTCGCGGCTGAGCCGCCCCAGGAATCGCTGCCGTCCGGACGCTGGTCCGAGACGCTGTCTGAGCACTTCCTCGCGGCCGTCGCGGCGATCGACTCCGAGGGCGAGGATCTCGGTGAACCGGGTGAGGTCAAGTGGTTCCCGGACCGCACCTACGGCGGGCGCACCTACGTGCCCGGAGTGGCCCGGACCGACGCGGGCTTTGAGCTGTTCGGCTTCGTGTCCTTCTCCGGCGGCGACGCGGTCGAGCCGGCGGACTTCTATGCCCGCGTCGACTTCACCTCCGAGACGGCCGAGGAGAACCCTGACTGGAAGCTGGACCTGTCCGATGAGGTGATCGGGGTGTGGCGGGGCGAGGCCGGCGCCCGGGCGGACATCACCCTGGTCTGGGGCGTGCCGCTGATCATGGGCGGCGCCATGGCCACCGCCGAGCTCGCCAACCTCGCCGTCGACCAGTGCCGGGTGTCGGAAGAGCGCTTCACGCTGATCGCGCCGGACAACTACATGAGTGACTTCCTCGAGGTCAAGCTGTGGGGCCGGCGCGGCAACGAGCTGGCCACCGAGTCGCTCTACATCGATGACGGCGAGGACGACGACGAGGCCTGAGCGCGCCGGCGGCGACGTTCGGTGATGTCACCCGCGTCGATCACGATGATCTCGTCGGCCAGTCGCTGAGCGGCCTCCAGCTGCGATGTGGCCAGGACCAGCGTGAACCTGAGCCGCTGGCGCAGGCGCGAGAGCAGCGCGGAGAACGCGGCCGCGTCAGTCTGGGACAGCCCGGCGGTTGGGTCCTCCGCGACGATGAGCGCCGGCGCGTTGGCCAGCACCAGCGCCAGCTGGGCGCGCTGGCGGTCGAGCTGACCGAGCTGGTGAGGACGCGCCCGGGCCCGATGGTGGGGTTCGGGCACGCCGGCCAGCTCGAGCAGGTCGGTGGCGCGGTCCAGGGCCGCCCGACGCGTGCCGCTCAATGCCGCCGCGACCTGATCCCCGACGCTAAGGCCGGCGTGGAGGGGGTCGCCAGCGTCGGGCACCAGCAGTGCGGCGCCGGAGCGCTGGGCAAACGCGCCGACCACGGCGGAGGCTTCCGCGCCCATCACGGCCAGGCTCGCACCAGCGAGCAGCGTCACCGTCGCCCCACCCTCGAGCGTGAGCTCATATCCGCCGGGGGCGACGCTCATCGGCGGGCCGCGCGGGGGTCGGCGAGGCTGGCCAGGCTATCGAGGGCCAGCGAGACGCCGATCAGTACCACCGTGACGAGCAGGGTGAGGTCCGAGACGGTCGCCGTCGCGCCGGTGTCGAAGCCAGCCAGGAGCGCCGCGCCGACGCCGGGGATCCGGTCCGTCACCTCGATGATCAGGGCCACCCCGACGAAGCTGGGCAGGATCGCCTCGACCCGGGCGAGCAGCGGCGCCCACAGCGCCCGCCGGCGCTGCTGGGCCAACGTGGGCTCCGGTACGCCCGCCGCCCGCGCCACCCGCTGCTGCTGACTTCCCGCGGTGACCGCCACCGGGCGGTCGATGGCGAGGATCGTCCAAGCCGCCGCGAGGAGCCCGAGCACCAGCCACGGCATGACCAGCGACTCAGCCCAGTGTCCCGCGTCATGGCCGAGCCCGACGTAGCTCCCGGCACCCGGCAGGATCGCCAACTTGCCGACGCTGTCGGAGAACGCGTACAGCGCGAGAAAGGCCAGCCAGCCTGGCGGGGCGGCGCCCAGCAGGGCCGCCGGGGCGGCGCTGAGGGCGCGCACGATCCTGGGCCGGGAGGTGGGGATGAGGCGCCCCGCATGAGCGCGCGTCACCCAACGCAGGTGCAGCCAGACGGCAAGCCCCCACACCACCAGCCCGCCCAGCAGCAGCGAGCCGCTCGCGCCGAGGTCAGCCCCGATCCCCGCCAGCGCGGAGACGCCGTGGGGGCCTGCGCCGCCGAGTCCAGCGAACGCGGCTGCGGCGAGCCCGACGGTGAAGATGAGCTGGACGAGACGACTCGCGAGCTGGTCGAGGATCGGGTGCCCGGCCAGCCGGCCCCGCGGCCGGGACAGGTCGTCACCGTTCCCGGCGACGCGACCGGGCGCGAGCCCGCAGGCCAGGCTCTGGGCGGCGACGAGCCCGACGGCCAGCGCGAGCCCCGGGAACACGAGCGCCCACCACGCCGGCACCCCCGCGAGAACTCCCCGCCCGGCCTGGGCGATCATCGCCCCCAACTGCGGGGAGCGGCCGCCCGGACCCAGCCCGAGGAAGGTCAGGCCGACGTCGATCCCCAGCCCCCGCGACAGCGCCGTCGCCCATGCCCCGGCCAGCGCCCGGGCGCCGGGCCGGGTACTGAGCGGCAGGAGCCCACCGAGCGCCATCGGGACGATGAGTCGCCAGACGCCGCTGAGCGACGCCGCCAGGGCCAGCCCGAGCAGCAGCGCCGGATATCCGCGGATCGCCGCGATCAGCCGGACACCCAGCCAGCCCAGCCACGGGGTCAGCCGGGCCAACCCGGCCAGCGACACGCTCGCAGCGCCGGCCAGCGCGCTGGCGGCCAGGCTGATCAGCGCCAGCGAGCGCAGCCCGTAGAGGATGCGCGAGAGCACGTCACGGCCCGCGTCGTCGACGCCGAGCGGGTGCGCTGCGCCGGGACCCGTCGGGTTGCCGAACAGGTCGACGGCCCTCGGGTCGCGTACGAGCGGCCCGTCGAGCCCGAGTCCCCGGGCGATCAGCGGTGCCGCCAGGGCGATGAGGAGCAGCAGCAGGAGGCAGCTGAGATCCAGTCGTGGCCGCACACCGCGCAATGCCGGGAGGCGCGACCACCGGCGGCGCCGCATGTCCACCTCGGAGGCCGCCGGGTTCACTCAGGACGTTGTACCGCGCTCGCCCGCGACGGTGCGCCGCGGCTACCCTGCCTCATGTCCGGGCCCCGGCTCCGGCGCTCGCGCGCTCGTAGCTCAATGCCCTCGTAGCTCAATGGATAGAGCACGCGCCTCCTAAGCGCGGGATGCAGGTTCGATTCCTGCCGGGGGCATGACGCGGCGCGGGGCCAAAGAGCAACCTTATGGGCGCCCCAGCGCCCATAACTCGGCTGACCCTCGGGGGCCCGGGCCCGCGCCTCAGGCCGCCAGCACGTACCGGGGGCGCGACGCGGCCAATCCCGCTCCCATGAGCGGGATGAGCAACCCCAGCAGCAGACACAGCGGCACCGTCCAGCCACCGGTCCAGCCATGCAGGGCGCCGAGCAGGAACGGGCCGCCGGCAGCGAGCATGTAGCCGACCCCCTGGGCCATGGTCGACAGGTACGCGGCGTGGTGGCGATCGACCGCCCGGGCGGTGATGTAGCCCAGCGCCAGGCTGAGGGCGACCCCCTGGCCCAGACCGAGCAGGGTCATCCAGACATACGTCCCCGAGGCGGGGGCGAGCAGCAGCCCCATATACCCGCCCCCGCACAGGCCCACCGCCGCCAGGACCAGGGCTCCGGGGCGGCCCCGGCGCCGCTCCAGCGCCGGTGTCCCGAGCGCCGCCAGCAGCCCCGGCAGGGTCGAGTAGGACAGCAGCCAGCCCGCGGTGCCGGCGGACACGCCGTGGTCCTCGAGGATGGTGGGGATCCAGGACAGCGTGGCGTAGTAGCCGAGGGACTGCAGCCCCATGAACAACGTCACGCACCAGGCGAGCCGGTCACGCCACAGCCCCTGGACCCGTCCCAGCGGCTCGGTCGAGAACCCGTCGTCGGCGTCGACGCCAGGACCCGCGGCTCGGACCTGGAACAGCCACACCGCCAGCGCGGCCACGGCGAGCAGCGCCCACAGCGCGACCGTCGCGCGCCAGCCCAGCCCGGTGAGGTGCTCCAGCGGCACCGTCAGCCCCGCGGACAGGCCGCCGCCGATGAACAGGGCCATTGAGTAGAGCGCGGTCATCGCCACGCGCTGGGGGGCGAAGTCGGCCTTGATCAGGCTCGGCACCAGCACGTTGCCGACGGCGATCGCCGCCCCGACGAGCGCGGTGCCCAGCAGCAGCGTGAACACTGGGGTGGCCAGCCGCAACGCACACCCGGCAGTCACCGCCACCAGCACGAGGGCGACCAGCGGCGCCATGCCGAAGCGGCGGATGAGCCGCGGGGCGAGCAGCGCGAAGGCACCGAAGCAGAACACCGGGATGGCGCTGAGCACGCCGCCGCCGGCCGAGCTGAGACCCGTGGAGGCACGGACCTGGGCCAGGACGGGCGGGATCGCGGCAATCGTCAGGCGCAGGTTGAGCGCCACGAACAGCAGCGCCGCGGCGCTGGACCGGCTCGACTTCAGGCGCGGCACGACTAGGCGCGGTCGGGCCGCTCCGGATAGACCTCGTCGATCGTGCTGAGCGCGAGGTACGGCGCGCCGTCGGCCGCCGCGCGGATCGCGTCCACACCGCCGGCCAGCCGGTCACAGATGGCCAGGACACCGCAGATCTGGCGGCCCTCATCCTGGAGCGCCTCGATCGCCCTGACGGTCGACCCGCCGGTGGTGACGGCATCCTCGACGAGCATGCAGCGGTCCCCGGCGTCCAGCAGCGGGCCCTCGATGCGGCGCGACAGGCCGTGGGGCTTGACCTCCTTGCGCACGAAGAACGCCTTGACGTCGGCACCCCCGGCCAGGGCGGCACAGGCGATCGGGTCCGCGCCCATGGTCATGCCGCCGACCGCGGTGGCGCCCCAGACCTGCGCCTGGGCGGCCACGAGCGACGCCAGGGCGCGGAAGCCGTCGGGCCGGAGGATCGCCCGCTTGACGTCGACGTAGTACTGCGCCGTCGCGCCGCTGGTCAGGGTCACCTCGCCGATCAGCAGCGCGTGGGCGCGCAGGCTGGCCAGGAGCGCCGCCCGGGGTCCGTCGGCCCCGCCCGCGGGATGATCGCCCGTCACGCCGGCCTCAGGTGTAGTAGGTGTCGACCCAGTCGCCGATGTCGATCAGGCCATAGGCGAAGATCGCGTCGGCGATGGGGATCCGCATGCAGCCGTGACTGGCCGGGTAGGCCGGCGCCGGGTCATAGCCGTGGATGGCGTAGCCCCCCGTGAAGTAGTTGGAGAAGTACATCCCGTCCGAGCTGTAGCCCGGTTCCTTGCGGTAGACCTGATAGGAGCCGAGGATGGTCGGGGTCGACGGCTTGCCCGAGCTGATCGGCAGCAGCTCGAACACCTTGTCGCCCCGGATGTAGGCGAGCACCTGGTCAGACAGGTCGCCCTCAGCGTGCAGACCCTGGTTGGGGAAGCGCACGTGGAAGGCGCCCTTGCCGTCGAGCAGGTCGGCCACGGTGGCGGAGTCGACGGACTCGTCCCCCTCACCCTCCCCGAGCAGGCGGTGGTAGGCGTCCAGGGCCAGCTCGGTGCCCCCGTCGAACACGCCGGTCTGGGGGATGTAGAGATGCAGGGCCTGGAGACGGGACTGCAGGAGCTGGACGAACCGGCCGGTCGCACCGGGCGCCACGGTCTCAGACAGCACCGCGTAGCGGCGCACCTTGACGAAGGACAGCATCCGCGCGTCACGGGAGTGCTTGAGGCGGATCGCCACCTCGCCGGCCTGGGGCGCGGCGAAGCTGGTGCTGAAGCGGGCGGCGGTCCCCCGCGCCGTCGGATGCAGGGTCATCAGCCGCTGGGCGAACCGGTGTGAACCGACGAACGCCTGGACGAGCACGCGCTGGCCGGGAACGTAGGGCTTCACGGTGGCGGTGACCTTCACGTCGCGTCCGGGGACTGTCACCCCGTCGCGGTGAACGGTGACGAGCCCCGCCAGCGCCACGTGGGCGCTGGCCTTGACCGGCCCCGTCGTCGCACCGGCCGCCAGGGCCGAGGCGGGAATGGCGCCGACGGCGCCCGCCGCGAGACAAGCGGCGGCAAGTGCACGAATTCGCATGGGCGCGGAGGCTACATTAACCCCGCTTTATGCGCCAATCGCGGCCTTGGGCGTCGCCCGTCGCGAGGGGGCAGACAACGGCCCGGTGACCAGCGCGATGGCGCCCAGCGCGCCGGCCGCCACGCCGATGATCGGAGCCGGGCCCCAGTGCAACTCGTTGACGCCGAGGGCCACCGCGTTGTTGATCGCGTGGATGGCCATGCAGGGATAGAGCGAGCCGGTGTACCAGCGCACCAGGCACAGGACGAAGCCGAGCAGACCGAGCGGGATGAGGTACTCGGGCTTGGCCGATCCCGAGTGGGCCAGGCCGAACAGGAGGGCCACGATCAGCGCCGCGATCAGCGTCCCGTACTCCTGCCCCAAGATCCGCACCCGCATCTGGCGCAGGACACCGAACAGGAAGCCGCGGAAGAAGAACTCCTCACAGATCGGCGCGAAGGCGCAGACGAAGATCGCGGTGAAGATCGCCGACGCCGTCGAATGGGTGACCCCCAGTTCCGACGGCAGCTTGTCGGTGCCCTTGATCGTCACCAGCTGGCCGTAGACGTAGGAGACGCCGTAGTAGGCGACCGCCGCGATCACCACCACCGTGATGCCGGTGCGCCAGGAGATGCGCCGATAACCGAAGTCTGCGGCGTCCATGCGCTCGCGCCCCATCACGCTGCGGCGCAGCACCGCCATGTACAGCGCCGCGGCGACGAAGCAGAGGTCGAAGCTGTAGTCCGAGATCAGCGAGACGGCGGGGGTCGGGCTGTTCAACGGAGAGCCGAAGGCGTGGCCGACCCCCTCGATGATGAGCGTGACGATCAGCCCGAGGGCGAATCCGACGAACACCGCGGCCGGCGCCATGAGCAGGGACAGCGGGTGAGAGCGCTCCGATTCCATGTGCGCTGCGAGCTTAAACCCACCGTGGGTTAGGGCCGTATGAGGCAGGAGCCCGAGCGGGGAAGCCGAACTCCCCCGGGAGGTAACCTCAGAACCTGACCCCGGGGGGCGAGGTCTCCGCCGTCATGAGCCGACACCAACGACAGCGCCGCAGCGCCCAACGGTCAAGTCCGATCGGGCGCATCGTGCTGGGCTTCCTCCTCGCCGGCTTCCTGGCCCTGCTCGGCGGAGCCGCCTACGGCGCGGTGTGGATCACCAACACGGCCGACTCGGCGCCCACCCTCGACTCACTGTCGCCGCGCATCCAGGGCCAGCTGTCGGAGGTGTTCGCCTCCGACGGCACGCTGCTGGGATACCTCTCCACCGACGTGCTGCGCAAGGCGGTGCCCGGCGCCCAGCAGACCGCCCAGCTGCGCGACGCGACCGTGGCGATCGAGGACCGGCGCTTCTTCCAGCACGGCGGCGTGGACTACCAGGGTCTGGTGCGCGCGGCGATCAGTGACGTGTTCAACGGCTCCTCGGGCACCCAGGGCGGCTCGACGCTGACCATGCAGCTGGTCAAGAACATCTACCTGCCCGAGAACATCGCCGAGAACCGCAACCTCCGGTACAAGATCGTCCAGGCCAAGCTCGCCAACGAGCTCGAGGCGAAGTACTCCAAGAACTGGGTCCTCACCCAGTACCTCAACGACGTGCCCTACGGCACGGTCGGCGGGCAGTCCGCCTACGGAGTCGGCGCGGCCTCCCAGATGTTCTTCGACCAGTCGAACCTGAACAAGCTCTCCCTCGCCCAGGATGCGCTGCTGGCCGGGCTGCCCCAGGCGCCGACCACCTACAACCCGTTCCTGCATCCGGCTGCCGCGAAGGCTCGGCGCTCGGAGGTGCTCCAGGCGATGTACGAGTCCGGCTACATCACCCAGGCCCAGCAGGAGGCGGCGAACGCCGACCCGCTCGAGCTCAAGTCCAACACCACCTATCAGACGGTCAAGCAGCCGTACGTGTTCGACTACATCCGCCAGCAGCTGATCGCCAAGCTCGGTCAGAAGACCGTCGACCGCGGGGGACTGAGGGTGGAGACCTCGATCAACCTCCAGGACCAGGCCTACGCCAACACCGCCCTGGAGGACAACGAGGGCCAGGCGGGAGATCCCCAGGCCGCGCTGGTGACGGTCAATCCGACCAACGGCGAGATCGTGGCGATGGCCCAGAACACCACCTACGGCCTCGGGTCCGGGCAGACGACGATCAACTACGCGACCGGGGCGCTGCGCCAGACCGGTTCCGCGTTCAAGGTCTTCTCACTCATGGACCTCATCAAGGCCCAGGACGGCGACCCCAACGCGACCTACTACGACTCCAAGCTGCTCAACGCCGGCTGGCTGTCGGCTGACCCCAAGTGGGCGGTCCACACCTCCGAGCTGTCCTATGAGGGCGTGATCAACGTCACCCGGGCGACGGCCGAGTCCGACAACACCGTCTATGCCCAGCTCGGCGTCGACCTCGGCCTCCAGAACGTGCTCAACACCGCCTACTCGATGGGCATCACGACCAAGCAGCAGGCCTTCTACCCGGCGATCATCGGCGGCCTCAATCCGGGCGTCACCCCGTTGCAGATGGCGGACGCCTACGCCACGCTGGCCAGCGGCGGGCTGCACTACACCCCGACGATCATCAACAGCGTGAAGCTGCCGTCGGGCAAGCGCGAGAACATGCTCGACACCAAGCCCAACCGCGTGTTCACCCAGGGCCAGGCGTATGAGGGCACCCAGACGCTCAAGACGGTGCTCCAGTACGGCACCGCCGCCGGGGACGACCCCAACGGCTGTCCGGCCGCCGGCAAGACCGGCACGACCTCGAACTACACCGACGCCTACTTCGTCGGCTACACGCCCCAGCTGTCCACCGCCGTGTGGGTCGGCTACGGCAAGGGCGAGGCGGAGTCGATGACCGACGTCAACGGTCTCGGCCCGGGTTTTGGCGGCACGCTGGCGGCACCGATCTGGAAGCAGTTCATGGAGAGCGCGTCACGCGGCTTCTGCGGTGACTTCCCGGTGCCGGCCGAGCCGTTCGTCGGCACGGCCTACAACGGTCCCCACTCGGCGGCCAAGCAGGCCAATGCCTATACCTACGTGCCCTCGGGCACCGGCACGGCGACGACGACCACGGGGACAAGCACGGGGACGGCCACCGCAACCACGACGCCGGGTGTGGCGAGCACGCCGGTCCCCACCCCGGGTCAACCGGCCACCGGGGCCACGCCGACCAGCGCGACGGCGACCCCGACCACCCCGCCTCCGGCGGCCAGCCCCCCCGCCTCGGGCGGGGGCGGAATCGGCTAGTTCCCCGGGCGTCCTAGAATGCCCGACGATGCCGAAGGAAGAAAAAGTAGAGCTGGAGGGCGAGGTCGTCGAGGCCCTGCCCAATGCGATGTTCCGCGTCAAGCTCGACAACATGGATCGGGTCGTGCTCGGGCACGTCGCCGGCAAGATGCGCCGCTTCCGGATCCGAATCCTTCCCGGCGACCGCGTCCGCGTGGAGCTGTCGCCCTATGACCTCGACCGCGCCCGGATCGTCTACCGCCACCGCTAGACCGCGGCACGCCGGTGCGTGAGCTCGAGCTGATCGCCGAGCTGCGCACATTGCTGGGTGGCGCTGGTGCTGTCCTGGGGGATCAGCACCAGCCTGACGCGGACCCGGTCCCTCGGGGTGGGGGTCAGGTCATCCGCTGGTTGGGGGACGACGCCGCCGTCGTCCGCGCCCGTGCCTACGCCGTGACCTCGGTCGACACGATGGTCGACGGCGTCCATTTTCGCATCGGGCAGCTCACCCCGGAGGAGATCGGCCACCGCGCGCTGGCCGGCGCCCTGTCGGACCTGGCCGCGATGGGGGCCGACCCCGGTGAGGCCTACTTCGCCCTCAGCCTGGCGCCCGGAGCCGGTGATGACTGGATCCGCGCGCTGGTGCGGGGTGCCGCGCGGCTCGCGGCGGACTCCGGGGTGGTGATCGCCGGCGGGGACATCAGCGCCTCGCGGGTGACCGCACTCAGCTTCACCGTCGTCGGCTGGGCCGACGACCCCTCTCAGCTGGTCGGCCGCGACGGTGCCCGGCCGGGTGATCTCGTCGCGGTGACCGGCGCCCTCGGCGGACCGGCCGGCGGCCTGGCGGTTCTCGACGGGCGGGTGGCTCCCGACGCGGCGCTGCGCGAGCGCTACGCCCGGCCGCTGCCGCGCCTGGCGGCCGGCCGCGCCCTCGCCCGGGCCGGGGTGACTGCCATGATCGACCTGTCCGACGGACTCGCCAGTGACGGGGGCCACCTGGCCCGGGCCAGCGGCGTGTCGCTCGAGCTGACCCTGGGCGACCTTCCCCTGGTGGCGGGTCTCGAGGCCGCCGCCGCGGCCGCCGGAGTCGACCCCCGGGTGTGGGCCGCGACGGGCGGGGAGGACTACGAGCTGCTGTTCAGCGCGCCGGCGTCAACCCGTGCGCCCATCACTGCGGCGCTGGGCGCGCTGGAGCCACCCCTGGCGGTCACCTGGATCGGCGTGGTCAGCGCGGTCGGCGCGGTCGGCTCCGCCGAGGCGGCGCGCGCGCCGGCGCTGCGCTTCACAGACGCCGACGCTGAGCTCTCAGGCTTTGAGCATTCGCTGGGGTGACCGGCGGGTCGGGGCCGTCATCCAGCGCCTCGGGTACCAGCAGCTCGCCGAAGCCACGCGCGAGCATCGCCTCGGCCACTGCGGTCACACAGACTTCGTAGGTGTTCATGTCGATCCGTGACATAGGGGGTGGGTGTGAGGACCAGGACATCCTGTTCCCTGGGCTCTGTATCGGCCCCGGTGGGCGCTCGTCCAGGTTGGAGCCCGAAACTCGACGTTTTGTCGAGTCAGACTCGGCGGCCCAGCGCCGGACCCTCTGGGGTGACGCTCGCCAGCCGCGCGAACACGACGATGCGCTGGGCGGCGGAGAACAGCGGATTGCAGGAGGACAGGACGAGCTGCTCATACCCGGCCGGCCGGGTGATCGCCCAGTCGTCGGGCGGGACGATCTCCGACCTCGACACCACGTAGGTGAAGGCGCCGTAGGGCATGTCCAGCTCGACCGACTCTCCGGGCCTGAGCGCGTTGATGTCGCGGAACGGGGCCAGATAGGTGGTGCGGTGCCCGGCGATGGCGATCGTGCCGCCCTGCCCCGGCAGGTCGGT
>CAZZVR010000027.1:0-25574 GCA_964657595.1 Burkholderia sp. PAMC 26561 | reverse complement strand
GACAGCTCCAGCGGCCGCTTCAGCAGCGGGTTGTCATACAGGTACAGCTGGCCGACCGACAGATAGTTCGCCGCCCGCCAGTACTGGTCGATCCGCTCCAGCAGGTGGGCGGGCAGCGGAGCCGGCGGATGGGGACGATCAGACGACCGCGCGATGTGGTCGGGGGCTCCGACCGACGGATGTTCGGGCGCGGTCGTCATGAGGACACCAGCTCCCCGTTGGTCGACGGCGTCGGCAGGACTGCTGGTGCTGGAACGTCGCTCGGTGGCGTGGGCATGTCCGCGACAGCCTTGCCCTCGCGCGCCAGAAACGCGCCAAGTTCCGCGATCGTGCTCATCAAGGGCGCGGGGAACACCACCGTCGAGTTCTTGTCGACCGCGACCTCCACCAGGGTCTGCAGGTTGCGCAGTTGCAGCGCGAGCGGATGGGCCATCATCACGTCAGACGCAATCGCCAGTTCACCGGCGGCGAGCGCTTCACCCTCGGCGTTGATGATCTTCGCGCGCTTCTCTCGTTCCGCCTCGGCCTGGCGGGCCATCGCGCGTTTCATGCTGTCGGGCAGCTGGATGTCGCGCAGCTCGACGACGGTGACCTCGATGCCCCACTCCTCGGTCTGGACATCGAGGATCTGCTTGATGTTCTGATTGATCGTGTCGGTCTCCGACAACGCCTCATCCAGGGTGTGGCGGCCGACGACTGCCCGCAGCGTCGTCTGGGCGATCTGGTTGATCGCCTCGGCTACGTTCTCGATCGCCACGATCGAGCGGATCGGATCCTTGACCCGGAAGTACGCGACCGCGGCCACGTCGATGCTGACGTTGTCCTTGGTGATGATGCCCTGAGACTGGATCGGCATGGTGACGATCCGCAACGACACGCGATGGATGCGGTTGATCAGCGGCACGCAGAACATCAGGCCCGGTTCGCGGGCTGTGTCCTTGACCTTCCCGAGCTTGAACACCACGGCACGCTCGTACTGCTTGACGACGTAGGCTCCGAACATGGTCTTGCCTCACTGATGGGTTGGCGTTGGCCAGCGAGCACCGGGAAGCGGTGTCGCAGGATCGCCGGCCGAGTCAGTGAAGCCGGAGAGGGAGCTCGCCGAAGGTCGAGGCAGAGCTCTGATCAGACCCTACACGGCGGAGAAGCCGGCGGTCGGTTGCGTCCGGGCGGCCCACATGTGACGTTCGTCGACGAGGACGGGTGAGGGAATGACCAGGACAGGAAGGTCAGCATGGTGGAGCACAGCCGCTGACACGCTGCCGAGCATGAGCGACTTCATGGCGCTCCGGCCCCGTGTCCCGAGAACGATGGCGTCGGCGTCTTCTTCAGCCGCCGTGGCCAGAATGTCGGCGGCGATGGCGTCACGCCGGTTGACGATCCGCGGCTGGGCCGCGAGTCCCGCAGCGTTGGCCCGATGCACACCCTCGTTGGCGGTCTCGTGCGCCAGCTGCTTGAGTGCCGTGTCGGTGCCGTCGTCGCCGTAGGGACCACTCAACCCGTAGCCCACGCCCATCGCACCGGTGCGCGTCATGGCCTCCAGGACTGTCTCCCAGATCACGAGAACGGTCGCACTGCTGCCCGGGAACAGCTTCCCGGCACCTACGATCGCCGCGCGGGCGTCGGAGGACCCGTCGTAACAGATGAGAAGCTTCATGCCCGAGCGCTTCCGGAGCGAGGCCCGGGATCGGCGATGTTGCAACCGCCGGGTTGCCGGCATGGATCCGCTGGACGGCTCATTTTTCTCGCTCCTCGGGCGTGGGTGGCCGCGATCACGTGCGTCGCGCGCGCCGGCCAGTCGCTGAGGCCGGGAACTCGGTGCCTGCCGAAGTGTGGAGCGAGGCTGACGTCGATCCTACTCCGTCACCCCGCCGGCATCTCGACCCGGCCGGAGCGAGCGATCCCCACAGCCGCTCAGGGCACCAGGACGCCGGCGCCTGAGAAGCGTCCGGCGCGGAGATCAGCCAGCGCTGCGTTGGCCTCCTCCAGGGGATAGGTGCGCACCCGGGTGCGAATTGGTATCTCGGGTGCGAGACCGAGAAACTCTTGCCCGTCCTGGCGGGTCAGGTTCGCCACCGATTGGATGCTGCGTTCACCCCAGAGCTCGGGGTAGGGAAAGCTGGGAATGTCGCTCATGTGGATGCCGCCGCACACCACGCGACCGCCGGGTCGCACGGCCCGCAGTGCCATGGGAACCAATGCGCCATCCGGCGCGAAGATGATCGCGGCGTCAAGCATCTGGGGGCCGGGAGCGTCCGAAGGTCCCGCCCACACCGCCCCAAGATCGTGAGCAAACGCCTGGGCGACGCTGTCGCCCGGTCGGGTGAATGCATGGATCTCCCGGCCCTGGGACCGCGCCACCTGGATGAGAATGTGGGCGGCGGCCCCGAACCCATACAGGCCGATTCGATGAGCGTCGCCACAGAAGCGCAGCGAGCGAAAGCCGATCAGGCCAGCGCACAGCAGCGGCGCGGCTTGTTCGGCCTGGTACTCGGGCGGCAGCGGAAAGCAGAATCGTGCGTCGGCGACGGCGTACTCAGCCATGCCGCCGTCGATGTCACAGCCGGTGAACCGGGCGTTCGGGCACAGGTTCTCGTGACCGGTGCGGCACGGCTCACACCGGCCACAGGTCCAGCCGAGCCACGGCACCCCAACTCGCTGCTCGGTGCCGTCGACGACGGCAACGATCTGATGGCCGAGAATCCGCGGTGGATGGCTGACCGCGACCTCCCCGTCGATGATGTGAAGGTCGGTGCGGCAGATTCCACAGGCGAGCACCCGCAGGAGCAACTCGCTCGGGCCGGGTGTCGGCACTGGCCGGTCCTCCGGGCGCAGGGGCCGACCAACGCCGTCGAACACCATCGCGCGCATCGTCGCCGGCGGGATCACCTCAGGCTGCCCGGCTCGCTCGGCGGGCGGCCTCATTCGACTCATGCGGCGTCATTGGGTTGCGGATGCCGCGAGGGTGCTCGGCTCGGGGATCTTGGTGGGTCGACGACGAGGAACTCCAGGACCCCGAGACTGGCGGCTAACCGGAGCGCCCGGTGGACCGGCTTCGGTCCCGTGACCAACATGAGTCGGTCCTGGGCCGCCCGGGAACGGGTCGCGGCATCCACGATCACGGACGCACCTGCGGAATCCAGGCACGTCATCTCGCGGAGGTCCAGGATGATCACGCCGTGGCCTTCTGTGTGGCGCAATGCGTGCTGGAGCCGCACCGCACCACGGAGGTCCAGAGCGCCACGGACGTGGACCCAACTGGGACCAGGATCGCCGACTGACAGGGTGCAGACGAACGGCCCCTGGCTGGGAAGGGAGCGGGGTGGGGAGAAATCAGGGAAAGCGACCGTCGCGAGCACGTCGAACTCCAGGTTCTGGAAGGAACTCAGAAGTCAACGTGTGATGCCCGCCGCGGACGGCAGACCTCAGGCGGCGCCCTCGGAAGCTTCAGCCTACTCCGATGCCGCCGACGGGCAAGACCGACGCCCACAGCCGCCGCTCGGCCGGATCCGGCTCATGCCGCATGGGTTTCGGGCGCATCCTCCGGAGCCAGGATGAACAGCTCGATCTCGATGTCCGGGCCGACGTGGTGGTCGGACATGAACATCAGGACCTCGCGTCCCGAGAGCCGCTCGATCGTCGTGATGAACCGCAGCTGCATCGCGTTCTGGAACGCGCTGCGGGTGTCGTGGACGAGGGTGAATCGTTGCAGTTCGATCATCGCGTTCTCGACGTCGGTGTAGACGCCACCGAGCACGCAGACAAGGAGCTCCCCGTCCAGCAGCAGTGACTTGGCGGTGACGGGACGACGGTGGTAGTAGCGCTCATGAAAGGCGACCATCGCGTCAGTCACCGCGCTGAGGAGGGCGTCGCCGAAGAGCGCGGAGTCCGGGGCCGGCATGGCGGCCTGCTTTCTCGTCCTCCAGCCGAATGACGCGCGCGAGGCAGAAGGGCGAGAACCCGACGAGCGTGCCGTTGACCATAGCGATCGAGGACTACGATCAAGCGATCCTCACCCGGTCGCAGCGAAAGGCACCATGAATCCGAGACGAGTTCTGGAGAAGCCGGAGTCCCATGGCGATGTGCTGACGGCGATCTCGGACGGGATGGTGGCCCTGCTGAAGGAGTTCTACGGCCGCGGCCCGACCCGGGCGAAGTCCTATTACGAGGACGACCTGGTCGTCTGCGTGTTGCGGGGAGGGTTCTCGCGCGTCGAGCAGACGCTGCTTGACGGCGGTCGCGGCGCGGCGGTGATCGAGCAGCGGATGCAGTTCCAGGAGGTCATGCGTGACCGGTTCACCGGGATCATCGAAGCAGCCACCGGCCGACCCGTGATCGGGTTCATGAGCGGGAATCAGCAGGAGCCCGACATGATGTGCGAGGTGTTCATCCTCGGGCCGACTGACCTTGTCGACGAGTCGGAAGCTGTCACAACGCCCGACGGGCCCGGCCCCACGGGCTGACGCTGCTTCAGTCGAGCTGAGCCCCGTCTGTTAGCGTGCAGCGCGAGGGCACTTCGTCGTGAGGTCTGCGGTACAGCCGGCAGCACGACATGACTTCCGAGCTGTCACACGAGCCATCGGAGGCCCTGATGCCCACATTGCGTTTCCGCTGCTTGCGCCATGCACAGCGCGAGCTTGACATGACGCCGGACCGGATCCCGACGAGACCCGAAGCGTGTGGGCGTCATGAAGCCGACCCAAGCTGAACATCGTCACCTTCGCGTGCTGATTGCCAATGAGCGCAAGGACCGCCTTGCGCTCGTCGCCCCAGTGGTCGTGGCGCTCGGCCATGAGGTGATCGCCCGGGAGATCGACGTCGCGGACGTCGGACCGGTGACCAGTCGGGAGCGGCCGGATGTCGCCCTGGTCGGGCTCGGCGCGAGCACCGAACACGCTCTCGGGCTGATCGACAAGATCGTTGCCGAGGCGGCCTGTCCGGTGATCGTGCTGCTGCACGCTCCTGATCCGGAGTTCATCCGGGAGGCCTCCAAGCGCGGCATCTTCGCGCACATCAGCGACGACGACGTCGACGACTGGGAGAGCTCGATCGACATCGTCCTGCGCCGATTCGCCGAATATCACGACCTTCAGGGCGCGTTCGGCCGTCGCGCCACGATCGAGCGGGCGAAGGGAATCCTGATGGAGCGTCACTCGGTCGACGACGTGGCGGCTTTCGAGATGCTGCGCGAGCAATCGCGGACGGCGAATCGCAAGCTCATCGACCTCGCAGCCGCGGTGGTCGACGGCCACCGCCTGCTCCCCCGCCGGCCCGAGAGCGACGCGCCGGGACCACCGAGGCGTGCCCTGGGGTGAATCAACCCAGGAAAGCCGTTTCCACCCTCGCGGTGGCGCCGACCGTTGGCACTCCCCAAGCGGTGTAGAGTCTCAGAAGCCCGCTTCTCCCCTCGGTGGGCTTGCTGTACCGGCTCTAACTTTCGGCCGCTGCCGGCGTGATGATCCCGACCGATCGTCTCGCGACCTCGCCAGCTGGAGTTTCGCCGATGCTTTCCTGCCGTAAACGTCTGCTCGATCCGAGCCCGCACAGGCCCTGGGCTCCAGCGCCGATCCCGGCGCCAGCCGCCACGATCACAAGGGAGCAGGAGCATGCCTGAGCTGGGCCGCATGAAGACACATTCCCCGGATTCCAAGCGATTCGAGGTGCTGATCGCAGGCGGGGGCGTCGCCGGCTTAGAGGCCGCATTCGCGCTGCGCGAACTCGCGGGCGACCGCGCCGCGGTCTCGATTCTGGCTCCAGAAGATGCGTTCGTGTATCGCCCCATGTCGATCGCCGAACCGTTCTCGTCAGGATGGGCTGAGCACTATTCACTTGCCCAACTCGCCGACGCCGCCGGCGCCGCACTCATTCACGACACGCTCGTCGAGGTGGACGCTGCCCGTCAGAGGGTTGTGACCGCCAAGGGCACGGAACTGGCCTACGACGCACTGTTGGTATGTCTCGGAGCCGGCGGCGAGCCGCGGTTCGAGCATGCGACGACAATGGATCCTGCGCAGATGGATGCGCTCCTCCATGGCTTGGTGCAGGACATCGAGGGTGGCTACCTCCACAGCCTGGCGGTTGTCATACCCGCGCCGATTCCCTGGCCGCTACCCGCTTATGAGCTGGCGCTGATGGCGTCAGAGCGCGCCTGGGATATGCAAACCGGTGTGTCCATCACGGTGGTGACTCCGGAGAAGACGCCTTTGGCCATCTTCGGAGCCGAGGTCAGCGGCGAGGTGGCACGCCTCTTGGCTGAGCGGCACATCACGGTCGTCACCTCGGCCTACTGCGAGGTCGCGGCGACCAAGACGATCCGGATTCATCCCGGCGATCGCTCGCTCGAGGTCGACCGGATCATTGCGCTGCCCGAACTCCATGGTCCTGCGGTCCTCGGGCTGCCGTGCGATGTCTGCGGGTTCATCGCGGTCGATGAGTACACCGGCGTCACAGGAGTCGCCGGCGTGTGGGCAGCTGGCGACGCGACGGATTTCCCCATCAAGCACGGCGGCGTCGCGGCGCAGATGGCTGACACGGCCGCACGCGCGATCGCCGCGGCAGCTGGCGTTTCCGTGAAGCCCGAGAAGTTCGAGCCACTGCTCGAGGGGGTTCTGCTGACCGGCTCGAGCCCGCGTTATCTGCGAGGTCGACCACGCGACGCGGATGGTCGCCCCTCAGAGCTGCGCAAAGTCGGGCGCGAGGACCATCCACCGAAGATCGCCGCGAGGTACCTCAGTCCGCAGCTGAAGGCGATGACGCCGGCTTCACCTCGGTCCCAGGACGCCACCCGGCCGGCCACGGCGACGCGATGACGCCAGCAGCCAGGATCCAGAATGGCCACGCGCCAATGAGCCCAGGGCAAACCCAGGAGGTACCGATGGACACTGCGGTAGCGGACACGACGATCGCGAATGCGGTGAGGTGCGAACTTGACTGGGATCCGAAGGTGAATGCCAATGCGCTTGGGGTGACGGCCGATGATGGCTCGATCGTGCTGATGGGGGTGGTGTCGTCCAACGGTGAGAAGCTCGCGGCTGTGAAGGCAGCTGAGCGCGTGTTCGGGGTGCGGACGGTCGCCGCCGAGATCAGCGTCGAGCTGGCAGGTGAGAACGTCAAGGGGGACCCAGAGATCGCCGAGGCGATCTCCCGACAGCTGCAATGGAACACCGCCGTGCCTGACACGGTCAAGGCCGACGTCGAGAAGGGCTGCGTGACCCTGCGCGGCACGGTGGAATGGAGCTATCAGCGTGAGGCGGCGGAGCGACCGGTTCATCTCGTCAGGGGGATCTATCGCGTGATGAACCTGATTACCGTGGAACCCCGCGTCGAGCTCACAGACAATCTCGAGGACCGCGTCCACGAAGCGCTCGACCGGATGGCTGATCTCGAGGCCCGATCAATCGGCGTGGTGGCGACCAGCGACGGCAGCGTGCACCTGCAGGGCTCGGTTCACTCATTCGCTGAACGGCGCATCGCCGGCCACGTGGCGGCGGCGGCGCCCGGTGTCCGTCACCTGCTCAACGAGCTGATCGTCACGCCGTAGAGGTCTGGCATGGCACACGCCAACGTCCTCGCCAGGTGAGGCACTCCGAGCCATGCGACCCGCGTCCGGCCCGAGCGGTTGTCGCGCTCGGGGGCAACGCTCTGCTCCGCAGGGGTGAACCGCCCGAGGCCGAGCGTCAGGTTCAAGCCGCCCGACGAGCGGCTGAGCTTCTCGCGCGAGTCGCCTCGGGCCATCAGCTCGTCATCACCCATGGCAGTGGACCGCAGGTGGGTCTGCTGGCGTTGATGAGCGAGGCCTACACGGCCACCGCCCCGTACCCGCTCGATGTGCTCGACTCCGAGGCTGCGGGTCAGATCGGCTACGTGCTCGAGCTCGAGCTGGCCAACGCACTGCCGACGCAGTCGACCGTCACCGTACTGACGCGCATCGTCGTTGACGCGGACGATCGGGCGTTCTCTGACCCCACGAAGTTCATCGGGCCGGTCTACGCACAGGACGCAGCACGCGCACTGGCGACCCAGCACGGCTGGTCGGTCAAGCCCGACGGGTCAAGTTGGCGACGCGTCGTGGCCTCCCCCGAGCCGCAGTGCATCGTGCAGCTGCGGGCCATCGCACACCTCCAGGCGGCCGGCTTTCTTGTCGTCTGCGCCGGCGCCGGCGGCATTCCCGTGGTCGAGGACCCGCAAGGCTTCCAGCACGGCGTCGAGGCGGTCATCGATAAGGACCTCGCTTCAGCGTTGCTGGCCGGCGACCTTGGCGTGGACCTACTGGTTCTGGCCACGGATGTGGAGGCCGTCTACGCCGACTACGGAACGCCCGAAGCGCGGCCGATTGTCGGCGCAACCCCCGCGGGATTGAGGTCCTGCGCGTTCGCGGCCGGGTCGATGGGCCCCAAGGTCGAGGCGGTCTGCCGGTTCGTCGAGCGAACCGGGGGTCGCGCCGTCATCGGCAGCTTGGACAAGCTTGACGAACTATTCGCCGGCACCGCCGGAACACAGGTCCGCCCCGACGGCGCTGCGCTCACCTGCGCAGGACCCACCGGTCACACAGCGGCCACCGCCTGAGTGTCGGCGAGGGCTTTGAGCTCGCCGGTGATCTCGAGGATCGAGGCCTTGGCATCGCCGAACAGCATCGCTGTCTTGGCGTCGTAGAACAGCGGGTTGTCAACCCCGGCATAGCCGCTGCGCATCGAGCGCTTGAGAACGATGATCGACCGCGCCTGATCAGCGTCGAGGATCGGCATGCCGTAGAGGGGGCTTTGCGCGTTGGTGCGCGCGTCCGGGTTGACGACATCGTTGGCCCCGATGATCAGCGCCACGTCAGTGCGGGGGAATTCCGGATTGATCTCCTCCATCTCAACCAGCTCATCAAACGGAACTTCGGCCTCGGCGAGCAGCACGTTCATGTGCCCCGGCATGCGTCCCGCGACGGGATGGATGGCGTACTTGACGGTGACGCCGCTGGCCTGCAGCAGCTTGGTCATGTCATGCAGGGCGTGCTGGGCCTGACTGACAGCCAGGCCATATCCGGGGACGATCACGACCTGCTCGGCGTAGGCGAGCTGGATCGCCACGTCAGCGGCGTTGGTCGACCGTGCCTGAACGGTTGCGGCGCCCTTGTCACCCGGAAGCTCACCGCTACCGCCGAACCCACCGGCGATCACCGACAGCACCGAGCGATTCATCGCCGCCGCCATCTGTCGGGTGAGCAGGGTTCCGGACGCTCCGACGATCATGCCGGCGACGATCATCGCGGGGATGTTGAGCGCGACCCCGGTGACCGCGGCGGACACTCCGGTGCAGGCGTTCAGGAGCGAGATCACCACCGGCATGTCAGCGCCTCCGATGGGCAGCACCAGCAAGTTGCCCAGGGCTCCGGCGGCCACCAGCAGAATGACCATCAACAGCTGTTGGTGATCACCAGCGACGATCGCGACTCCGCAGCCGATGGCCACGGCAGCCAGCAGGGCGTTGACCGGAGTCTGGATCCGGCCGAGAGAGACCGGGTTGCCGCTGATCAGCTCCTGAAGCTTCGCGAACGCGATATTCGAACCCCAGAAGGAGACGCTGCCGATGATCGCCGCGGCGATGCTGAAGATCGCCACGTAGGTGGCATCGCCGGCAAAGCCTCCGGTGCTACGGAACTCGGCCCAGGCGATCAGTGCGACCGCACCGCCGCCGACGCCATTGAAGATCGCGACCATCTGCGGCATCTGGGTCATCTTCACCCGGCGGGCGGCGGGGAGTCCCACGGCGGCGCCGACGATGATGCCGATCGCGATCAAGCCGACGTTGTCGACACGGTTTCTCAGCAGGGTCGCGATGATCGCGAGCACCATTCCCAGGGCGGCGATCCGGTTTCCCCGTACGGCTGATCCGGGCGCCGTGAGACCGCTCAACCCGAAGATGAGCAACCCGAAGGCGACGATGTACAGAAGATCACGAAAACTGCCGGAGGTGAGGAAGATCGTTGCGGTCGGCATCACTTGGCATCCTGGGCCGGGGTTGGCACCGCGCGATGGCGCGGTTTGAACATCTCGAGCATGCGGTCGGTGACCATGAACCCGCCGACCACGTTGATGGTTCCGAACGTGACGGCAACGGTGAGGAGCACCTTGCTGAGCGTCCCGGAGGCCAGTCCGGTGGCGAGCAGCACGATTCCGCCCAGCAGCACGATCCCGTGGATGGCGTTGGTCCCCGACATCAAGGGGGTGTGCAGCGTAGCGGGCACCTTGGAGATGACGGCGTAACCGACGAATCCCGCGAGGACAAGCGTGGTGAGGTTGGTGATGAGCATCAGGCGACGGCCTCCGCGACCGGAACGGGGTTGGATACAGGCACGGTTGAGGAAGCCGCGTCAACGGGATGGGTGAGGCAGGCGCCGGCAACGATGGCGTCAGAGAAATCCGGCTGGATACGCTGCGCGTCGCCGTCGGGCACGATCAGCAGCTGAAGCAGAGCCTGCACGTTGCGTGCGTACAACTGCGATGCGTGCTCCGGGACCGTGGAGGCGAGATTCATCGGTGAGAGAATCGAGACCGACGACTCAATCGTGTCCTGCCCCGGCCTGGTCAACTCACAGTTGCCACCGGTCGCGCCGGCCAGATCGACGATCACGCTCCCAGCCCGCATACCACGGACCGCATCAGCGGAGATCAGGCGCGGCGCCGGCCGCCCCGGTACCAGGGCAGTGGTGATGACGACGTCAAAACCCGTGATGGCCTTGCTGAGTGCCATCTGCTGTGCTTCGCGCTCGGAGTCGGTGAGCTCTCGTGCATATCCGCCTTCACCAACCGCCTCGATGCCGGTATCGAGCCATTCCGCGCCCACCGACCGCACCTGCTCGGCGGTTTCGGGCCGCACGTCGTAGCCGGTCGTACGCGCGCCCAGGCGATGCGCTGTCGCCAGCGCCTGGAGTCCGGCGACACCCACACCCATGACCAGCACCTTGGCCGGCGGAAGCGTCCCGGCAGCCGTGGTCATCATGGGAAACAGCCGCGTTGAGCGGTCGGCGGCCAGGATGACCGCCTTGTAGCCGGCCAGAGATGACTGTGAGGAAAGTGCGTCCATCCCCTGGGCCCGGCTGATGCGTGGGATTGACTCCATGGCGAACGCGGTGATCTCCCGGGCCGCCAGGGCGTCGAGCATCTCCGGCGGGCAGGGCGGTGACAGCAGGCCGATCAGCGTGCTGCCCACCTTGAGCTGAGCGATCTCGGCCAGCGTCGGTGCTGTCACTTTGAGCACCGCATCGCAGCTGAACACCTCGTCGGCGCAGGTCGCTCCGGCAGCCGTAAACAGCGCGTCGGGAATGAGGGCTGAGGCACCGGCGCCGGGCTCGACGACGACGCTGAGTCCGGAGCTCACGAGCCGTTTGACGACAGCGGGGACGATCGCGACGCGACGCTCGTCGCGGGCCGTCTCTTTCGGGACTCCGACAGACAGCCGGGGCGCCAGTGACGCCTTGGATTGATTGTGCTCGATCACCTCTGGGAGCGTCACAGCCTCAGATCGCGGGGGCATCGGCAGCTTCCGCGATCCGAGTCGCGTAGTTATCCAGCTGGGTCTGCAGGGGTCTGCGGCTGTGAGCGGGGTCGCGCCGTGGTGTGGTGTGAGGACAGCAACTCCCCATCGAAGGGAATCCCTCATGACCACCACTGTCCACCCCCCCACCATCTACCCCGCGCCCGGCGATCCTGACAGTCCCGTACTCGTGTCAGAGCGCTACGGCAACTTCATCGGTGGAGCGTTCATCCCACCGGTGAAGGGTGACTACCGCGAGAATCGCACGCCGGTGACCGGCGAGCTCATCTGCGAGGTGGCGGACTCGACCCCGGCCGATGTGGAACTCGCCCTCGACGCAGCTCATGCTGCGAAGGCCGACTGGGCTCTGCGATCACCCGCGGAGCGCGCAGCCGTGCTCAACGCGATCGCCGACCGGATGCAGGCCAACCTCGAGATGCTGGCCATCGCCGAGAGCTGGGACAACGGCAAGCCCATCCGCGAAACCCTGACTGCCGACATTCCCCTGGCGATCGATCACTTTCGCTACTTCGCGGGTGCCGTCCGGGCTGAGGAAGGCAGGATCTCGGAGATCGACGACACGACCTACGCGTATCACTTCCAGGAACCGCTCGGGGTTGTCGCCCAGATCATCCCGTTCAACTTCCCGCTGCTGATGGCCGCATGGAAGATCGCGCCGGCCCTGGCGGCCGGCAACTGCACGGTGGTCAAGCCGGCGAGCCCGACCCCGTGGTCGATCTTGAAGTTCTGTGAGGTGATCGCCGATGTCGTTCCCGCCGGCGTGGTGAATGTGGTGACTGGCCCAGGTGGCGCGATCGGTCAAGCGCTCGCCACCAACCCGCGCATCAACAAGATCAGTTTCACCGGCTCGACCGCGGTCGGCCGAGACATCATGCGCTACGCGGCAGATAGCTTGATTCCGTCGACCGTCGAGCTTGGGGGGAAGTCACCGAACATCTTCTTCGCCGATGTCATGGATGCCGACGACGCATTCCTCGACAAGGCGATCGAGGGTCTGGTCCTGTACGCGTTCAACAAGGGTGAAGTCTGTACCTGCCCCTCCCGGGCGTTGATTCATGAATCGATCTATGACCGCTTCATGGAACGCTGCCTGGAACGGATTGCCGCCATCAAACAGGGCAACCCGCTGGACATCAGCACCCAGGTCGGACCGCAGGTCTCACAGGGCCAGCGCGACACCATCGAGGGCTACGTCCAGATCGGCCGCGATGAGGGGGCCGAGCTGCTGATCGGCGGTGCCCGCCCCGAACTCGGCGATGAACTGGACTCGGGTTCCTTCTATGAGCCCACCGTGTTTCGCGGGGACAACTCCATGCGCATCTTCCAGGAGGAGATCTTCGGGCCGGTCCTCGCGGTGACCACGTTCAAGGATGAGACCGAGGCGCTGGCGATCGCCAACGACACCATGTACGGGCTCGGTGCCGGCGTCTGGACCCGCGACGGGAGCCGCGCATTCCGCGTGGGCCGCGGTATCCAGGCTGGTCGGGTGTGGACCAACTGCTACCACCTCTACCCGGCGGGCGCAGCCTTCGGCGGTTACAAGGCCTCCGGCATCGGCCGAGAGAACCACCGCATGATGCTCGAGCACTACACCCAGACCAAGTGTCTGCTGGTGAGCTACGACCCCGAGCCCGTCGGCCTCTTCTAGGCGATCCGCCCGAGGACTCTCAGCCCGAACCGGCGCGCATCGCCGGTTCGGGCTGGGCCGGACGGCACTCCAGCCGCCCCAGCGGACGTCCTGTGGGCAAGGAGATGGCTCATATGGCCCACTGCTGCATCCCCAAAGCGTTATTCACCCCCTGAACAAAGATTGAGGTTCACCATGAGAGCAGCTGTCGTTCATAGCTTTGACACACCCCTCGTCATCGAGGAACGCCCGGTGCCGACCCCCGGGGCTGAGCAGGTCCTGGTGAAGATCGAGGCCTGCGGTCTATGTCACACCGACATTCACGCCGCACGGGGTGACTGGCCGGTCAAACCGTCACCGCCGTTCGTCCCCGGACACGAAGGCGTGGGAGTCGTTGAGCGGCTCGGGCCGGGAAACCATCACAGCCTGGACGTCGGGATGCGCGTCGCCCTGCCGTGGCTCGGGTACGCCTGCGGAGACTGTGAGTACTGCAACTCGGGCCGGGAGACCCTCTGCGAGCGCCAGCTCAACACCGGCTACGGCTTCGACGGGGCCTTTGCTGAATACGCACTCGGTTACGCCCAGCATGTCGTTCGCGTCCCCGACAGCGTCAGTTCGGATGACGCCGCACCGCTCACCTGCGCGGGCGTGACCACCTACAAGGCGGTCAAGATCTCCGGGGCGCGCGCAGCTGATCTGATCGTCGTGTTCGGCGTGGGCGGCCTCGGTCATCTCGCCGTTCAGTACGCCGCGATCACCGGGGCCGAGGTGGTTGCCGTCGACATCAACCCGGCCAGGCTCGAAACCGCCAAGCGCCTCGGCGCCACGCACGTCATCCACGCCGGCGAGCAGGACCCAGTCGCCGCGATCAAAGCCCTCGGTGGGGCTCACGCCGCCATCAGCACCGCGGTTCAGCCGGCCGCGTTCGAGCAGGCGTACCAGAGCCTGAGACGTGGCGGGACGCTCGTCTGTGTCGGCATGCCGGCCGACAACTCGATGCGCCTGCCGATCTTCGAGACCGTCCTGGGTGGACTGACGGTCGTTGGCTCGATCGTGGGCACCCACCACGATCTCGAAGAGGTGTTCGCGCTTCACGCCCGAGGCAAGACAGAGGTCGAGCGCTCGGACCGCTCGCTCGACGATGTCAATGACGCGATCGAAGCCATGCTGAACGGCAGCGCCGGAACCGCGCGCACCGTCCTGAGAATGGAACCGACGACACCGTCCCACGCTGAGCGCAAGCCGGCGCTTGCCCGAGCCTGAACGCCGACGACGCAACTGGCGGAGGACACCCAGACCAGAGAGGCGGAGCCACGCAAGCGACTAGACTTGACCCTGGCTCCGCCTCACCTCTCGGCGGGTCTCGTCTTCGGCTCCGACACTCGGCCGCTGTGAACGTTCGTCCGGCTCGGTCGACGTCATCATCCACATGCCAGGAGCTCAATATGGGTCCGACCCTTCATGCCCCGTTCATCGCACCCGCCCCTGCGGTGGGTCGCCCCGACTCGCCCGAGCGCTTCCGGCGGGAGCTTGGCGTCAACCTGGCGGCTTGCGCATGATCGGCATCGTGATCGCCGACGATCACCCGATCTTCCGCGGCGGGCTACGTGAGCTGCTCCAGAAGGAGGCCGACTTCGCCATCCTGGCTGAGGGTGGAGATGCTGACAGCGCACGTCGCCACGTGCTCGGTCACCGCCCCGACGTGCTCGTCATCGATCTGAACATGCCCGGTCAGTCAGTCTTGGAGATCCTGCCCGACCTGCGTGCCGAGCACCCCGAGACCCAGATCGTCGTGCTGACGATGGAGAACGAGCCGGCCTATGCACGCCAGGCCCTCAGTTCAGGGGCGCTCGGGTATGTCCTCAAGGAGGCCGCGTCACAGGAGTTGGTCACGGCGGTCCGAGCCGCGGCCGAAGGCCAGAGCTTCCTCAACCCGCGGCTCGGAGCCAGGCTGGCCGCCGAACCTCTCTCCCGGACCGCGCCGGGTGGCCTGTCCGACCGTGAGCTGCAGATCGTGCCGATGCTCGCCCTCGGCTACACCAACTCACAGATCGGGGAGCAGCTGTACCTCTCTGTACGCACCGTGGAGGCCCACCGGGCGCACATCCAGCGGAAGCTGAGTATCGGGGATCGGCGCGGTCTCGTCGCATTCGCGTTCAAGCACCAGCTGATCGCGGCGCCCTAATCCGTTCATCGCGCGCACTCCGCGTCTATTGACGCCATCCTGCGCCCCGGATCAGGCGTCTGAATGCGCGAGCACGGCCAGCGCCGATCCCGGCCCCGTCGGAATGCGAGCCCTGAACACGGTCCCATCTGCGTCGGAGAGGAGCGTCGCCTCCCCACCGGCGAGGTACACCCGCTCGCGGATCCCGGTCAGTCCGAAGCCGTCCGACCTTGCCGTGGCGTCAAACCCCACGCCGTCGTCACGAACCTTCACCGTCACCACGCTCTGGCTGAGGGCGACGGTGACCCAGGCACAGCTGGCGTGGGCGTGCTTGACCACATTGGTCAACGCCTCCTGCACGACGCGGTAGACGGTGGTCTCCAGCTCCGGAGACATCAGTCCGGCCGCCTCGGCGGGGCTGGGGAGGCGCAGGTCGACTCCGAGCTCCAGACCACCGGCGCGTCGACGCGCCGTCAGAGCCTCGAGGGCAGCCAGCAGACCGAGATCGTCCAGGATCGACGGGCGCAGATCCGAGATGATTGCCCGCAGATTTCCGATCTCGTCGTCGAGGTCCGCCACCGCGCGGTCAACCGCCTCACCGAGGCGGTCTGATCCCGCTCCGCTGCGGGCACCACTCAGCAGGACGCGTACACCCCCCAGGGATTGCAGCGTCTGATCGTGCAGCTCCCGCGCCCAACGCCGACGCTCGTCCTCGGCGGAGCTCACCGCAGCCCTCAGACGGTCGCCCTTGACGCTGCGAGAGATGGCGACGCCGTTGGCTGCCGAAGCCGCCAGGACGCGCAGCAGCTCCTCATCGGCGGCGGAGAACGACGCCTGGTTGGGTCCACGATCAAAGGCGATGAGCACGCCCAGGCGCTCCCCCCGGTGACTCATCGGAACCAGCAGTGCCGTGTGAGCATCCGTCACCCCGAGTTCCTCAGGTGGGACGCGAAGGTCGCGATGGACATCGCTGATCCGCGCCGGCACCCCGCCGAGCAGAACCTCACCCGACGTGGAGTGACTGATCGGAATCCTCCGACCCACGGTCGCAGCCGTTCGGCCAGCCACGGCCGCGACGGCGGCGACGATGAGGTCATCCCGATCGCGCAACAGGATCAGGACGGAACGGGCGCCCACCAGATCACGGCCGCGCTCGACGACGAGCTCGAGAACCCGCTCGAGCTCGGGCTCGACGCCGATCGCGTCGGCGATGGCGCGCGCCGCCTCAAGCCCCCGGACGGCCCGCGCCAGCTGTCGGCGGCCCCGCTCGGCGAGGTCGTACAGCCGCGCGTTCTCGATCGCCGTGGCGGCGAATTGCGCCAAGATCCCGACGGATCGCTCATCGGCCTCGCTGAACTGCGCTCCGTCAGCCTTCTCGGTCAGATAGAGGTTCCCCCAAGCGAGTCCGCGGATCATGATCGGCATCCCCAGGAAGCTGACCATGGCCGGATGGCTGAGGGGAAACCCGAAACTCTGAGGGTGTGAACTGAGATCTGACAAACGCAGGGGCTGCGGCTCGGTGATCAGCACACCCAGCACACCGCGACCGTGAGGCCGGTCGCCGATCGCGCGCTGACCGTCGGCGTCGATGCCGGCGGTCAAGAACCGATCAAGCTTCGTGCGATCCGGGCTGAGCACCCCGATGGCCGCGTAGCGGGCGCCGGTGGCGATCCGCGCTTCCCCGAGAATCCGCTCGAGCAATGCATCCGGATCGAGCTCCGACAGCAGCTCTCGGCCGGTGTCGATCACATGCTGCAGGGACTGGAGCTCGGTTGCAGCCTTCACGTCTCTCCGGTCAACGGGCTGAAAGGGCTTCCTCCCGTTCCGAGCCTACACGGCTGCCGCTCCGCCGTCGAAAGACTTATGGGCCGTAGAAAGCCGACCGATGCATCGCGTGGTTTCTGCTCGCAGAACCGGGGCATTGCGCTGAAGGCACAGCCGCGCTCGGGGCATAGGTTAGGGGTCTACCGAGTGGGAGTCGATGCCTCACACCACGGACCGCGACCCCGTCCACACCGCCAGCGCCCCACTCGACGCGAGGGGATCACGACCCACTCAAACGACTGCAGAGAGGCTGATCCACCGATGACCCTTGCCCGCACTCCAGACGGTCCCTTCCACGCACTCATCGTCGGAGCCGGGGTCGCTGCCCTCGAGGCCACGCTGGCGCTGAAGCATCTGGCCGGCGACCAGGTCCAGACCACCCTGCTGGCTCCCAACACGGAGTTCGTCTACCGCCCGATGGGCGTCGCAGAGCCCTTCTCCGGGGCACCGGCCCCCCGCTTCCCCCTTGCCCCGATCCTGGCTGCCGCAGGCGCCAGGCAGCAGGTCGGCTCCCTGGAGTGGGTGGACCACGACAGTCACCTGGTGCATGACGACGCGGGAGGGGTTCTGCACTACGACGCCCTGTTGCTCGCCATCGGCGCTCGTGTGTGGGACCGCTATCCACGTGCCCTGACGATCGACCCGCGCCGACTCGATGACCAGCTGCACGAAGTCGTCCGCGACATCGAATCTGGTGCCGTCAAGACCATCGCGTTCATCGTTCCCGAGGGACGCTTCTGGCCCCTGCCGGTCTACGAGCTCGCACTGATGACAGCGGCTCGGGCCAACGAGGTGGGCCAGGAACCTCACATCGTGATCGTCACGCCCGAGCGCTCGCCGCTTGCCATCTTCGGAGACAAGGCCAGCGATGCCGTCGCGAAGCTCATCGCAGAAGCCGGGATCGAGTTGATCCCGTCGGCTGTTGCCCTCTCACGAGTCCCGGGGCGCATCAACCTGAGGGGACGCGTGGACGAGATCACCGTCGACAGCATCGTCGCCCTACCCCAACTGCTGGGCCCGGACGTGGCCGGCATCCCGGCGACCGCCCACCTGGGCTTTGTCGCCACTGACCCGCACGGACGGGTCCGCCATCTGGACCGGGTCTTCGCCGCCGGGGACATGACGGACTACCCCGTCAAACAGGGAGCGATCGCAGCCCAGCAGGCGCTGTGCGTGGCCCAGGAGATCGCCGGGTTGGCCGGCGTGGCGACGGTGGCGGAGCCATTTGAGCCGATCATCCATGGGGTTCTTCTCGGCCCGGACAGGCCGTTGTACCTGCGGGCCCGTCTCATTCACGGCGTGCCCAGCACCTCGGAGGTCTCGGAGAGCCCGCTCTGGGCATCCGCCGACAAGATCCGCGCGCCCTACCTGACCCGTGCGCTCTTCCCATACGGTACGGCGGACCCGTCGATGGCCTCGGCGGCGGGCGGTCATGCCCGCTGACCGTCCCCGCTGGATCCACCGGCACCCAGGGCATGGATCCAGGCCTGGCGCTTGATCTGAAAGGAGGTCGAGAGCTCGGCTCCGATGGCTTCGACGACCTCGATCCAGCCGAGCGCGTCGAGGTAGTCGCCGCGGTCAGCGGACTCCTGCGCCCACCCCAGGCTGCGGCTGACGGCGGCGAGGTTGCGATCGACCTCGCCGGGGGCAATCACGCTCTCCCGGGGCTCGACCACGCGAGGTGGCGCGCCCGACCACTCACTCCCGCCGGCTTCAGGGGCGCTTGAGCGGAGGCGAAGCAGCGCGTCAACCACGTCGACTCGCGGAGCGTCGTCAGTTCGGACGGACGCGGCACTGGTTCCCTGATTCATCGGCTCGACTCCTGGCGATTGCGTTCTGACGTCGACCGTTGCGAGCCGGTGCGTCCAGGTCAGCCAGGTGTCGAGGCCGGAACAACTGCTCGCCGAAAGGAGTGGGGCAGGCACGCTCGATCCTACTCGCTGTCCGCGTCGGGCTCGAGGCGCCCGTGCAGATTCTCCTGAGTACCGCGGGGGGGATTCGAACCCCCACCCCATCGCTGGGAGCGGATTTTGAGACAGCGACAGCGGGTGTTTCTCCAGTTGTTGCGGGCCTCTCAGGCGTCCTCATGGCACCTGAGTTAGGCCTGATTCGCTGAGTTCGGTGCCAATCTGGGTGCCACGGTCGAACGCCGCAGTCAACCGAGCAGCGTCGTCGTGCGCCGGGACATAGTGCGCGTATCGCATTGTCGTCTGAATGTCCGCATGCCCCATCCAGCGCTGCAGGCGCACCAGCTCCACGCCGTTGCCGGCAGCCAGGGTGCCGAACGTGTGACGCAAATCGTGGAAGACCATGTCGCTGGCAGCGTTTTCGTGCCTCCTATGCCCCGCGATCGGCCGCTTGTCGGGCAGAGCAGCGTTGAGTGCGGCGTAAAAGCCATCGCGCAACGCGATCTCTGTCAACGGTTCTCCGGTCACGGTAAAGACGTAGTCGTTAGGGCCAGTGAAGTCCGGGCGTCTGCTCACGGCGTCGAGCGCGCGGCTGGCCTGGTCACTGAGCGGTACTGCGCGACGGAAGTGGGACTTCGGTGAGCCCTCTTGACCGCGCACGATGGACCGCTGAACGTGCAGGATGCGATCTGCGAAGCTGACATGCCGCCAGCGCAACGCGAGCAGCTCGCCCATCCGCAGACCGGTAAATGCTGCGGTCTGAATCGCATGACCAATGAGCGGATCAGCAGCATTTGAGACCTTGAAAACTTCGGCGGCCGTCAGGACGTTGATTTCGTCGCTCCGAATGAGCGTTACCTTCTCAGCACCGTCGCACGGATTCGAGACGATCCATTTTTTCCGCTTCGCACGGTCCATGATCCCAGCCAAGATCACAAGCGCCTTCTGAGCGGTCCGGTGGCTAACCCCCGACGAAAGCATCTTGTCTCGAAACTCTTCCACCGTCGCCGTTGTGATGTCCTCCAGCGATGTCCTCGCCCCGAATTGGGGCTTGAGCCTGAACTCGATAACGGAGCCGTAGTCACGCAACGTCGATTCTTTGCGCTGCTTGTCGTCGCGCCGGTGGCGTAAAAACTCGTCACAGGCCTGCTCGAAGCTGATATGAGTGCGCTGGGGTCCGACGTCGACTTCGGGATCTTTTCCTTTCAAGATGTCCGAGAGCATCGCTTCCGCTCGTCGGCGTGTCAGGTAGCCCTCGGGCGCGGCAGAGCGCTTGTCCCAGACTTTCCCAAGCGACCGGCGCGCCTGACGGTCCCCGGGGAGCTTGAGCTTCGCGTAGAAGGCGGCGCCGCCCTTCAGCTCCCTCACCTCGATGTAGCCCGTCGGCTTCGCGTCGGCCACAGCTGACTCCTTCGTGATCGTGTCCCGGGCTGCCGTCACGCAGCTGCTCAGGACTTGACACCTGCCTCCTACCGGACCTTATCCGTCTCGGTGCCAAACACCAAAATGCCTGCTCAGCTCGTTATCCGAAAGAACCAATCCGCAACGTAGCTTCAGATCTAGCCTTCGATGGGTCGTCAGAAGACGCACTCTCAGGCGCTGAAGGGCAAGCGCCATGTTCCCATTGTCGTGGTTCACACAAACGGTGGAAAGGGCGGTACCGACCCTGGAAATGACTATCCGGCCAAGTGGCGTAACGCCCCGCAGGACTCTGAGCTTGACCAGTGGCGCGAGTACAACCGCGAGTGCACCTCATTCGTGGCTTGGGCGCTGTACTCGCGCAACGGTTTCAACATGCCGTTCTACGACAACGCAATCGGCTGGGGGCCAGACGCCCAAAGGCACGGATACGCGGTGAATTCAACACCGTCGGTCGGCTCTGTCGCGTGGGAGAACAAAGCCCCTTACGGGCATGTGGCATATGTCGTTGCGGTGAGCGGTTCAAATGTGACGGTCGAGGAGTACAACGAGCACTACAGCAGCCCTGGTACCTACGACCAGCGGACGGTCGCGAGCTCGGCGTTCACCGGCTACATCCACTTTAAGGATCTGGCCCCTGATGCCTTCACCCCAACCCCAGCTCCGGCTCCAGTGGTCGCGCCCGCGCCCGTGGCCCCCGCGCAGACGGTGACTCAGACGGTGACCACTCCGTCCGCGACAACGCCCGGTACGACAACGCCAACTACGACCACGACTGGGACGCCGACTCCCGCGCCTACCACGACGGCTCCCACGCCCATCACCACGACATCAACTCCAAATCCGCCGCCGCCCACCTGGGCTGAGACAGCCGGTGGCGTCACGCACACCTGGACGAACTACACCAACGCGGGAGGCACCCAAGGCCCGTCCATTGCCAGCAACCAGACAGTCCAGGTTGCTTGCAAGATTCCCGGGTTCGCGGTCGCTGATGGCGATACCTGGTGGTATCGCATTGCATCCTCGCCCTGGAATAGCGTGTACTACGCGTCCGCTGACGCGTTTTACAACGACGGTGCGACATCTGGCAGCCTGCATGGCACACCGTTCGTCGACCCAAGCGTCGCTAATTGCTGACAGCTCAATCGCCCCTGCGTCCGCCCAGTAAAGGAACTGGGTGGACGCCTGGGCAACGCGGCTAGCGAACTCAATCCTTCCGAACCACGCGAACCCACGCCCGAGCGGGCGGGGGTAGCTCGCTTCGTGATCACGAAACGCTTCCTGCACACGCGGCTCGTCACAAGTCACCCGGTGCAGCTGGGGTTCACGAAACCCGTTGGCACGACCTCCGGCACACGTATGGCTCGTTACTAGCCGCCAGCGGAGAGGAGCTCGTGACCATCAAAGCTGCCATGGGTCATTCGAACAGAGCACCACCGAGATTTATCTCCACGCACGCCCTGCGACGGAGTCGGCGGCGCGATTCTCGAAGACCTTCGCCCCGAGGATGTAACCCCCAGGCTCTTCGCCGTTTCTACCAGACGCCGCCTCAAACCGAGTCCTCCCGGCTCGCCTAGCTAGAAGCACGGTTATCGAGCATGGCGACCGGGGGCCCGGAGGGTGTTACTCCTCACCCCCCGCCTCCGTCGCGCATCAGCCCTGACTTGCCGGTGGCCACGAGAGCGCGACCCCCAGGACTGCCCTGGTGCGTTCTGCGGTTGGAATGATTTCCAGCCGGCTGGCGGTCGGATCGAGCGCGGGCCAGAACGTGATCGTCGCGTGACTATCGTCCTCGCGGCCGGCGTGGTCGTGGCTGACCCATTGGCGGACTGATCCCAGATAGCGATTTCCGTGATCGTCGGCTGCCCACCACGCGAGTCGCTCACCCTCCTCCCAACTGTGTCCGGTCAGGACGCCGAGCGATGGTTTGCATTGCACCTGCACATCAAACCCGCTGGGATAGGACTTGATTTCTCGTATCGCGACGCTGATTCCGTCGATCGGCGGGAGAACCGTGCTGACCAGGATCGTTCCGACCGGTCCGACGTCACGGCCATATCGGGCGACCATCTGATCCCACGGACCCGGGAACCGGCCGCCGGCGGAAACTGGAACCGAGCCGTTCGCTATCGCGCTCAGCATTCTGTGGACCGAGAGCAGGTCGGGGACCTCTATATCGCTGATAGCCCCCGACGCGAGGAGCGCGTCAACGGCCGGAGCAAGGTCGATTGGCGCGCCGCCGTAATGGTCGTGGATCGCGACCTGGTGCCGGAGATGCCGCAGCGCGGGACTTACCTCATTGACCGGCTCGGACGCAACTGAGACCTGAGGCCGGGTGCCTTCAAGGTGGACGCGTTCACTTTCGATCTCGAGCCAGGCGGTGTCGAGCGCTAGGACCTGAGAGAGCTCCAGCTCACGAGTCCAAGACCCAGACCCCGCGGGGAAACGGAGCACAGCGGTCGTCCCGCGGTCATCGGATACCGGAATCGAGACCAGACCTCGACTTGGTGGTCCAGTCAGGCCGTCGGCAGCCGCATGAACTTCACATCGCAGGCTTGTCTCTTCTTCCTCGAGATAGACCCGACGGAGCCGCAGTGTCCATCGCTCGCGCTCGATCAGATGATCACATGTAATGGTCCGTAGCTCCCCGACCCGGGGGACCTCCCCACCGGACGCGCGCCGACGCGCCCGCTGGGAGCTCAGCGAGGTCTGGCGTCTCGACCCGGACCGCATCGCCAGCGCATCTTCATAGCCGTCGAGAATGTCCTGCGCCGCGTCTGAACTGATCGTGTCAGCCGCAACCAGCGCCCCCGCCGCGCCCGTCAAGGCGGACATCGCTGTCGCTGTCGAGTCAGGCTCACCGTGCGCCAGCGCGGTCTCCCCCAGGATTCTCAGGTAGCGCTCTGCATTGAACTTGACGCTCATCTCCACAGTCTCCCAAACGACCCTGCTGCTACCGGCCGACATGGACGGTGGGTTTGGCCCGGCCGTCGAGCCCGTACCCGTTCGAAAACGGGCGTGCCATTCAGCTGACGATCCACAGCTGCTCTGCTCGGGCGCGGGCGTCCTAACCCCTATACGTTGAAGGGGCGATCTTGAGGGTTGACCCGGCCGGCGCGCGAACGGTGGGTCCTTCCTTGCGTGAGAGGATGGTGGCCGGAACGTTTGGTCACAAAATGGCCGTCGAGTTCGTTGAGCTGAGTGAATGTCGCTTGAGCGTCCTCATAGGCATCCTGATACCAAGACCGATCGCCAGCTTTTGGAAGAGACCCGGGGTGGTGTCGGTGAGTCCTTTGACGTCCTCTATCGCCGGCACCATGCGGTCGTTCTCGCGTTCCTAGCTCGCCGGGTCCAGCCCGAGGTTGCTGCGGATCTGATGGCTGAGACGTTTGCATCGCTGCTGGCTTTGGTGCGGGATCTGGAACGGGATATCCCGCCGTTGCCTGTGGCCTGGTTGATGGTCACAGCTCGCCATCTGCTGGTTGATAGTCAACGTCGCGGCAGAGTTGACGACCGCGCCCGCCAGCAGCTCGCGATGGCCCCGATCGTGCTCGAAGATCGTGATCTTGAGCGTGTTGAGGCGATCGCGATCGAGACCGATCTCCTCAAGGAGCTGTCGGCGATTTTGGAACCAGACCAGCTCAGCGCGTTACGCGCCCGCGTGCTGGACGAACGCGATTACTCAGAGATCGCAGCCGAGATGGAATGCTCTGAATCTGTTGTCCGCAAACGCGTGAGCCGTGCACTGGGAGTCCTGCGCCGCGCTATGGAGGCACCGAATGCCTGATTTCATCGACCGGTTGGCTGACGAACTGGTGCGGGCTGCATCTCGCGAACCGGTCACGGCCCAAAACGATCCGGCACGACGTGCGGTTCGCCGACCCCGTCGGCGCGGTTGGGTCGGGAACAAGCTGGCGGTGAGCTTTGCGGCGATGATTCTCATCGGCGGAGGGGTCGCCGCAGCAGCTGTCGCACTCTGGCCTTCTCAACGGCTTGCCGACGGGGCAGTCGTCTGCTTTTGGGGCACCACCGGGCACAATCAGCGGTCACAGACATTCGGGGCCGGGATCCCAAGCTCGAACGGCGAGAGCGCCATCTCCATCTGTCGGGCTTATGTCGGCAACGCCCGCACAGGGATTCCAGCGGACAAGATCCGGTTCGTAGCGTGCGAAGCGAATCGAACCACCGTTCATGTGTACTTCGCCAGTGGGGCGGCCGACCAATGCAAGATGCTCGGCGACACGCCGCTGCCAGCTACCTACGCCTCCGCCCTGGACCGCATCGCGACCCTCAAGTCAGATCTGCTCAAGATCCAAGACGCTCAGCCGTGCACTGCCCCAAGCATCCTGATCCGCAAGGCGAAACAGACCCTCACCAAGCTCAGGTTCGACGGCTGGAGGGTGAAGGGGCCCGAGCGCTTCTCGTATTTCCCGACCGGAACCGGCGGTACATGTGGCACCTATGACAGTGGATACGCGACTGCACAAGACACCGTCAACCTCGTCTCCGCCGATGATGAGCTCTTTGTCTCCTACGCCCCGCCACGAACCATCGCGTCGAGACTGAACCACGTTGAGTACGAGATCAACCTGCGCACCTACACCCGGTGCTACACAGCCAGCTCGGTCAGACGGCTCGTCGCCGAATGGTTCGCGACAGTCAAGCTGCAGCCACGTTTTGCGACGATCGGCCTTAGCAAGGGCGAAGGATTCGAACCCGCATCTGAGCGGCTCTACAAGCAGGGGTGCGTCCGGTACGACACCGCGTTCCCGCTCGATGACAACCAGTACGTCGATGTGGTCCTCGAGGCCAAGGGCGCCCCGCAGCCCCGCAACGCAAGCAGTTATCCGCCAGCCGGTGCCTACAAGCCCTAATGAAACCCATACTGCCTCCGTCCAAAACCAGACGAAGAGGCAACCTGACAGCCACGACTGAGCAACCACCATCGAACGACCGCTTGGTCGCCTATGACGGCACTGGAACGTCAGAGGGCTTGACCGACTGTTTTCCCGCTGGCTCGGCGGCCAGCTGACATCGCTGCTTTGGGACCGGCGCCGGCGAGAGCGGCCACGAGCCGAAGCCACCCGATGAG
>CAZZVR010000026.1:0-26451 GCA_964657595.1 Burkholderia sp. PAMC 26561 | reverse complement strand
CGTCGAAGAGCAACTTGAGCCGGTCGAACGCCCAGCTGCAGCTCGGGTCCACCTCGATGATCCGCTGGAGCAGGGGCACCGCGCTGGTGGGATCGTCCGACCACTCCTCGGCGAAGGCCACCGCGCGCTCGCCGACCTCGAGGGTCACGTCGCGCGCCAGCGAGCCACCGAGCACGATCTCGTACAATTGAACGAGCGGTTGGGGGGTCGACAGCTCGCGAGCGAGCGCCTCGGCCTTGTCCCACAGCGCGGGCACCGCGGGCAGCTCGGCGGCGGCCGAGAGCACCGTCTCGAACGCCTTGTCGCGATCACCGCTGGCGCTGATGACCTCGATGAGCCGCTCGTACCAGCCACGCCGTTGCTCGGGCGCTCCGGAGGTCTCGGCCAGGAGGCGGGTGAGGATGTTCGTCTCCACGGCGGGGGAGTCGGCCTGCTCGAGCGCTCGCGCCGCGGCTGGCGCCTCGGGGTGGCGCTGTTCGAGCTGGGTCAGATGGTGCCTCGCCAGCAGCGTCTCCGCGACATCGCCCTCGCCTACATGGAGGATCTCTATGAGGCGACGCGTGAGACGGTGCAGCTCGCGGTGCTCGACGACGGTGAGGTCCTCTACGTCGAGATCATCTCCGGGCACCAGCGGGTGCGCACACCCTCGCGGCGCGGTGGGCGCCTGCCGGCGCACTGCACCGGGATCGGTAAGGCGATGCTCGCCTTCTCCGAGGACACCGGGCGCGGCTGGCTGGTCGACCACACGCCGCTGCGCGCCCTCACCCCCCAGACCATCATCGACCCGGTGGCGCTGACCCGGGAGCTCCACGACGTCCACCGCCGGGGCCTCGCCTATGACCTCGAGGAGAACACCCCCGGCCTGGTGTGCGTCGCCGGCCCGTTGGTCGGTTCCGACGGCACCGCGATCGCCGGCCTTTCGGTATCGATGCCGGCCGCCGGGCGAATCACCCCACCCCAGGTCGCGCCCGCCGTGCTGGCGGCGACGCGGGCCCTGTCCCGCGAGCTGGCACGCCGACCGCCGGGGTAGCCGCCACAGCGGAGCGGCGTACCGTCCTGCGCCGCCTTTGCGCCGTCACAGGACGTCCGTCTGCGCGGGGTTACCCTGGGACACGCCAGTCGGGGCTCCCAGTCCGTCTACGGACGGGGCGGGAGACGGCCACCGAGGAACGTCCGCGCATGTGCGCGCATAGCCGTGAAAGGAAGCTGCGATGACAAGGTGTGCGGTGGTGACGGGGGCGAGCAGCGGAATCGGCGCGGCCACGGTCCGGCGTCTGGTGAACGCGGGTTGGGACGTCGTCGCGGTCGCGCGGCGGGAGCCGCAGTTGGCGGCGCTCGCGCGTGAGACCGGATGCCGGACGGCCGTCCTGGACGTCACCGACCTCGCCGCGGTGGCGGACCTCGGCGCCGGGCTGTCGACCTGTGACGCGTTGATCAACGTCGCGGGCGGCTCCTTCGACGGGGATTCGGTGGCCATGGGCGATCCCGAGTCGTGGCTCAGGACCTTCGAGGTGAACGTCCTGGGGACGCTGGCGGTCACCCAGGCCCTGCTGCCGAGACTCCGCGCCAGCGCCAGCGCCACGATCGTCAACGTCACCTCCACCGCTGCCTACGTCAACTACGAGAACGGCGGCAGTTACACGGCCGCCAAGCACGCTGAGCACGCGCTCACCGAGACGCTGCGGCTTGAGCTGTCGGGTGCCCCGATCCGGGTGATCGAGATCCAACCCGGCATGGTCCAGACCGAGGAATTCGCGCTGAACCGCTTCGGTGGGGACGTGGAGAAGGCTGCCGCGGTGTACCAGGACGTCGACCGGCCGCTCAGCGCCGAGGACGTCGCGGAATGCATCGGCTGGGCCTCCGAGCTGCCCATTCACGTCAACATCGACCGCCTCACCGTGCGACCGCTCGCCCAGGCCGCGCAGCACAAGGTGTTTCGCGGCCGGTTGTTCGACACCTGAGCATCGGCCCGCCTACCCGCTGGTCGGTACGTCAACCTCCAACCTGGGGATGAGGTCAGCGCTACCTGTCGGGGAGATGGGCGCGCGAAAGTTCATCCCTGTGCTCAATTGCCGTGTGACCCCGCGTCTTCGACAATGGCGGGGCGGGCCGTCAGCTTTCTGCGGTCCCGACCTTCATCCCAGTCCCCCACGCATCGGCAGGTTCGCGAGATGATCGAAGTCCAACACGTCACCAAGCGCTACGGGGATCGTCTCGCCGTCGACGACCTGACCTTCTCGGTCAAGCCCGGGATCGTCACCGGCTTCCTCGGGCCCAACGGCGCCGGGAAGTCGACCACCATGCGGATGATCCTCGGACTCGACGCCCCGACCTCGGGCTCCACCACGGTGAACGGCAAGTCCTACCGGGATCTCAAGGCGCCGCTGGGTGAGATCGGCGCGATGCTGGAGGCGCGCGCGATCCACACGGGCCGCTCCGCCTATGACCATCTGCTCGCCATGGCCCGGACCCAGGGCATCGCGCGCCAGCGCGTCACCGAGGTCATCGACCTGGTCGGGCTCTCCGAGGTCGCCCACAAGCGAGCCGGCGGGTTCTCCCTCGGCATGGGACAGCGGCTGGGGATCGCCGCCGCGCTGCTGGGTGACCCCTCGACGGTGATCCTCGACGAGCCCGTCAACGGCCTGGACCCCGAGGGGATCCTGTGGATCCGGAACCTGCTCAAGGGCCTCGCCGCTGAGGGCAAGACGGTGTTCCTGTCCTCGCACCTCATGTCCGAGATGGCCCAGACCGCCGAGCACCTCGTGGTCGTGGGTCGCGGGCGGCTCATCGCCGACACGTCGGTCACCGACATCGTCAGCCAGGCCTCGCGCGACGCGATGGTCCTGGTGCGGACCTCCCGGGCTGACGATCTCGCCCGGGCCCTGCGCGACGACGATGTCACGGTCGAGGCGGGCGCGGACGGGGCACTGGAGGTCCAGGGTCTCAGCAGCCACGACATCGGCGTGGTCGCTCTGCGTGAGCAGATCGTGCTCGACGAGCTCACACCGCAGCGCGCGTCACTGGAGGAGGCATTCATGAGCCTGACCGGAAGCTCGGTCGAATACCGGACCGGTGCAGGATCCCGGGATGCCGGCGACGAGCTGGCGGTGGCAGCATGAGCGCCGTATCTCCCCTCGATACCGCGCGCCGCCCGCGCTCGGTGGTCGCCGTGCCCGGCGTCACGTTCCCCCGCGTCGCATTCGCCGAATGGACCAAGCTGTGGTCGCTGCGCTCCACGCGCTGGGTGCTGCTGGTGTCCTTCATCGCCATGGCCGCACCGGGGCCGATCATCGCCGCGGTGGAGATGGCCCGCTGGCCCAACCTCGGCGCGGCCGACCGCGCGAGCTTCTTCCCGATCGATACGGGCGTCGGGGGCTGGCACGTCGCCCAGTTGGGGATCGGCGTCCTCGGGGTGCTGATCATCAGCGGTGAGTACTCCACCGGGATGATCCGCTCAAGCCTGATGGCGGTGCCGCGCCGCATGCCGGTGCTGGCCGCCAAGGTGCTCGTCTACGCCGGCATCACCTTCGTGCTGATGGCGGTGGCGACCCTCATCTCCTACTTCGTCACCCAGGCGATCGTCAGCGAGCACCACCTCCAGCATGGGATCGGCTACCCGGGTGCGCTGCGGGTGGTCATCGGCAACATCCTGTTCCTCACCGTGCTGGGGACGATGTGCGTCGGGCTGGGGACCTGGGTCCGCAACAGCGCCGGTGGCATCGCCGCGTTCGTCGGACTGCTCTTCGTCCTCTCCGGCCTGATCGACATCCTGCCCACCAGTGTGGGCAACTCGGTCAGTCCCTACCTGCCCCTCAACGCCGGCACCGCGGTGGCGACGTTCCACTTCGACAACTCCCACCACCTCAGTCCCTGGGGCGGCTTCGCGCTGTTCTGCGGCTACACCCTGATCATCCTGGTGGGCGCGTCGGTCACGCTGCTGCGACGCGATGCCTGAGCTGGCCCCCGCGCGTCGCGACACCGCCTGAGGTCGGCGCGGGTGCACGCGGAGAAGCCGATCCTGTTGACCGGCGCCAGCGGATTCATCGGCGGCCACCTGGCCGCCCGGTTGGTGGCCGAGGGATATCAGGTGCGCTGCCTGGTCCGGCCGACGTCGGACACCACGCAGCTCCGCGGCCTGAGCAACCCCGCAGGCGGGTGCATCGAGCTGGTGATGGGTGACCTGACCAACCTCACCTCCCTGCGCCGTGCGGCTGAGGGCTGTGAACAGGTCGTGCACTCCGCCGCCATGGCCTCGGACTGGGGAACCGTGGCGGAGATCCGTGCGGCCAACCTGACCGGCACCGCCGACCTGGCCGCGGCCGCGGTCGCGGTGGGGGTGCGCCGCTTCATCCAGATCTCCACCACCGACGTCTACGGCTACCCCGGCACCCCCGGGGTCACCGAGGACTACCGGCCGGCGGGCTTCACCAACTGGTACTCCCAGACCAAGCGCGACGCCGAGGCCGAGCTGGGCCGCATCGCCTCCGGCACCGGGCTGGAGACGGTGGTCCTGCGGCCGGCCACCGTCTATGGCCCCGGCGCCACCGCCGTGGTGGGGGAGATGGCCCGCTCCATGCGCGGGCGCTACCTGCCGTCGATCGCCGGCGGCCGGGCCGTGGCCGGCCTCGTGCACGTCGACAACCTGGTGGACGCGGTCCTGCTGGCCCTCAGCCGGCCCGAGGCGGCCGGCGAGAGCTTCAACGTGGTCGATGGATTGGACGTCACCTGGGCTCAGTTCCTCGGCGGCATCGGGGTCGGTCTCGGCTACCCGCGACCCTGGATCAGGCTCAATTACGCGCTGGCGTTCGCCATCGCGGTGTGCCTGGAGGAGGGCTACCGGGCGCTGCGTCGCCTCACCGGACTCCATACCGCCCCATTGTTGACCCGCGCGGCGGTCCAGATCCTCGGCATCGACCAGGATTTCTCCAACGCCAAGCTGCGCACGGTCCTCGGGTGGACCCCGGGCGTGGACTACGCACGGGGCCTGAGCGAGACGGTCGCCTGGCTGCGGGACGAGTACCTGCCCACGCTCTGAGGGACGCGAGCTCTGACAGCGCCGGGTCATCGTCGGTGATAGTCGGACCCCCGACCATTGGATATCCTGAGATCAGGCACTGCCGAGGCGGACAGACCACCCGCGCAGCGCAGAACGGGCACCCCAGGAACGGGACGGTGACGGCATGAGCGTGACGGCGGACAACGAGTTTCAGTACGGACTCACGCGTGAGCAGCGCGGTTTCCAGGCGACCATCCGGAAGCTGGTGACCGACAAGATCGCCCCGCGAGCGGCGGAGATCGACGCCTCTGGGGAGTTCCCCCAGGACGTCCGTGAGCTGCTCGCTGAATACGACATCCTCGCGCTGCCCTTCGAGGAACGCTACGGCGGCATCGGACCCGGCACGCTGATGACGGCGGTGGCGATCGAGGAGATCGCCAAGGCGTGCGCGAGTTCAGCGCTCATGCTCGCCGTTCAAGAGCTCGGAACCCTGCCCATCCGCATCGACGGTTCCGACGAGCTGAAGGAGCGCGTGCTGCCGCGCTATGCCTCGGGTGAGTGGCTGGCGGCGTTCGCGCTGAGCGAGCCCGACGCCGGGTCCGACGTCAGCTCGATCCGCACCCACGCCACCCAGACCGACGGTGGCTGGCTGATCAACGGCGCCAAGAACTGGATCACCAACTCCGGCGTCGCCGGAGCCTACGTCGTGTTCGCCGTGACCGACCCGTCGGTGTCGCCCTCACGGGGGATCACCGCCTTCCTCGTCGAGGCCGACTCCCCGGGCTTCTCGGTCACCCGGCTCGAGCACAAGATGGGCATGCGCGGGTCCCCGACGGGACAGCTGGCCTTCAAGGACGTGTTCGTCAGCGACGCAGACGTCATCGGCGCCGTCGGTGACGGCTTCAAGGTCGCCATGCGGACGCTGGATCGTTCGCGGATCGGCATCGCCGCCCAGGCGGTCGGCCTGGCCCAGGGAGCGACCGACTCCGCGGCCGCCTACGCCCGTGAGCGGACCGCGTTCGGCGAGCCGATCAACCGCCTCGGCGCCATCGAGGCCAAGCTCGCGGACATGGAGACCCAGACGGCCGCAGCGCGCGAGCTGCTCTACCGCGCCGCCTGCAAGGTCGACGCCGGCGACCCGGATCTCGGTAAGTATTCGGCCATGTCCAAGCTGTTTGCCAGCGATACCGCGATGCGCGTGACCATCGACGCCGTTCAGGTGCTGGGTGGCTCGGGGTATGTGGTCGATAACCCGGTCGAGCGGATGATGCGCGACGCCAAGCTCACCCAGATCTATGAGGGCACCAACGAGATCCAGCGTGTGGTGATCGGGCGCAGCCTGCGCTGAAGTGTCCAGCGAGCCCGCCCGCGTCGAGCCGCCCGGGCCGGGCCGCCAGCGACCAGCGCTCATGTTTTCTCGAACTTGTGTCGATTAACGTGCGGTGAGCTCAAGTTCGCAGCTGAGAGTGCTGTTCGTCGACGACTCCTCCGAGGATGTCTTCGTCATCGAACGCCACCTCCGCAAGGCCGGGTATGAGGTGACGGGTGAGCGGGTGGAGACTCGCGTCGAGATGGCGGCTGCGCTCGACGAGGGGCCCTGGGACGTGGTGTTGTCAGACCACGCCTTGCCCAGTTTCAGTGAGGGGGGAGGTCTCATGCTCGTGCGCGAGCGCGGCCTCGACATCCCCTTCATCATCGTCTCGGGCGCCATCGGTGAGGAGGTGGCGGTCGATGCCATGCGCGCGGGGGCCCATGACTATGTGATGAAGGGCAACCTCAAACGGCTCGTCCCGGCGCTCGAGCGCGAGCTGCGTGAAGCGGCGACCCGGGGGCGGCGCAGTGAGGCCGAGGAGGCTCTGCGGCGGGCCGAGGGCAGCGTGCGGCGGTTGGCGGCGATCGTCGAGTCCTCCGACGATGCGATTGTCAGCATGACGCCCGCGGGGAGGATCGAGACCTGGAACCCGGGGGCCGAACGTCTCTACGGCTACCGGGCCACCGAGATGATCGGCGCCTCGATCACCCAGGTCGCCGCCGCCGGCGACGAGCTCGGGGTGACGCGTCTGATCGAGCGGGTGGCGGGCGGCGGCCACGCTCCGGTGCTGGAGCTGACCGCCCGGCACAAGTCCGGCGCAACGATCGCCGTGACCCTCACGCTGTCACCGATCCGGGACGCCCTGGGTGCCATCATCGGCGTCTCGGGCATCGCCCGCGATATCACCGAGCGCAAGCAGTTCGAATCCCAGCTGCGCCAGCTCACCGACCAGGATGGCCTGACCGGTTTGCTCAACCGGCGCCGCTTCGAGGAGGAGCTCGCCCGCGCGGTGTCAGCGGGAGCGCGCTACGGATTGGTGACGGCCCTGGCCGTCATCGACGTGGACAACTTCAAGTACGTCAACGACACGCTCGGGCACCGTATCGGCGATGAGCTGATCCGTGGGGTGGCCGCCACGCTCGATCGCCGCTCCCGCGTCACCGACGTGGTCGCCCGCCTCGGTGGCGATGAGTTCGCCGTCCTCATTCCCCACACCTCCCCGGTGCAGGCCACAGCCGTGCTCGAGCAGGTGCTGGCCAAGATCCGCGAGCAGACGCTCGTCGTGGGGGACCGCCATCTGCGGGTGACCGCCAGTGCCGGACTGGTGACCTTCTCCGACGAGGGCCTGGCCGCTGACGAGCTGCTCGCCGCCGCTGACGTGACCATGTATGAGGCCAAGGAGGCGGGCCGTGACCGACTGGCCGTCAACGGCGCCTCGGTTCGGGCCAGCAGCGCCCTGGAGCATCGCTTCACCTGGGCCGAGCGCATCCGCGACGCGCTCGAGCATGACAAGTTCACCCTCTATCACCAGCCGATCCTCGACCTGAGCAGCGGACAGGTGACCCGCCATGAGGTGTTGTTGCGGATGATCGACGACCAGGGCGCGATCATCGCCCCCGGCGCGTTCCTGTCGACCGCGGAACGCTTCGGTCTCATCAACGCGATCGACCAGTGGGTGATCGCCAACGCCATCGCCCTGATCGCCGAGCACGAGGCGGCCGGACAGCCGATCTCACTCGAGGTCAACCTCTCGGGCCGCTCCATCGATGACCCGGCGGTGCTGGAGGTGATCGAGACGGAGCTGAAGCGCTCTCAGATCGACCCGGCCAGCCTCACCTTCGAGATCACCGAGACGGCGGCGATCACCAACATGGAGCTGGCGCGCTCACTCGCCCAGCGCCTGACCAGCCTCGGCTGTCGCTTCGCCCTCGACGACTTCGGGGCGGGCTTTGCCTCCTTCTACTACCTCAAGCACCTGCCCCTGCACTACGTGAAGATCGACGGCGGCTTCATCCGGGAGCTGCCGCGGTCATCCACGGACCGGCTCGTGGTCAAGGCGATGGTCGAGATCGCCGCGGGCATGGGCTTGAAGACGATCGCCGAGTTCGTCGAGGACGCCGAGACGCTGGAGCTGCTGGCCGAGCTGGGCGTCGACTACGCCCAGGGATACCATGTCGCTCGCCCACGCCCCGCCACCGAGTTGCTGAGCGCCCTCTCCCCCCCGAACCCGGAGGTCACCGCGCCATGAAGGGCGTCATCTTCAACCTGCTTCAGAGTGCCGTGTGTGATGAACACGGCGAGGACACCTGGGATGAGCTGTTGGACCGCACGGGGCTCGAAGGTGCCTGGACGTCGGTCGGCAGCTACCCGCACGAGGATCTGCTGGCGGTCGTGGCCGCGGCCGCGGCCATGTGGGACTGGACCCCGGATGACGTGATCCGCTGGTTCGGTCGGGCGGCGATCCCACCGCTGGCTCGTGCCTACCCGGCGTTCTTCGCTCCCCACGGCTCCGCCTTCCCGTTCCTCCGCACGCTCAACGACGTCCATCATCTCGAGGTGCGCAAGGTCTACCCGGATGCCGACCTGCCGGTGTTCGCCTTCGACCCCCCGCGTGAGCCGGGGGTGCTGACCATGCGCTATAGCTCAGCCCGCGCCCTCTGCAGCTTCGGTGAGGGTCTCATCCATGGCGCGGGTGACTTCTTCGGTGAGCCGCTCGAGGTGCACCAGCCCCAGTGCGTGCACCGCGGTGATTCCACCTGCGTCCTGGAGATCACGGCGCTGGCCCGACCGGCGCTGGCGTGAGCGCGACCGAGCCCGAGCTCGAGCTCGAGCTGACTCGGCTGCGGCGACGCCTGGCGCGGGAGCGCACGGCCCGGGCGGAGGTCGAGGCCATCGCCGAGACCAAGATGCGCGAGCTCTACGAGCACCAGCAGGAGCTACGGGTGCTCGAGTCGGTCGCCAGCACGGTCAACGCCGTCCAGTCGACCGACGCGGCCTTCCAGGTCGCGGTGGAGAAGATCTGCCGGTTCGCCCGCTGGCCGGTGGGTCACGTCACCCTGCGCCGTGACGCCGAGTCGGCGGCCACCCGGATCTGGCATGTCGACGACCCCGGGACCCTCGGAGAGTTCGTGACCGCCGCCGACGGGCTGAGCGCGACCCCGGGCGCCAAGCTGACCGACCACGTGATCAGCCAGCGCGAGGCGATGTGGGTCGACGACTTCAGCACCGACCCCCGCTTCACCGGTTCCGAGGCGGCTCGGGCCGCGGGCTTGCGCGCCGCGGCGGCCGCCCCGGTCTGGGTCGGGGAGGAGATCGTCGGGGTGTTCGTGTTCTTCAGCTACCACGCCGCCGCCGCCGATGCCCGGCTGCTGGCGCTGATCACCCAGGTCGGCATCCAACTCGGCCGGGCGGTCGAGCGCGACCGGGCGAGCGCCGCGGCGCAGGACCGGCACATCGAGCTCGAGCGCCAGGTCGCCGAACGCACCGCCTCATTGACGGTGGCCAACCGTGAATTGGCGTCCTTCGCCTACTCGGTGTCCCACGATCTGCGGGCCCCGCTGCGGGCGATCCACGGCTTCAGTCAGGCCCTGGAGGAGGATTACGCCGATCGGCTCGACGCCGAGGGCGTCGGCTACCTCGGCCGGGTCCGGGCCGCCACCGAGCGGATGGGCCAGTTGATCGACGGGCTGCTGCAGCTGGCGCAGGTGACTCGCGACGAGCTGTCCCGCGCCCCGGTCGATCTCTCTCGGCTCGCCGTCGAGGTCGTCGCTGACCTTCGCGCCGGGGACCCCGACCGGGTCGTAGCGGTGCAGATCGACCCCGACGTGTGGGTCCAGGGCGACCGGCGCACACTGGCGCTGGTGCTGCAGAACCTGATCGGCAATGCCTGGAAGTTCACCCGGCGCGCTGACGGGGCGAGCATCGCCTTTAGCGCCACCGAGCAGGACGGTGAACGCGTGTTCGTGGTCTCCGACAACGGCGCCGGCTTCGACATGACCTATGCCGGCAAGCTGTTCGGCGCCTTCCAGCGCCTGCACCCGGCGGCGGAGTTCGAGGGCACCGGGATCGGCCTGGCCACCGTCCAGCGGATCGTGCTGCGCCACGGTGGCCGCATCTGGGCGGAAGGAACCCCCGGGGCGGGGGCGAAGTTCTCGTTCACCCTGTCCGCTGAGGAGACCACTGCGTGAAAGAGAAGATCCTGCTCGTCGAGGACAACCCCGACGACGAGCTGCTCACCCTGCGGGCATTCAAGAAGAACAACATCTCCAACGAGATCGTCGTCGCCCGCGACGGGGTCGAGGCGCTCGACTACCTGTTCGCGACCGGCGCCCACGTCGGGCGTGACACCGCCGACACCCCCCAGGTCGTGCTGCTGGACCTCAAGCTGCCACGCATGAGTGGCCTGGAGGTGCTGAGGAAGATGCGCTCAGAGCCGCTGACCAAGCTGCTGCCGGTGATCATCCTGACCACGTCAAACGAGGAGAGCGACGTGCTCTCTGGCTATGAGCTGGGAGCCAACAGCTACATCCGCAAGCCGGTGGACTTCAGCCAGTTCCTCGAGGCCGTCCGCCAACTCGGGCTCTACTGGCTGGTGCTCAATCAGGCGCCGCCCGCCGTGTGAGCTGGGCCCGGCTGGCCCAGCTCAGGTCAGCCCCGGTAGGCGAACGCCTGGTGTACGACCTGCTTGGCGTCGTACATCGCCTTGTCCGCGCAGGCCACGGCATCCGCCGGTCCGGTCTGGGTGCCGAGGAATCCCAGGCCGACCGACGCGGTCACCGTCACGCTCGTGTTCGGCGCCACGGTGATCGGTGCGGAGACAGCGTGCTTGATCACCCCGGCGATCTGCTCGACCGCCTCGCGGCTGGTGGGATCGTGCAGCAGCACGGCGAACTCGTCACCTCCGAAGCGCGCCACGGTGTCGGCATCCCGCAGGGCGCTCTGCACGCGCGTGGCGGTCGTGCGCAGGACGATGTCGCCGGCCGGGTGGCCATGCACGTCGTTGACCTGCTTGAAGTTGTCCAGGTCGATGAACAGCAGTGCGCCCAGCTCGCCGGAGCGCTCCAGGCGACGTGAGGTGGCATCCAGCAGCTCATCGAACAGGGCGCGATTGGCCAGACCGGTGAGTGCATCCCGCAGCGCCCTGGCCTCATAGCCCAGTCGCGCGGCCCGCTCGCGGCTGAGCAGCGCCACCAGGGCGAGCACGGAGGCGAGGATGAGCACGCTCTCCGTCGGGGCCTTGGCCCCGGCATGGGCCGCCGCGGCGCCGATCGGGGTGAGCAGCAGGTCGATCGCCGCCGGCAGGACGAGCACCGCCGGATCGAGGCCGTGGGCTCGGCGGTAGATGGCCAGCCGCAGGATCGGACCGAGGAAGGAGACCGCCAGCTCGGCTGCGAGCGCGGCCAGGTACACCGGCCAGTGATGCCAGGAGAAGTGACCCGGCGCCGCCAGAGCCAGGACGATCACCGGGGGGATGCAGTACCAGGCGTCGGCGAGGGCCAGGGGGAGGCGGCGCACGTCGATGGAGCGGTCGCTGACGAGCGTGCTCGCGAACAATCCCAGCGGGATGACCGTCGCCACGAGGTTCAACGGCAGGGCGAACAGCAGAATCACGAAGGCCGGCTGGACGACGGACACGTATCCGTCCACCAGGGGCAGGCGGATGACCCGCTGGAGCAGGTAGGTGGCCAGCGCGGCGGCCAGCGGGAGCAGGAGCAGCGGGTGGCCGACCGGCACCACCAGAAGCATGGCTGCGGCCACCGGCACATACAGCGCGGCGAGCGCGCGCTCGCTGCCCGACAGGGTCAGCGCGGGGGGGTCAGAGACCGATGCGGCGTGGCTCATGTCCGCCCCCACGGATCGACGTAGAGGTCGTCGATCTGCCAGTAGCCCGCGCCGTTGGGCGTGAAGGTGAACTGCGCGGGCACCGTCCCGGTGCCGGCCAGGAGATTCACCGCGATCCACACCTGGGGAGAGGGTGCCCAGCTGCTGTCGGCGCTGATCGTGGCGACCGGCAGGGTCAGCGTCAAGCCGGCCAGGGTGGTGAAGGTGATCGCGACGCTCAGCGTCGAGCTGGGATCACCGGTGTTGGCGGTGAAGAAGCGGATGGTCGGATCGTCGGCGGTGATCGAGGTCACCGGGCTCGTGGCCGAGCTTCCGGCCGGCAGCTCGAGCGCGGCGCCGGTGGTCGAACCGGTCACGTAGGCGGGCTCGCCCGCGGAGGTGAGTCCCGCGGCGCCGGAGGTCGCCCAACCGCTCAGCCCGTCGGCGAAGTCGCCGTTGGGCGCCAGCTCGTAGGCGGCGCCGTCGCCCCAGGCCAGGAACGGCTGGGAGACCTGATCGGCCGATTGGACAGCCGTGGGGCTGGTGTCATCGGCCAGTGCGGTGCCGCTGGTCGCGGCGAACAGTGCGGCACTGACGGCCACCCCGGTAACGAATCTCTGTGTGACTGCGCCTCGCATCGCTTCCTTGACTCCCTGTCGGATTTCTGGACGGATGGCTGAGCTGAACTCCCGACTTGTATCGACAGGCAATGCGATTGCTTGAGTGGTTTCTCAGCGGAATTGACAGGATGCTTACTCGGGCCCGGACCCCCCGTGCTCCCGCCGGGTTGCCTGACGTGGGACGATCTGAGCCGTGTCCTCGCGTCGCGCCGGTCTGGTGCTGATCCTGGTGGTGACGGTCGGGCTGCTGGCGGGCTGTGGTTCGGGGCGGCTGATCGCCGCGCCGCGGCACGCCCCCGCATCTCGGGATGCGGCCGAGGTGACGGTGATCCGCGACTGGGCGGCTGCGCTGGCGCGGGGCAACCTGCGCGGCGCGGCCGGCTACTTCGCCCTGCCGAGCGTGTTCGCCAACGGGACGGGCGCCAACGGCCAGCTGGCGGCCGTGGTGATCCACACCGAGCGCGAGGCCGAGGCGGTCAACGCGTCCCTGTCCTGTGGGGCCAAGCTGATCTCCACCACCCAGCACGGCCGCTACATCCAGGCGTTCTTCCGTCTCACCAACCGGTCAGGGCGGGGCGCGGACTGCGGCTCGGGCACCGGCGCGAGCGCGAGCACCGACTTCGTGATCGTCCACGGTCACATCGTGGACTGGGTCCGCGCGCCCGCCAACGCCGGACAGACGCCCAAGCTCCCCACGCCGCCGGCCAACCCCCAGACCCCCGGCCAGCCGATCTGAGACGCGCCACGCCCCACGCGCCCGTGCGCTAGCGTCCGCGACCGCGACGTCGCGGCACCGAGTTGGGTGGGCGGACCTGTACAGATCCGCTCACCTCCCCGGGGTTACCCCGGGGACAGCGAGTGACCTCGGCCAGTGCATCGCGAGCCCTTGAGTGCTCCCTCCGGGGCACTGGGGGGCACGCACGACAGGAGCAGTCGGAGCGCGGCGTCGCAATCATTGGCGGATGTACGACGCAGAGGAGCGCGCACTCCTGGCCCGTGAGCTCGCCGACGGGTTCCTCACCACCGCCGGATGGAACGTCGAGGCCGTCGCGGAGGCCGGCGCCGCGTGCCTGGACCGCTGGCCGAGCTGGATGGAGGCGCTGGCCATGTCCGTCGTCGCGCTCTACCGAACGCCACCGATCGAGCGCCCGGACCAGCTGGTGGAGCACATTGCGGCGTTCCTCGCGGCGCGCACCAGCCCCGAGCTCGCCACCGACCCCCCGCAGATCCACCGGCTGCTCCCCGCTCCGGCGCCCCCGGTGGTTCCGCCCCCACCACGTGTCCCGCGTGAGCGCGTCTCGGGGATCGCCCACATCCCCGACGTCGTCGACCTCGCCGAGCGACTCGAGCTCAGCCCCGGCCAGCTGGCCTGGCTGGCCGACGTGCGCGGCCTCGAACGCAGCGTCCCGCGTGAGCAGCTGCGCAACTATCGCTACCGCGCCCACCATCGCGACGGCCCGGTCCCCCGGGTGATCGAGGCGCCCAAGGCGCGCCTGAAGGAGATCCAGCGCTGGATCCTCACCCAGATCCTCGACTGGGTGCCCGCCCATGACGCCGCCCACGGTTTCACCCGCGGGCGCTCGGCCGTCACCCACGCCGCCGTACACACCGGGCGGGCCGCGGTGCTGTCCCTCGACCTCAAGGACTTCTTCGCCTCGGTCCCGGCGGGACGGGTCTACGCCATCTGGCGCACGCTCGGCTACCCACCGCCGGTCTGCCATGTCCTCACGGGCCTGAGCACCAACGTGGTGCCCGCCGCGGTGTGGCAGGCCATCGCCGTGACCACGCCCGCGGAGGCCGTCGAGGCGCGCTTCCGGCTCGGGCGCCAGCTGGCCACCCCGCATCTCCCCCAGGGGGCGCCCAGCTCGCCGGCGCTGGCCAACCTGGCGGCGTTGGGCCTGGACCGGCGTCTCAGCGGCCTGGCTCGGGCCTCGGACCTGCGCTACTCCCGCTACGCGGATGACCTGACCTTCTCGGGGTCCGAGCGGCTGCACCGCCACCGCGCCGCGTTCGAGGCGCTCGTCACCACGATCATCCGTGCGGAGGGCTTCACCCCGAACGTCGCCAAGGCCGCCATCCAGAGCGCGGGCGGGCGCCAGACGGTGTGCGGGGTCGTGGTCAACGCCCACCCCAACGTCTCGCGTCGCCAGTACGAGCAGCTCAAGGCCACCCTTCACAACGCCGCCGCCTTCGGGCCGGCCGGCCAGAACCGTGACCGGGTGGCTGACTTCCGAGCCCACCTGCTGGGCCGGATCTCCTGGGTCGAGACGGTCAACCCGGCGCGCGGTCCCAAGCTCCGGGCGATGTTCGCGCAGATCCGGTGGCCGTGACCGGCGGAAGCTCACTCGATGACGTCGAGCGCGCCGTCTGACAGCTCCACCCGCAGGCCGCCCGCGCGGGCGATCTCGGCGATCGCCGCGGCGGATTCGGCGCCCCCGGCCTGGAGGACGAGGCGGGCCACCTCACCCCGCACCCGCTTGGCCATGTGGGAGATCACCGTCCGGCGACCGTCGGGCGCCTCGGTGAACCCGCGGACGGCGACACGGGTGGCGCGCCGGGGCTGCCAGGCCGCCGCGTAGGCGCCAGAACGCAGGTCGAGCACCAGCCCGCGGTCAGGCAGCGCCTCGCGCAGCGGACCGCGCCAGTAGGCGGCCAGGGGGCCGATGGGGCGCGGGCGGGCGCTCATGTCGAGCCGGTAGGCGGGGATCCGGTCGCCCGGGCGCACCACGCCCCACAGCGCGCTGGCGATCAGCACGCCGTCCCAGGGCAGATCGGCCAGGCCGAGGGCGCCGAACAGCACGCCGGTGTAGAGCTCGGCGGCCGGGATCGCGGGCGCGCGGCGCAGGCTCGGGTCGACCGCGTCGATGAGCCGCTCGCGGGGCTCGCGCAACCGGGGGTAGACGAGCGTCGAGAGCCCGGCCCGGCGACCGCGCTCAGGCGACGCCTTGCCCTGGGAGGGGGGAAGCAGCACGAGCACGCACCCGAGGCTAGCCACGGTGGTGCCCACCGCCTCTCCGGGCCTCACCACGGCCTATCGTCTCAACACGATGCTCCGCTCCAGCCCCGATGGTCCCGACAGTCCCAAGGCCCGGGAGATGGTGGCCAAGTGGTTGTCCCTGGCCGGCGTCGACGATCCCGAGCTCACCACCGAGGCCGAGCAGCTGCTGCACCGCCAGATCGCGGGGATCACCGCGCAGGGGCTGCGCGAGTCCGACCTGGCGGTGATGGGACAGGCCTACATCCGCGCGGTCGGCCGCGTGGTGGCCGCCGAGACCGAGGCGCTGTCACGTCTGCGCAACGGCGCGGACGGCAGCGACGCCCGTGTGGCGGCGATGGCCGACCGGCTGGGTCCGGTGGGACGGGACGTGTTCGACGTGCTGCACAGCCTGCTCCTGCACCGGGTCGTGGCCGGGCACTCGACCAGCCTCGACCGCTCGCGCCGCTCCACCATGCCCACCGCGATCGCCCATGTCGACGTGGTGAACTCCACCGCCCTGCTGGGGCACGCGACGCTGGCTGACACCCAACGGCTGGTCGACGGTCTGTTCACCTCGGCCCAGTCGGCCATCCGCGGCCGCAGCGTCGAGGTGACCAAGTACGTCGGCGACGGGGTCTTCCTGGTGGGTGCCGACCCCCTCGACGTCGCCGCGGCATCGCTGGACTGCATCAGCAACCTGGCCCGTGACGTCGGCCTCAGAGCGCGGGCCGGACTTGCCTTCGGGCGCGTGGTGCACCGGGCGGGTGACGTCTTCGGACTGCCGGTCAACGTGTCCCACGCGCTGACCAAGTCCGCCAACCATCGGACGCTGCTGGCGGCGGCGGTCGCCCCGGCGCAGCTGCCGGCGGACATGCGCGTCAACCCGCGTGAGATCCAGGTCCGTGGCCTGGACCGCCCGTTCGAGGCCTATGAGCTGACCGCCCTGGGCTGAACGGGGAACCGGTCAGGCGCCGCTGAACGCGTCCATCAGCTGCGGGCCGTCGTCGACCCCGAGGAGGAACACGACGTCACCCGCGCGGAGGACGAGGTCGGGGCGGGGGGCGATCGCCCGGCCGTCCCGGAGCACCAGGGTGACCCACGCCTGATCTCCCAGCGGCAGCTCCTCCAGGCGGGCCCCGTCCGCCCGTGAGCCGGTCTGCACCGCGTGCTCGACCCGGTCCCGCGGGGGCTCGGCCAGCTTGACCGACAGCTCCCAGGGCAGCTCGGGGGACAGCGCCATGGGAATCCTCAGACGCGCTGCGATGGACGGGACGAGCCCGCCCTGGAGGACTACCGAGGCGAGCACGACGACGAAGATGACGTCATAGATGCGGGCATGGTGGGGGACATGGTCGAGTACGGCAAACGCCCCGAGCAGGATCGGCACCGCTCCTTTGAGCCCGCTCCAGGCGATGAACGCCTTCTCCCGCCGGCCGAGGGAGGACCTCGCCAGCGTCAGGGTGACGACGGCCGGACGCACCAGGAGCGCCATGACCAGGAACATGCCCAGCCCCTGGAGCCAGTCGCTCAGGCTGATGCTGCCCAGGTCGACGCTGAGACCCAGGGCGAGGAAGACCGCCACCTCGGCCAGGCTGGCCAGGCTCTCGGTGAACTGGTTGATCTCCCGCGCATAGGGCAGGCGCCGGTCGCCGAGCAGCAGCCCGGCCACGAACACGGCACCGAAACCCGAGCCGTCGACCAGGGTGGTGACGCCGTAGAGCAGTCCGGCGGACGCCAGGGCGAGCACCGGATACAGCCCCGAGTTGCCGAGGCGGACGCGGGCCAGTCCGGCGATGAGCAGCCGGCCGCCGAGCAGTCCGAGGACCACGCCGATGCTCATCTCGAGCGCGAAGTCCTTGAGCACGATGAGGATCGACGCACCGGGATGGGTGGCGACGGCGATCATCCCGAGCAGCAGCGCGATGCCGGCCGGATCGTTGATCCCGGCCTCACCCTCCAGCACGGTGCCCGAGCGTCCCCCGACCTCCTGGCGGCCGAGGACCGAGAACATCACCGCCGGGTCGGTCGGGGCGATGGCCGCACCGAGCACCCCCGCCACCGGCCAGTCCAGCCCGACGATGAGATGGGCGGCGAGCGCCAGGGCGGCGGCGGTGAGGAACGTTCCGAGCAGGCCGATCGAGCTGACGTCGGCCAGCGAGCGGGTCAGTCGCCGCGCCCCGATGTCGCGACCGCCGTTGAACAGGATGACGATCAGCGCGACGACGGCGACCCGTTCGACGGTGAGGATCCCCACCTCCCGCCGGACCGACGGGGCGAGGGCGGAGGCGATTGCGGCGCCGGCCAGAAACAGCGCGGGGGCGGGGATCGGCAGGCGTCCGGTGAGCGTCGTGGCGAGCACCGCGAGCACCAGGGCGACGGCGACCACGCTCAGCGGTCCGGCGAAGTGAGTGATTTCGGGCAGCATGGGTTGTGATGCCGACCAGTCTTCCCGGCGCGCCTGCGCTCACCGTACCGGAGGTGTGGCGCGCCATGGGCTCGGGTAGCGCTGCGCCATGTCAGATCACGATGCCCGCGCCTTCATCGACGCCCTCAACAGGTTGGAAGCCGACAACGACGTCGAGCCGTTGGTCGGGTTGTTCGCGCCCGACAGCCGCTGCGAGAACCTCACCGGAAACGGGGACCACTCCGGCCCCGAGGGCGCCCGCACGTTCTGGACCGCCGACCGTGGTCTGTTCCAATCGGTGCATTCGGAGTTCGCCAACGTCGTCTCTCAGGGCGACGTGACGATGCTCGAGTGGAAGCGGACCGGGACCGGGCGCGGCGGCGACGCGGTCGACCTGGTCGGCGTGAGCGTCGTCGAGTTCTCCGATGGTCAGATCACCCGCTTCGCCGGTTACTTCGACCCCGCCACGCTCGGGGATCAAGCGCTCTGAGGCACCGCTGAGCCACAATCGCGGTGCATGAGCGCGATCACCGTCACCGGCCTGTACACGTACCCGATCAAGTCGTGTCACGGCATCGCGCTGAGCGCGGCGGATGTCACCCCCCGGGGGCTCGTCCACGATCGCGACTACATGGTGGTGGATGAGCACGGCGCCTTCCTCTCCCAGCGCCAGATCCCCGAGATGGCGCTGATCGTGCCGAGCCTCGCCCCGGCGGCGATCCGGCTGAGCGCCCCCGGGATGGCCCCCGCCGAGATCCCCCTGGCCCTCGAGGCCGACGACACACGGCTCGTGCACGCCACCGTCCACGGCCAGCCGGTGCTGGGACAGGTGGTCAGTGAGGCCTTGAACGACTGGTTCAGCGCCTACCTGACCGCGTACAAGCGACGTCGCCGCTACCGCCTGCTGAGGGTGCGCGAGGACGCCCCCCGCTGCATCCCCGAGCGCTACCGCCGCCCCGGGGCCAGCAACCAGGTGGGCTTCGCCGACGCTCACGCGATCCTGCTCGCCTCCACGGCGTCCCTGGCCCAGCTCAACACCGAGCTCGACGCGCCCGTCCCGATGAGCCGCTTTCGCCCCAACCTTGTCGTCGACGGACCCGGACTGGACGCCTACGACGAGGACTACTGGAGCGAGCTGTCAGTCGGGGCGATGGGTGCCCACGTCGTCAAGGCGTGTGATCGCTGCGCGATCCCCGACGTGGATCAGGAGACGGCGCGCCGCGGCAAGGCGGTGCGACGCGCGCTGGTGAGCCGCCGCGGGGCCAATGCCCATGACCCCAACGACACCGGGGTGTTCTTCGCCCAGAACATCGTCCACGACCACCGGCCTGGCCTGCACCTCCGCGTGGGCGACCGCGTCGTGGTGCACGAGCGGGCCGCTGAGCCCAACGTGGTGCTGCGACGGCGCTGACGCGGGGGGCCTGTGGGGCCCCCCGCAGCTGTGCGTCGCCGGGGCTCTGGGTCAGTGCGCTACGGCATCATCTCGGCCGGGTAGCGGCTCCCGTAGGACCCTTCGGGCAGGATCTCCTGCACGCGAGCGAGGTCGTCGTCACTCAGCGTGACGTCGGCAGCGGCGACGTTCTCGGCCAGGCGGGCCTCGCTCCGGGTGCCGGGGATCGGCACGATGTCATCGCCCTGGGCGAGCAGCCAGGCCAGCGCCAGCTGGGTGACCGTGATGCCCTTCGACGTCGCGAGCTCGGTGAGCTCCGCCACGGCGGCCCGGTTGCGGGTGAAGTTGTCCCCCTGCCAGCGGTCATCCCAGCTGCGCATGTCGTCGGCCGGATACTCGCTGGCCGGCTTGATCTCTCCGGTGAGGAAGCCGCGACCGAGCGGTGAGTAGGGGACGAAGCCGATGCCCAGCTCCCGCAGGAGCGGGAGGATCTCCGGCTCGACCTCGCGCTCGAAGATCGAGTACTCGGTCTGGAGCACCGACACGGGCTGGACGGCATGGGCGGCGCGGATGGTGGCCGGGTCGGCCTCCGACAGACCGAAGTAGCGCACCTTGCCGGCGTCGATCAGCTCCTTGACCGCGCCGGCGACCTCCTCGATCGGGACGTCGGGGTCGACGCGGTGCTGATAGAGGATGTCGAGGTAGTCGGTCTGGAGGTAGCGCAGGCTGTGCTCGGTCACCTCGCGGATGTGCTCGGGGCGTGAATCGCGCCCCGCGAAGGTCGGGTCGGACATGTCGAAGCCGAACTTGCTGGCGATCGTCACCTCCGAGCGGAAGGCCCTGACCGCCTGACCGACCAGCGTCTCGTTGGTCCCGGTTCCGCCGCCGTAGAGCTCCGCGGTGTCAAACAGCGTCACGCCGAGCGCCCACGCGGCGCGGATGGTGGCGATGCTCGAGGCGTCGTCGTTCTGCGCCGTTCCGTAGGCCATGGTCATGCCCATCGTCCCGAGCCCGAGCGCCGAGGTCTCCAGACCCTGAGTTCCCAACGTGCGCTGATGCATGGTGTCCACTTCCGATAGTAAGTAACTAGTTCGTTCAAGACCATATCACGGTGCCGAACCAACCGGTTACCTTGTGGGCAGGCATGCCACGCGATTCCGAGGCCACCCGCACCCGCATCCTCGAGGCGGCGATCGACGAGTTCTCGGCCTTCGGGCTGGCCGGGGCGCGCATCGACCGCATCGCCGAGGCCGCTGTGGCGAACAAGCGGTCGATCTACGTGTATTTCGACAGCAAGGAGAAGCTCTTCGATGCCGCCCTGCATCACGTGCTCACCCGCATGATCGCGGACGTGCCCCTCACCGAGGACGATCTGCCCGGCTACGCCGGTCGCCTGTTCGACTATCACCTGATCCGGCCCCAGGGCTTCCGCATGAACACCTGGCGCCAACTCGAGCGCCCCGAGGCGGGTCCGGACGCCGGGACGATGTATTCGAACAAGGTCACCGCGCTCGGGTCCGAGTCCGGCACGCGCGCGATCGGCCCGGCCGACCTGCTCGTGCTCATCAACGGGCTCGCCTACAGCTGGCAGCTCAGTCCGCGGGACCTGCTGCGCGCGGACGGCAGCGACCCGGACTCCGCCACGCGGCTGGCCCGGCACCGTGCTGCGATCGTCGCCGCGGCCGAGCGCATATGTGCGCCGTGACCCGCGGCGTGGCATGCGTGTATATGCCGACGCGGGTCAAGGCGGTGATGATCGAGGGGGCGGCGGAGGTGATCGCCCTGGCCGACCACGACAAGCTCGGTACGGCGATGGCCGCCGTGGTGGCTCCGATCGGTGCGATCACCACGCTGGTGACCGACAGCGACGCGAGCGAGGCGACCCTCGCCCCCTACCGCGCCGCCGGCATCGACGTGCTGTGGGCATGAGCCCGCGGGCGCTCATCAACCCCCGGGCCGCCGTCACGGTCGTCTTCTTCGCGGACGGGGCCCTGTTCGCCTCGTGGATCTCCCGGATCCCGAGTCTGTCGGACCGGGTGGGGGCCGGCCCCGGCCTGCTCGGACTCATCCTGCTCGCACCCGCGGTGGCCGGTGCGCTGGCCATGCCGCTGGCCGGCCGCCGCCTGGCCCGGGGCTCGAGCCGGCAGGTCTCCCGCTTCGCCCTGGCGGGGCTGATGATCGCCCTCCCGCTCCCCGGGCTCGCCCACGCGAGCTGGTCCCTGGCCGCTTCCCTGCTGCTGCTCGGCGGCTGCGCCGCCACGCTGGACGTGTCGATGAACGCCCAGGGCGTGACGGTGGAACGCCGTCTCGCCAAGCCGCTCCTCTCCTCCCTGCACGCGGCATTCTCCTTCGGCGGGTTCGCCGGTGCCGGCGGGGGCGCGCTCGCCGCGGGGCTCGGCGTCTCGGTGCTGGCCCACCTGCTCGTCGCCGCCGGGCTGTTCGGCATCCCCGGCCTGCTCGCCACCTTCGCGCTGCACGCCCGGGATGAGGACCCCGACGCCGACGCGCCGCATATGCGCTGGCGCGCCCTGCCGACGCGGCTGGTCCTGCTCGGCGTCGCCTGCTTCTTCGGTCTGCTGGCCGAGGGCGGCGCCGGGGACTGGAGCGCCAAGCTGGTGCGCGCCGAGCCCCACGGCTCGGCGACCGCGGGCGCCCTGGCCTACGCCGCCTTCAGCATCGGCATGGCGGCCGGGCGCCTCGCCGCCGACCGCCTGTGGCTGCGCTGGGGATCGCTCGGCCTCATCGTCCGCAGCGCCACGCTCGGCGCCGTGGGTCTCGGCGCCGGCCTGGTGGTCGGCTCGGCCCCCGCGGGCATCGCCGGCTTCCTCATCCTCGGGCTCGGACTCTCCAGCAACGTCCCCACCCTGTTTCGCGCCGCGGCCGCGGAGGCCGGTGTCGCGGCGGGCTCCGCGCTCGCCGCCGTGAGCTCGCTCGGCTACGTCGGCTTCCTCATCGGTCCGCCGGTGGTCGGCGGCCTGGCCCAGCTCACCTCGCTGCGGCTGGCCTGCGGGCTGCTCGGGCTCTCCGCGCTGGTGGTGGCCGCCCTCGCCCCCTTCACCCAGTCCCACCCACCCGCGCGCCGCGACGCGCAGTCAGGAGCCCCGGTATGACCGACCTCAGAGCCCAGCTCGATGCCGCTGACGCCGTGCTCAGTGACCTCGACGGGACCCTGGTGGACTCCAGCGGGGCGGTCCACCGGGCCTGGAACGCCTTCGCCACGCGGCATGGGCTCGACCCCGCCGCGGTGCTCACCCGTGCCCAGGGCCGCCCCGCGAGCGAGACCGTGCGCCAGCTGGCCCCCGACTCAGACCACGCCCGGGAGTCCCGCCTGCAGGAGGCGCTGGAGATCGCCGACACCGACGGCATCGTCGCCCTGCCCGGGGCGGCCGCCCTGCTCGCCGGCGGACGGCCCCTGGCGATCGTCACATCCTGCTCCACGGCGCTGGCCCACGCTCGCCTGGCCGCCGCGGGCCTCCCGGTCCCGTCCGTGCTGATCAGCTACGACGACGTCGAGCACGGCAAGCCCGACCCCGCCTGCTTCCTCCTGGGCGCCCGGCGCCTGGGGGTCGATCCGACCCGTTGCGTGGTGCTCGAGGATGCCCCGGCCGGCATCACCGCCGGCCGCCGGGCCGGCGCGACCGTCATCGCCCTGCGCACCACCCACGCCGAGACCGAGCTCGGCGAGGCGGACCTGATTGTCGACGACCTGGGCGAGCTCGACGGGTGAGACCTAGGTCTGGTCGCGGTCGATCCATCTGTCGAGCTCGGGCGGACGCCACGCGTCCAACGCGCTGAGCAGCGACTCGGGCTCGGTGCCCTCGAGCAGCAGGGCGCGGTGCTCGGCGCGGAGGAATCGCTGGGCCACCGCGTCGTCGAGCAGGCTGAGCAGGCCGTCCCAGTAACCGGCGACGTTGAGCACCGCCACCGGTTTGGCGTGCAGGCCGAGCTGGGTCCAGGTGAACACCTCGATGAGCTCCTCGATCGTGCCGATGCCGCCGGGCAGGGCGACGAACGCCCGCGCCAGATCGGCCATCTGGGCCTTGCGCTCGTGCATCGAGTCGACCACGCGCAACTCGGTCAGCCCGGCGTGGGCGACCTCCTTGGCCAGCAGGGCTGAGGGGATGATGCCGATCACCTCACCTCCGGCGGCGAGGGCCGCGTCGGCCAGCACGCCCATCAGGCCGATGTCGCCGCCGCCGTAGACGATGCCCAGGCCCCGGGCCACGATCGCCTGGGCCAGGCCCTCGGCGGCCTGGCTGAAGCGGGGGTCGGCTCCGGCGGCGGAACCGGCGTAGACGCAGATGTGCCGCAGCGGCGGTGGGGTCGCGTGGGCTTCACTCACGGCGCAGCACGGTAGCCGAGGAGCGGTCCAGCTCGTCGCGCCGCGCCGCGACCCCCCAGAGCGAGTGCGCCGGCGGCCGCCCCCGGCGCCTCACCCACCGGCGCAGGCCACCGTGCCCTCAGAGGCGCTGCACCTGGGAGCCGCCGGTGATGTGCTCGGTGCCGTCGGCCATCCGCACCCACGCCTTGTGGGTGCCGTCGTAGTCCGGTCCCCACAGCAGCAGGGTGGCCGGCTCACCCCCGACGGTGCACGGCTCACCCTCCGGCACCGCGTCGCCGAGCAGGGCGCGGAGGAACACGTTGCCCTCCAGCTCGGCGGCGATGGTGGTCGGCTCACGGTGGCCGGGATGGACGCGGGTCTCCGGCGGGAGGTCGGCCAGGCGACGCAGGGAGCGGCGCAGATCCTCGATCCCCGTGGCGCCGGGACCGCGGGTGCCGCCGACGGTGCCGGCGAACAGCACGTCGGCGGTGAACACGTCGCTCCCGTTGACCAGGAAGGCCAGGTGCCCTCGGGTGTGGCCGGGCGTGTCCAGGGCGGCGATCTCAAGATCGCCGAACGTCAGAACCTGTGCGTCGGCCACGGTCACGTCGACCGTCACGTCCGTCAGTTCCGCCGCGCTCAGGGCATGGGCGTAGATGGGCACGTCGAGGTCGCGGTAGTCCTCGAGCATCACGTGGTCGACGTGATGGTGGGTCAGCAGCAGCGCGGCGAGCGTGAGTCCCCGCTCCCGCGCGATCTCCAGCAGCGGGGCTCCGACGCCATTGCCGTCGATGAGCACGCCGGTGCCGGCGCCGTCGTCGATCAGGTAGGCGTTGGTCAGGTAGCCGTCGCTCTCGGTGCGATGGATCTGCATCAGCTGAACTCGATGACGGAGCGGATCCCGTCCTGGTCGTGCATCAGCTCGAAGCCGCGGTTGACGTCCTCGAGGCTGAGGCGGTGGGAGATGAACGCGTCCACGTCGATCTCGCCCGCCAGGTAGCGCTCCACCAGTGCCGGAACCTGGTCCCGGCCCTTGAGGCCGCCGAAGGAGGAACCGCACACCCGCCGGCCGGTGATGAGCAGCCGCGGGACGATGTCGAGCGTCTCGCCCTTGCCGGCCACCCCGCACATGGTGGCCAGGCCCCAGCCCATGCGGGCTGACTCGACCGCCTCGCGCATCACATCGACGCGCCCGGTCGCCTCGATCGTGTAGTCGGCGCCGAAGCCCCCGGTCTCCTCGAGCACGCGCGCGACGGTGTCCGGACCCCCGATCCACGTGTCGGTCGCACCATGGTGGGCGGCCTTGGCGAGCCGGTCCTCGGACAGATCGACGCAGATGATCCTGCCCGCCTGTTGCAGGCGGGCACCCACCACCGCGCCCAACCCGACCATGCCGGCCCCGAACACCACGACGGTGGCGCCCGCCTCGACCCGAGCGGTCTGCATCGCCGCCCCGATTCCGGTGGACAGGCCGCACGCGAACAGGCTGGCCGCCTCCAGCGGCGCCTCGGGGTTGACCTTGGCCAGCGCGATCTCCGGCATCACCGTGTGGGTGGCGAAGGTCGAGGTACCCATGAAGTGCCGGATCGGCATGCCGTCCCGCAGCAGCCGGGTGCTCCCGTCGGGCAGGTAGCCCAGGTTCTGCTGCTCGCGGATGGCCAGGCAGAGATTGGTCCTGGGGGAGCGGCAGTGCTCGCACTCGCGGCACTGGGGCGAGAACAGCGTCACCACGTGGTCGCCGACGCTGAGGTCGCGGACATCGGGGCCGACGGCCTCGACCACCCCGGCGCCCTCGTGCCCCAGCACGGTGGGGGCATAGCCGGAGGGGTCGACCCCCGAGGCGGTGTACATGTCGGTGTGGCACACCCCACAGGCGACGAGCCGGACCAGGACCTCACGGCCGTGGGGCTCGGTGAGGTCGAGTTCGGTGACATTGAGCGGCTGCCCGAACTCCTCGAGCACCGCGGCGCGGATCTTCATACGTGCATCCTCCCCGATCCGGGACATACTGGTCGCGCCGATGACCCCGCAGTCCCTCCATGACCTGTTCCTCGCCTCCGCCAGCACGGCCGGTGCGCTCATCGGCCTGCTCTTCGTGGCCGTGTCCATCGCCCACGACCGACTCGTGGCCAAGGACACCGGCCTGATCCACCGGATCCGCGCCTCGGCGTCGCTCACCGCCTTCACCAACGCGCTGGCGCTGTCGCTGTTCGCGCTTCTCCCCGACGGGTCGCTCGGCACCGCCAGCACCGCGGTGGGACTGCTCGGCCTCGCCTTCATCAGCGGATCGCTGCTGTCGGCCGTCCGCCACCTCAAGCTCTCGCGCCTGCGCGATCTGACCTTCCTCATCTTCCTCGCCTCGGTCTGCGTCCAAGAGGTGGTCGCCGGGCGGCTGTTTCAGCACTCCCACGATCTTGGCGACGCCGAATGGCTGGCCATCCTGGTCATCTGCTGCTTTCTCATCGGCATCCAGCGCGCGTGGGAGCTGATCGGCGGGCCTGAGATCGGGCTGCGCCACGAGGTGATCGAGATCGTGCGCGAACGCCAGGTGGCGGGGGAGGTCACACCCCGTGAACCGCCGCCACCGCCGACCCCGACGCCGGTCCCCACG
>CAZZVR010000025.1:12024-26468 GCA_964657595.1 Burkholderia sp. PAMC 26561 | reverse complement strand
TGCCGGTGGAGGACCGCGAGCGACTGCGCGCCACGCCGGCGGCGGGAACGGCCGGGGCGGCGTGAGCGCGGAGGTGCTGCTCCGCGCGGTGGGCGTGCGCAAGGAGTTCCCGGTGCGCGGGGCCTCCCTGACGCGTGCCGGTCGCCTGACCCTGGCCGCCGTCGACGGGGTCGACCTCGAGGTGCGCCGCGGCGAGACCCTCGGACTCGTCGGGGAGTCGGGCTGTGGCAAGTCGACGCTGGGGCGCTGTCTCATGCGCCTGACCGAGCTGAGCGGCGGGACCGTCGAGGTGGCCGGCCAGGACATCACCACGCTGGGGCGACGGCGCCTGGCCCCGGTGCGCCGCGAGGTGCAGATGGTGTTCCAGGATCCCTACGCGTCGCTGAACCCCCGCCAGCGCGTGGGCAGGATCATCTCCCTGCCCCTGCGCATCCACCACACGGTGCCGCGGTCAGAGATCGCCGGCCGGGTCAGTGAGCTGCTGGAGCTCGTGGGCCTCGCCCCCGAGCACGCCCAGCGCTTCCCCCACGAGTTCTCCGGTGGCCAGCGCCAGCGCATCGGCATCGCCCGGGCGCTCGCCCTGTCACCGTCGCTGCTCATCGCCGACGAGCCGGTGTCGGCCCTCGACGTCTCCGTGCAGGCCCAGATCATCAACCTGCTGGCCGACCTGCGTGAGGAGCTCGGCCTGGCCTGCCTGTTCGTCGCCCACGACCTGTCGGTGGTGCGCCAGGTGTCTGATCGCATCGCGGTGATGTACCTCGGCCGCATCGTGGAGACCGGCCCGGCCGAGGCCGTGAGCACGCGTCCCTCCCACCCCTACACCGAGGCGCTCGTCTCGGCGGTGCCGATCCCCGACGCCGCCGCCAGCGCCCGGCGCGAGCGCATCGTGCTCAGCGGTGACGTGCCGAGTGCGATCTCCCCGCCGTCAGGCTGTCACTTCCATCCCCGCTGTCGCTACGCCACCGACATCTGTCGCACCGAGGCGCCGACGCTGGCCCCCCACCGCGGTCCCGAGCACCTGGCCGCCTGTCATCACCCCCTGCCGGCGGTGCCGGTCCCCGCGCCCCCCGCGGCGGCGGATTAGAACAGCTGCAGGTAGCGGTTCAGCTCCCAGCGGGTGATCTCGGCCTGGGCCTCGCGCACTTCGGCCTGCTTGACCGACACGAAGTAGTCGACGTAGTCGCCCTTGGGCCCGCTGCCCAGCGCCGTGCGCAGCACCGGGTCCTCGGCCAGCGCGCGGGTGGCGTCGAGCAGGTTCTCCGGCAGCAGCTCGATCCCCGCCGCGGCGCGGGACTCGGGGGTCGAGTCATACAGGTTGGCCGGGTTGGGCGGGCCGCTGGGCCGCGCGTGGTCCATGCCGTCGAGTCCGGCGGCGAGGATCGCGCTGGCGGCCAGGTACGGGTTGGTCGAGCCGTCGACGGTGCGGTCCTCGATCCGCCCCGGACCCGGGACGCGCAGCATCTGGGTGCGGTTGTTCTGGCCGTAGGAGATGTAGCCCGGCGCCCAGGTCGCCCCGCTGGTCGGGGCGCCGGTGTTGAGGCGCTTGTAGGAGTTGACCGTCGGGGCGGTAAGGGCGATGTAGGCCTTAGCGTGGTGCATGAGGCCGCCGATGAAGCCGTAGGCGGCCTCTGACAGGCCCAGGCCGTGGGGGTCGCTGTCCGGGTCGGCGGCGAACACGTTCTCGCCCTCACGCCACAGGCTGAGGTGGAAGTGACAGCCGTTGCCGGTGAGGTGGCCGAAGGGCTTGGGCATGAAGGTGGCGAGCAGCCCGCGCTGCTGGGCGAGGGTCTGGACCATGTAGCGGAAGAAGATCGCCCGGTCACAGGTGGTGAGCGCGTCGGCGTAGGCGAAGTTCTGCTCGAACTGGCCGTTGGCGTCCTCGTGATCGGTGGCATAGGGGCCCCAGCCGAGCTGCTCCATGTACCGGGCCACGGTGGTGACGAAGTCGAGGTTGCGGGTCAGCGCGCGCATGTCGTAACACGGCTGCTCCAGGGTGTCGAGCTCATCGGCGATGACCAGCTCGCCGGTGGCGGTGCGGCGCAGGAGGAAGTACTCCAGCTCGGCCCCGAGCTTGAGCTCATAGCCCCGCTCGGCCGCGCGGGCCAGGGACTCAGACAGGATCGTCCGCGGGCAGTAGGGCCAGGGCTCACCCTCGACCACGAGGTTGCAGGCCAGCCGGGCGACGTTGGGCTGCCAGGGCAGGATGGTCAGGCTGGCCGGATCCGGGACCGCGGCCACGTCGGGGTCCGCCGGGGTCTGGGCGATCGCCCCGGCCGCCGCCCCGGCGAATCCGGCCCCGTCGCGCATCAGCGCCTCGAGGTGGGTGGCGGGGACGAGCTTGGCGCTGGGCTTGCCGTGCAGGTCGACGAACTGGGCGAAGAGGAACTCGACCCCCTCGTCCTGGACGATCCGGGCGACGTCATCGGCGTTCTCAGGCGAGCTCATGAACCAAGAGGTATATGTCCCCAGGGCTGTGGCGACAATGGCACCGGAGCCGGAGAACCGGCATCTAGCATGTGCGTGACGCACATATGAGCGAACTGAGCGCACCCGTGCCCCCGACCCGGGGGCTGGCCGTGGAGAACCACACCCTCTACGGCGTCATCGCCCTGGTCTCCAGCTCTCTCGAGCTGGCCCCGATGCTCCAGGGCGTGGTGGAGCTGGCCACCGAGGCGACCGACTGTCACGCCTGCTTCATCTACCTGGTGGAGGGGGAGACGGTGACCATCCGGGCGGCGTCGCCGGTGTTCGCTGAGGCGGTGGACGCGGTGAGCTTCTCCGTCCACGAGGGTCTCACCGGCTGGGTGGCGCGCCAGCGCCGCTCGGCCTTCATCCGCGACGGCCTGGCCGATGACCCCCGCAGCGTCTATGTGCCGCTGCTGCGCGAGGAGCACTTCCAGTCGATGGTGGCGGTGCCGATCCTCGCGCGCACGGGGGAGACCAATGGGGTCATCGTGCTCCACACCCAGGCCCCGCGCGAGTTCACCGAGGACGCGCTCAACCTGCTCGAGCACATCGCCTCGCTCGTCTCCGGGGCGATCGAGAACGCCCAGAGCTATGACCGCGAGCGCCGGCGCGTCGACGCGCTGACCGGACTCGCCGCCCTGTCTGAGGCGGTGTCCGCCGCCGCGGGGGAGGCGGCGCTGGCCGAGACGGTGAGCAGCGGCGCCCGGGCGCTGCTCCACGCCAGTCACCTCAGCCTGTATCGCCTCAGCCCCGACGGGGGCGCCACCGAGCTCATCGCCCGGGCCCCGGCGGATGCCAGCGCCCCCGTCGCGCGCACCCCGGCGGAGTTGCTGGGAGCCCAGGACCTGCTCAGCGTGCCCCTCGTGGTGGGGGAGGAGCACCTCGGCCTGCTGTGTGCCGGCGCGCCGCAGCGGCGCGACTTCACCCGGGAGGAGCGCGAGATGGCCCGGGCCATCGCCCACCTCGCCGCGGTGGCGCTCAAGCGCGTCGAGCTCATCGCCGGGCTGACCAAGACCAGCCTGGTCAAGGACCTGTTCGAGGCCCTGGCCGCGGGGGCGAGCGAGCTCGCCGTGACCAAGGCGGCGGCGGTCGGCTGTGATCTCTCGGCGCCCTTCCTCCTGCTGTGTGCCCGTCGCGCCGGGGCGCCCGATGTCGCCAGCGCGGACGGGCGGGCGGCGCTCGAGCAGGTCGGCGTCGCGCTGGGCACGCTGGTGCCCGGGGCGGTGGTGGAGACCGGTCCCGCCACGGTGCGGGCGCTCCTGCCCCTCGACTCGGTCACCGGCGAGCGCACCGACGCCGTCCTCGCCGGCGCTCGGCGCATCGGGCGCGAGCACGCCGCGGTCATCGGGGTCGCCGGCGTCGCCGCGGGGCCCACCGCAGCGGTGCACGCCCTGCGCGAGGCCCTGGATGCGGCGACGATCGCCGCCGCCCTGCTGCCCGACGGCGGCGCGGCCCGCTACGGCGAGCTCGGGGCCTACCGCTACCTCGTGCACATCGACGCCGAGCATGCGCCCCGGGACGCCATCCGCGCCGCCGTGGACACGCTGATCGCCTATGACCGCCGCCGGCGCACCGCGCTGCTGGACTCGCTCGAGCGCTACCTCTCCGAGCGCCAGTCCGTGAGTGAGTCCGCGCGCCAGCTCTACGTCCACCCCAACACCCTGCGCCAGCGCCTGGGCCGCATCGAGGAGCTGACCGGCCTGTCACTGGAACGCGACGACCTGCTGTCCCTCGAGCTGGCGATCAAGCTGGCGCGGCTGCACCGCCGCACCTAGTGCCCTGGCGCTGTGGTCGCCCTCCACATCCGGAGGGTCAACTGTGCCCGTGGGCGCCATTGTCGGCGCGCCCCGGCGCGCCTAGTGTCCCGAGGCATGTGTGGAATCGCAGGCTTGTACACCAAGACCCCGGCGCTGGCTGACTCACTCGGCGCGCACCTCAGCGCGATGCTCGGCCTGCTGGGCGACCGCGGTCCGGACAGCGCCGGGGTGGCGCTCTACCGCGACCCGGCCCCGGCGGGTCAGATCAAGCTCGTGGTCCACTCAGCCCTCGAGCCCACGCTGGCGGTCGCGCGCTGGTCGACGCTGGCCCAACAGCTCGACGCCGCCTTCCCCGGCGCCACCCTGGCCACGGTGCGCGACGCCCAGGCGGTCTTCTGCGTCCCCGCCGACGCCGCCAGCGTCCAGGCGTGGATGGCTGAGCATGCGCCCGACGTCGGCGTGATGAGCGCCGGTGAGGTCATCGAGATCTACAAGGGGGTGGGCCGGCCCCAGGCGACGCTGGCGCGGTTCGGCATCCCCGAGCTGGGAGCCAGCCACGGGCTCGGGCACACCCGCATGGCCACCGAGAGCCGCGTCACCACCGCGGGCTCTCACCCCTTCTCCACCGGAGGGGATCTCTGCCTCGTCCACAACGGCTCGCTGTCGAACCACAATCGGCTGCGCCGCGATCTCGAGCGCGAGGGCATCGCCTTCCACACCGACTGTGATTCGGAGGTCGCCGCCGGCTACCTCACCTGGCGCCTGCGCGAGGGCGCCAGCCTCGACCAGGCCCTGGAGGGCTGCCTGGTCGACCTCGACGGGTTCTTCACCTTCGCCGTGGGCACCGCCGACGGCTTTGCCGTGCTGCGCGACCCGATCGCCTGCAAGCCGGCGGTGATCGCCGAGACCGACGACTGGGTGGCCATGGCCTCCGAATACCGGGCCATCGCGGTGCTGCCGGGGGCCGAGGATGCCGAGACCTGGGAGCCCGAGCCGGGGCGGGTCTACAGCTGGGGATCGGCGCTGGTGGCGTGATGGCGGTCACCGCCGAGGCCCAGAGCTTTGACCTGCGCGGCCAGAGCCCGCGCGCGCTCAACCGCATCCTCCATGACCCGCGCGGAGGCACTCTGCGCGTGCTGCACCCCGACGGCGCCCATGCGCTCGCCGCCGGCTGTGACGGACCGTGGGAGGTGGCCATCGACGGCCACATCGGCTACTACGGTGCGGGCATGAACCAGCACGCGAAGATCACCGTGCACGGCAACGCCGGGGTCGGCGTGGCCGAGAACATGATGTCGGGGGAGGTGGTGGTCACCGGCAACGCCTCCAGCGCCGCCGGGGCGACCGCCCACGGTGGACGGCTGGTCATCCACGGTGACGCCGCCGCCCGGGCGGGCATCAGCCTCAAGGGCGCCTCCATCGTGGTGCGTGGCTCGGTCGGGCACATGAGCGCCTTCATGGCCCAGTCGGGCACCCTGCTCGTCTGCGGCGACGCCGGCGACGCCCTGGGCGACTCGCTCTATGAGGCGCGGCTGTACGTGCGTGGCAGCGTCGCCTCCCTCGGCGCGGACTGCATCGAGAAGCCGCTGGAGGACGAGCATGTCGCCGAGATCGCCGGCCTGCTGGCCGGCGCCGGCATCACCGACGTCCCGGCTCAGGCGTTCCGCCGCTACGGCTCGGCGCGTGAGCTCTACCGCTTCCACGTCGACAACGCCGGGGCCTACTGATGGCCCTGCAGGAGTCCGCCACCTTCGACCGCGCCACCATCGCCGAGATCCAGCGCGCCGCCCGGGAGGGCATCTATGACATCCGCGGCTTCGGGGCCAAGCGGCGGGTGCCCCACTTCGACGACCTCGTGTTCCTCGGCGCGTCCATGTCGCGCTACCCCCTGGAGGGCTACCGCGAGCGCTGCGGCACCGACGTGAAGATCGGCGCCCGCCACGCCGAGCGTCCGCTCGCCCTCGACATCCCCATCACCATCGCCGGGATGAGCTTCGGCGCCCTGTCAGGTCAGGCCAAGGAGGCGCTCGGTCGCGGGGCCAGCGCGGTAGGCACCTCGACCACCACCGGGGACGGCGGCATGACCCAGGAGGAGCGCGGGCACTCGGACAAGCTCGTCTACCAGTACCTGCCCTCGCGCTATGGCATGAACCCGGACGACCTGCGCCGCGCCGACGCGATCGAGATCGTCGTCGGCCAGGGGGCCAAGCCCGGCGGCGGCGGGATGCTGCTCGGCCAGAAGATCTCCGACCGGGTGGCGGGGATGCGCGACCTGCCCACCGGGATCGACCAGCGCAGCGCCTGCCGGCACCCGGACTGGACCGGCCCCGATGACCTGGAGATCAAGATCATCGAGCTGCGCGAGATCACCGACTGGCGTGTGCCCATCTACATCAAGATCGGCGCCAGCCGCCCCTATTACGACACCGCCCTCGCGGTCAAGGCCGGCGCGGACGCCGTCGTGCTCGACGGCATGCAGGGCGGCACCGCCGCCACCCAGGCGGTGTTCATCGAGCACGTCGGCATCCCCACCCTGGCCGCCATCCCCCCGGCGGTGCAGGCCCTGGTCGAGCTGGGGATGCACCGCCAGGTGCAGCTGATCGTCTCGGGCGGCATCCGCACCGGGGCCGACGTGGCCAAGGCCATCGCGCTGGGGGCTGACGCGGTGTCCATCGGCGTCGGCGCCCTCATCGCCCTCGGGGACAACGCCCCCGGCCATGAGGCCGAGTACGCGCAGCTGGGCAGCGCCGCGGGCTTCTACGACGACTGGCAGGCCGGCCGGGACCCGGCGGGGATCACCACCCAGGACCCGGAGCTGGCCGCTCGCCTCGACCCGGTCGAGGGCGGCCGGCGGGTGGCCAACTACCTGCGCGTGCTGACCATGGAGGCCCAGGCGATCGCCCGCGCGTGTGGCAAGTCCCACGTGCACAACCTCGAGCCCGAGGACCTCGTGGCCCTGACGGTGGAGTCCGCGGCGATGGCCCGGGTGCCGCTGGCCGGGACCGCGTGGATCCCCGGTGTGAGCGGGGTCTAGGCCAGCTCATGTTCATCGTCCTCGGTGCCGGACTGGCCGGCAGCGCCGCGGCGTGGCAGCTCACCCGCCGCGGGCACCCCGTCACCGTCCTGGAGCGCTCGCGTCCCGCGAACCCACAGGGCAGCTCCCACGGGTCCGCCCGGATCTTCCGCTACGCCTACCCCGAGCAGCTCTACGCCGACCTCGTCGTGCGGGCCCGGGGCGGCTGGGACGAGCTCGAGGCCGCCAGCGGCCAGGCGCTTATCAGCCCCACCGGCTGTCTCGACTTCGGGGCCACCCGCGGCCCCGAGCAGCTCGCCAGCGTCCTCACCGCCGCCGGGGTCGAGCATGAGGTGCTGTCGGTGACCGAGGCGTCGGCGCGCTGGCCCCAGATCGCCTTCGACACCCCGGTGCTCTACCAGCCCGGGGCGGGCGTGCTCAACCCCGACGCGAGCATCGCCGCGATGCTCGCCCTCGCGGAGGCGAGCGGGCACGCCGAGCTGCGCACCGGCTGGGAGGCCAGCGCGCTGGAGCGGACCGCCACCGGCTGGCGCGTGCACGCCCGCGACGGCGACAGCGTCGAGGGGGCCGGGGTGATCCTCGCCGTCGGCGGCTGGCTGCCGGACCTGCTCGCCGGCGCCGGGCTGCCCACGGCGCTCAGTGACGCCATGCCCCCGCTCCACGTCAGCCAGGAGCAGGCCTTTCACTTCCCCTACCCCGCCACCGCGCCCGCGGGCGACGGCGCGGGCTGGCCGGCCTTCATCCACAAGAGCCACGAGCTGTCCACCTACGGCCTGCCGGGCGGGGCGGACGCCGGGTTCGCCGGCCAGAAGGTCGCCCGCTACAACGGCGGCACACCGATCGGCTCGGCCAGCCGCCAGACCGGTCAGGTCGATCCCGCGGACCGCGCCTGGGTGACCGACTACGTCGCCCGCTGGCTGCCGGGCCTCGTGCCCGAGCCCTACGCCGAGACCACCTGCCTGTTCACCAACACCCCGACCGAGGACTTCGTCATCGACGCCAGCGACGGCGTCGTGCTCGTGTCGGCCTGCTCGGGGCACGGCGCGAAGTTCACGCCCCTGCTGGGGGAGCTGGCGGCTGATCTGGCGCTCGGCACAGGCTCGGTTCCCCCGTCGTTCCGGGTGGATCATCGAGCAATGCCTGCGCAAAGATGAGTGAAATGTGCGTAAATGTGCTCAGTGAGCGCCGCCACCTCCCCCCGGCTCGCCAGCGTGCTCGCCCTCGACATCGGTGGGACGAAGCTGGCTGCGGGCATCGGATCCTCCGGTGGGCACATGCAGCGGCTGGCCGGCGCGCCGACCCGGGCGGGGGACGGCGCGGGCGAGGTGCTTGAGCGGGCCCTGGCCCTGGCCGCCGACGTGTTGGCCGCCGAGACGGCCGCCGGGGGTCACATCGAGGCGATCGGCGTTTCGACCATGGGCCTGAGCGGCCCTGACGGCGTGCAGATGGCGCCGAACGTGCCCGGTTGGGAGGCCCTCGCGATCGGCGAGGCGGTCGCCCGGGCTTTCCCGACGCTGACGCGCGTGATCGACAACGACGTCAAGCTCGCCACCCGCGCGGAGATGGTCTGGGGTGGCCTGCGCGGCGTGTCTGAGGGCATCTATCTCAATCTCGGCAGCGGGATCGCCGCCGGCATCGTCACCGGCGGGCGGCTGCTGACCGGCGCGCACGGCGCCGCGGGTGAGATCGGCTACACGCTGGCCCACGGCGAGCCCGAGTCGCGCATGGCCGCCGACGGTGCCACGCCCTTCGAGGACCGCTACGGCGGTGCCGGCATGGCCCGCCGGCTCGCGGACAGCGGCCTGGGTGACTCGGTGGCCGACCTCGTCGCCCGCCGAGCCCAGGACCCGGCCGCTGCCGCGGAGGTCGATCGAGTCTGGACCGCGATCGCCGTGCAGGCCGCCAATCTGTGCATCGCTCTCGACCCCGCCGTGCTCGTGCTCGGCGGGGGATACCTGCGCAGCGACTCCGGGCTCACCGCGCGGGTCCGCGAAGTGGTCGACCGCGCGGTGCCCTTCCCGCCGACGGTGTCGGACTCCCGCTTTGGTGCCGACGCCTCCCTCCGGGGCGCGGCGGTGGCGGCGCTCGAGGGTGCCGGGGCCCAGCTGTGATCCTCACGGTCACCCCGAACGTGGCGATCGACCGCACCTATCGGGTGCCCTGCGTCGAGCTCGGCCACGTCCACAAGGTGCGCGACGTCATCACCCAGGTCGGCGGCAAGGGGGTCAACGTCGCCCGCGTGCTCGCGCGCAGCGGACGCGTCACCCTGGCCTGCGGACTGTTCGGCGCTGACGGCGTGTCCGCGGCCGAGCAGAGCCTGGCCGCCGAGGGCATCCCGGCGCGGTTCTTCGGCGTCGAGGGTGGCGCGCGACAGACGGTCACGGTCGTGGCGAGCGAGCCGGCCGACACGACGACGGCCTTTGACGAGCCGGGACCCACCGTCTCGGCGCCGGTGTGGTCCGCCTTCGTCGAGCACGTCGCCGCGGTGAGGCGTCACGCGGAGATGGCGGTGGTCGCCGGCAGCCTGCCTCCGGGCACCCCGGCGGCGGGTCTGGCCGAGCTGACCGCCCGCCTGCACGAGGGCGGTGCCGCGGTCCTGCTCGACGCCCGCGGTGAGCCCCTGCACCGGGCGCTCGCCGAGCGCCCGGCCGTGGTCAAGCTCAACCGCGGCGAGCTGGGGGAGACCCTGGGCGAGGTCGTCACGGGCCGGGCTGACGCGCTCGCCGGCGCCGAGGCACTGCGCGCACTCGGCGCCGGCTCGGTCATCGTCACGCTCGGTGAGGACGGTGCGATCGGAGTCGACGCCGACGGGGCCTGGGAGGTCAGTCACCCTTCCGGCGCGGGAAACCCGATCGGAGCCGGGGACGCCTTCTCAGCCGGCTTCGCCGCGACGCTGCTGACGACCCACACGTTCGCCGAGTCACTTCGCCAGGGCGCAGCCAGCGCCCTGGCCAGCTTGAGGACTCCCGCCGCCGGCTGGGTCGATCCGGCTGACGTCGACGCGGTGCTGTCCGGCGTCGCGGTTCACGGTGCCACACCCCAGCGGAGCCACCGGTGACCACCTTCGTCCTCGCCGTCGACCACCGCAGCTCCCTGCGGCGCTGGCTGACCGGCCTCGGCGTGGCCGGTCCCGAGGTCGAGGCCCAGGCGCGCCGGCTCAAGGTCCTCTGCGTCCGGGCGCTCACGGCTGCCGCGCCTGAGCTGACGGCGGAGGAGACCGCGATGCTGCTGCTCGACGAGGAGTTCGGCGCGGAGGCGATCGCGTCGGCCCGGGCGGTCGGGTTGCCCTTCGTCATTCCCGCTGAGCGCAGCGGGGAGAGCGAGTTCGGCTTCCAGCACGGCCGCGGATTCGCAGCGGCCATCGACGCGGTCGACCCCTCGGCGGTGAAGGCGCTCGTGCGCTACAACCCGGCCGGGGATCCCGCGGCCAACGCCCGCTCCCGGGCCGGTCTGCTCGAGCTCTCGGCTCACCTGGCTGAGACCGGCCGTCCGCTCATGCTCGAGCTGCTCGTCCCCCCGACACCCGAGCAGGCCCAGCGGGCCGGCGACTTCGACGTGTCCGAGCGCCCGGGTCTGACCGTCGCCGCGATCGAGGCGCTCGCCGCCGAGGGGATCGCCCCGCACTGGTGGAAGCTGGAGGGCAACCGGGAGCCGGCCGACGCCGCCGCCGTGGCCGTGGCGGCGGCCGCCAGTTCGGATCGGGGGGCGTTGGTGCTCGGCCGCGGCCAGGACCGTGACGCGGTGCGGGTCTGGACCCGGGTCGCGGCTCAGACCCCCGGGTACGACGGCTTTGCCGTCGGCCGCACCCTCTGGACCGGCCCGTTCCGCGCGCTGGTGGGCGGCGAGATCGACGCTGAAGCTGCCGTTGCCCGCATCAGCGCGAACTACCTGAACATCGTGGACAGCTACCGCGAGGCAGATCAACGGAGGACATGAGCCGCATGAGTCGACCTATCCATATCCCGCGCTCGGCGCACCACCCACGTGCCCGGGCGACCGCGCTGGCGGCGGGCGCCATGCTCACGGCGGGCGCCATCGCCGCCTGCGGAAGTTCGAGCCCGACCAAGGCGCCCTCGGCGAGCGGTCCGATCAAGGGTCAGACGATCAACGTGGCCATCGCCTATCCGGCCCCGAAGGCGGAGCTGGCGAAATTCACGCGGGAGACCGGAGTCAAGGTCAACTGGGACTACCTCCAGTTCGACGACCTCCAGACCAAGATCGCCTCCTCGGCCGAGGCGAACAGCTACTTCGCGGACGTGGCCGACGTCGACTGGTCCAAGGTCGGCCAGTACTACCAGACCAAGTGGTTCCTGCCGCTCAACCGGTACTTCCCCTTGGCCGGCGTGCGCGCCCAGTATCCCCAGGCCGCGTCCTTCGTCCGCAACGGCGACCTCATGGGCATGCCGATGGACGCCTCACTGCTCGTCACCACGGTCAACGAGAAGGACCTCAAGGCCGCGGGCGTCACGACCGACCCGACGACCCTGGCCGCCTACACCACCGACCTGAAGCAGGTCGCCGCGCACGGAACGGTCACCAGTCCGCTCGACATTCCCCTGGCCGCCGCCGAAGGGCTGTCGACCTACTGGTACGAGCTGACCGCCGCCTATGGGGGACAGGTGCTCAGCAGCTCCTACAAGCCCGAATTCACCTCGCCGTCCTCTCCCGGCTACAAGGCGATGTCGTTCATCGTCTCGGCCTACAAGAGCGGGCTCGTGCCCAAGGCCGCACTCCAGGAACAGGACTACCAGGCCTTTGAGACCGACCAGGCCCACAACCTGACCGCCAGCGTGTTCTCTGACTACTCCGGCACGGTCGGCACCATCTACGACGTGCCGTCGAGCTCGTCGGTGGTGGGTCAGGTCGCCTACATCCCGACCCCGGGCGTCTCCGGAACGGCGCCGAACCTCGGCAACCCCGACGGGATCGGCATCCCCGCGACCGCCAAGCACGTCGCTGCCGCCGTCGCGTTCATCAAATGGATGGAGAAGCCCGCCAACCAGGCCGCGTTCGCGGGGGCCGACGGGCCCAGCCAGGTCATCAACACCTTCCCGCTGCCCTCCAACCGCGGTGGGCTCAGCGACCTGGTCGCCTCCAAGAAGGTGGTCGGCGCCGCCACCCTCGCCGCGCTGTTGGAGAACCACTCCCGGGCGATCTTCCCCGCCGGAGCGCCGCCCTGGTACGGCCAGTTCTCCAACGCGGTCTACACCAACATCCACAGTGCCGCCGCCGGCAGCGAATCGGTTGGCGCCGCCGTCAAGGCGATCGCCAGCACCGTCTCGAGCCTCGGCGGCGCCTGATCCTGCCAAGGGGGGCGCCGACCCGGCGCCCCCTCATGCCGCGAACCATCTCCCCATGAGCGCACTCTCGAACCGCCTCCGGTCCTCCCGAACCCCCCAGATCCGCATCCGCGCCAGCCGGTCAGACCGGGCTCTGCCCTACGCCATGGTCGGTCCGCTGCTCGCCTTCATCGGCTTTCTGGCGCTCTATCCGACGGTGCTGACCGTGGTCGGTGCCTTCATGCACAACGACGCGCTGGACCCGACGAATCACTCCAGCGGACTCCAGAACTTCACCGGCGTGTTCGGCAACAGCCAGGTGCGCCAGAGCTTCGAGAACACCGCCTTGTATGTCGTCTTCGGGGTGTTCCTGTCCGTCGCCCTGGGGACGGGATTCGCCCTGTTGCTCCAGCGTCGCTTCCGCGGACGCGGGGTCATCATGGCGCTGATGATCCTGCCCTGGGCGCTCCCCGGGGTGGTCGAGGGGGTCATCTGGTCCTGGATCTATGACCCCACCTTCGGGGTGCTCAATTCGACGCTGAAGTCCGCCGGCGTGATCTCGCACTACCAGCTGTGGGTGGGTACCCACCGGGTGGAGAGCATTCTCTTCATCTCGCTCGTCCAGGTGTGGCAGATCACGCCGCTGGCGGCAATCCTGGTGCTTGCCTCCTTACAGGCGATCCCCTCCGAGCTCTATGAGTCAGCCAGCGTCGACGGCGCCTCGGGGTGGCAGCAGGTGCGCCGCATCACCCTCCCGCTCGTCCGTCCCGGGATCGCGATCGCCGTCGTCGAGGGGCTGATCATGTCGCTCAACATCTTCGACCAGGTCTACGTCCTCAACGCCGGAGCCAGCACCGCCTCCTCGGTGATGACCCAGACCTATGCGATCGCCTTTCAGAACCTCAACTTCGGTCAGGGCTACGCGTTGTCGCTCACCGCCACGGTGGCGACCATCGCCCTCTCCCTGGGTGCGGTCCGCCTCATCTACCGCAGGGTCGAGCTGTGAGGCGGCGCTCGCGCCTCGGCTGGGTGCGCCCGGTCGGCATCCTCGTGCTGCTGCTGTGGTCGCTCTTCCCGGTCTACTGGGCCCTCAACACGAGCCTGATGACCCAGAAGGAGGCCGAGTCCAGCCCACCCCACTTCTTCCCGACGCACTTCGCGTTCTCGAACTATTCCGCGGTGCTCGGGTTCGGCTCCTCGGCCGCCTCGACCGCCGGCGGGATCGGGCGGGCCGTCCTCAACTCCTCGATCGAGAGTCTCGGCGCGACGCTGCTCACGCTCGTCATCGCGGTCATCGGCGCCTACGCCTTCGCCCGGTTGCGCTTCCGCCTGCGCGGCGCCCTGTTCTACCTCGTGCTGGCCACCCTGACCCTGCCGGTCTACGCGACGCTCATCCCGCTGTACAAGATCCTCGCCGGGCTCGGCCTGGTCAACACCTATCTCGGCATCATCCTTGTCTACACGTCGGGTTTCCTGCCCCTCGCCATGTGGATCATGTACAGCATGTTCCAGGCGCTGCCGCCGAGCATCGAGGAGGCGGCGATGATCGACGGGGCGAGCACCCTGCAGGTGTTCCGTCGCATCGTGCTGCCGATCGTGCGCCCCGGTATGGCCGCCACGGCGATCATCACCTTCCTCTTCAGCTGGGGCCAGTTCATCTTCCCCCTCGTGCTCGGCAGCACGAACGCCACCGAGCCGCTCACCGTCGATCTGTCCTCACTGGCGGGGCGTCACATCGTGCCGTACACGATCATCAACGCCGGAGCCATCCTGGCGATCGCGATCCCGGCGGTGATCGTGTTCTTCCTCAACCGCTGGATCGTCGACGGTATCGTCGCGGGCAGCGTCAAATGACCGGTTCCCCGGAGATGAGCGAGCCCGAGGGAACGCATCGCGATGATCGCCTCG
>CAZZVR010000025.1:0-12014 GCA_964657595.1 Burkholderia sp. PAMC 26561 | reverse complement strand
CTGCACACCGTCGGCGACGGCGGCATCGTCACCGTGCAGGAGTCCGCCGAGCACGGCATGAGCGTCGACTTCGTCGAGGGCTTCCAGTACGACAACGGCTACTGCTCGCCGTACCTGGTGACCCACCCCGCCAGCCTCGAGGCCATCCTCGACGCCGTCGGTGCGTCTGAGCGGCCGGTGTCGGTGGACGCCCTCGCCGAGGCGCTGCACGTCTCGGCCGCGACGATCCGGCGCGACATCGCCCTGCTCGAGCGCCAGGGCGCGGTCGCCCGCTCCTGGGGTCGGGTCAGCCGGCCGGGAAGCTTCAGCGAGCGCACGGTCGGGGAACGCGCAGCCCAGAGTCCGGCGGAGAAGCGCCGGATCGCCGAGGCGGCCGCGCGGCTCGTCGGTGACGGGGCCCTGATCGGGTTGACCGGCGGGACGACGACGCTGGCGCTCGCCCGCAGCATCTCGGGCCTGCGGTCGCTCACCGTGGTGACGACGAGCCTGAGCGTGGGCATGCATCTGGCCACCCGCCCGAACGTGCGGCTGTTCCTCAGCGGGGGGGAGACCCGGATGACCTCCTTCGAGCTGTCGGGCCCTCTGGCCGATGACACCCTGGCGGGCTTCAACCTGGACATGGCGTTCCTGGGGGTCGACGGCATCGATGCTCGGGGGGGCTGCACCGCCTGGGACCCGGCCGAGGCGCGCACCAACGCGATCCTCATGCGCCAGGCCGCCCGAACCGTCGTGGTGGCCGATGCGAGCAAGCTGGGCCGCGTCAGCTTCGCCCGGATCTGCCCGGCCGCTGACGTCGACACCTTCATCACCGACACCGGCGCGGACAGCGCCGCGGTGGCCGAACTCACCGAACTCGGCGTGGTCGTCGAGTGCGTCTGACCCGTCGAGGAGAGGAGACCGAGTATGGCCAGCATCGAGCTTGAGGCGATCAACAAGATCTACCCCAACGGCTTCCACGCCGTCCAGGACCTGTCGCTGGCGGTGGGGGACGGAGAGTTCGTCGTGCTCGTGGGACCCTCGGGCTGTGGCAAGACGACGGCGCTGAGGATGGTCGCCGGGTTGGAGGAGGTCTCCAGTGGACGGCTGCGCATCGGCGACCTCGACGCCACCACCCTGACCGCCAAGGAACGCGATGTGGCGATGGTGTTCCAGAACTACGGGCTCTATCCGCACATGACGGTCGGCGAGAACATCGGTTTCGCCCTGTCGCTGCGGCGGATGCCCAAGGCCGAGGTGCGCCAGCGCGTGGCCGAGGCCGCCGAGATCCTCGGTCTCGGCGACTGGCTCGATCGCAAGCCCGCGCAACTGTCGGGTGGCCAGCGCCAGCGGGTGGCGATGGGCCGCGCGATCGTGCGCGAGCCGGCGATCTTCCTCATGGATGAGCCGTTGTCGAACCTCGACGCCAAGCTGCGGGTGCAGATGCGCGCCGAGGTCAGTCGCATCCAGCGCCGCCTCGGCGTGGCGACCCTCTACGTCACCCACGATCAGACCGAGGCGATGACCATGGGCGACCAGGTGGCCGTGCTCAACCACGGGGTGCTCCAGCAGTACGACCGTCCCCAGGTTCTCTATGACCGTCCGGCCAACGTGTTCGTGGCCGGGTTCATGGGCTCGCCCGCGATGAACCTGTACGAGGCGACCCTTGACGCGGACCTCGCGGCGGTCCACATCGGCTCCCAGACCGTGGCCCTCGGCCCCGATCTCGCCGCAGGCCGGCCCGGCCTGCAGGCCTTCGCGGACCGGCCGGTCATCGTCGGCATCCGACCCGAGCACCTGTTCGTCGGTCCCGGTCCCGGCCCCGGCCCCGACGCGGGCCCGGGTGGGGTCGAGGCTCGCATGAGCGTCGACGTCGAACTGGTCGAGGCTCTGGGCTCCGAACTGCTCGTGCACTTCCGCATCGACGCCCGGCGCCTGTCGACCCGTGGCGTCGACGCCGCCGACGATGTGGGCGAGCCCAGCGGTGCCGGCGTGGTCCGGGTCAGCCCCGACGTCCGTGTCGGCTCGGGGGATCGCCTCAGCCTGGCGCTGGCCCCGACGCGGCTGCACTTCTTCGATCCCGACAGCGGTGCGGTGATCCCGAGTGCCGCCGGTCCTCAGCCGGCGAACGGGGGCTCACTCAGCGCCACCGCGTGACGCGAGGGCTCGCGGTAGAGCGGGTAGAGGCGCCCGAGCACCTGAGACATCCCCTCGGGGTCCAGCCACGCCGGGCTGTCGTCGGGCAGGGGCACCACGAGCGCCCCGGACGGCGGTGCGCCACGGCCCACCCAGCTGATGTCACGGTCGAGCAGGCGCTGGAGGTTGCGCGGGCCGAGGCGGCCGTAGCTGACCGTCTCGACCTCCAGGCCGGGAACGATCGCCTTGACCACGTGGACCTCACCGCCGGGCGGTGACAGGTCGATCCACAGCGGCTCGAGGCCCTGGTCCTCCAGCAGTCCCAGCACGGCCGCCAGGCGCTCGGGGATCCCCGGCTCGCGGGTGAGCACGGGCAGATCGTCGAACGCGATGGTCTCGCTCACCGCGAGGATCGGGTCGGCCACCAGCTCGCGCAGCTGCTGGGTCGAGCAGCGGGTCCAGTCGCGCATCGCCTCCAGTGCCCGGGGCTCCTCTCCGGCCACCGACCGCCGCGCCGCCAGCTCGAGGTACTCCGGCGGGGCGATGCCCTCGAGGCGGGCCAGGGGCCGGTGGGAGAAGATCTTGCGCGCCCGGGAGGCGGCCAGCTCGAGCAGCGCCTTGCGGATCGCCCGGGCGGGGTCGGGATCGGCCGCCTCACCACACGCGGTGGCCACCAGCGGGTCCGCCTCGTTCGCCGGCGGCTCGGATTCGTCCCCGACGGCATGGACCACGGTGAGCCCCCGGTCGAGGTAGGCGGCCTTGACCGTCACCGCGATGCCGCGGTCACGCAGGATGTCGCCCAGGCCCGCGTCGGCCACGGCGACGCGGCGGTCGAGGGCACGGAAGCCCACCGAGTTGCCGTCGCGCTGGAGCAGCTCGAGCAGGCCGTGCAGCAACGCCCGCTCGTGCGTGTCGCCCGCCCCCAGGCCGTTGGTGATCGGGGTGATCCAGGGTGCATATCCGGCCGGCAGGGCGGCGGGGCTGTGGGCCACCCACTCGACGGGGACGAGCCGCGGGGCGCCGGGGTCCCGGGCGGAGCGCACCGCGATCCACTCGCGCTCGCGCGTGCGGGGGTTCTCGGTGCCCGCGTCGACGATCAGCGCCACCGGGTCCACCGCACCCTCGGGCGCCAGGTCGGCGAAGGATCCGGTCCGGCGGGTCAAGCCGGGCACCCGCGCCTGGGCCCAGCGATCCTCCAGCGCCTCCCCGAGCGCCGAGACCCGGGCCTCCTCGGGGCTCTCGCCGTACCCCACCCCGTTGGCGAGCAGCCGGCCGGCGTCATCGATCACCGTGGCGGTCGCCACGGGAACGCCCAGTCGGTCGAGTCCGTCGATGGGAAACTCCCACACCGGAGCGTCCAGGGCGGCGCGGTAGCGGTCGGCGACGGCGGAGAGCGAGGGCGTGTCGGTCATCGGCGGAGGCGTCGGGCGGGGTGAACCGCACCGAAGTTCCGGACCCTACCCGCGTCGTGACCCCGCCAACCGCGGCACAACCTCGGCAATATGCGCGGAAACGCGCAAAATAAGCCAGAGATGCGCATTGACGGGCACCGAACGAGCGGATATGTTCGGCGGATCAGTGGGGTCGATGAAGGAGGATGCATGACGTTCAACGAGTCGTCGGTGTCGAGGCGAGGGTTCCTCACCGCTGCGGGCGCCGGAGCGGTGACGCTCGGAATCGCCGCGTGTGGCGGCTCCTCCTCCGCCAGCTCCAACGGGGCCAAGGCGGGCTCACTGAAGTCCAAGAAGTCCGGTCCGGCGACCATCACCTTCACGACCTGGGCCAGTGCTCCGGAGGAGAAGGCGTTCAAGCAGATCGTGGCCAAGTTCGAGGCGGCCAACCCGACGATCAAGGTCGACCTCAACATCGTCCCCTACGCCCAGGACCTCCAGGACATCAACTCACGTCTGCAGGCGGGTAACCCCCCGGACGCGTTCCGCCTCACCTACACCAGCCTGGGCATCTACAGCTCCAAGCAGGCCCTGCTCGACCTGTCCCCCTACGTGGACTCCAGCTTCCAGGACCAGTTCCAGCCCGGCTACTACGCCGCCATCGAGTTCGACAAGAAGCCCTTCGGCATTCCGCACCAGACCGACACCACCGCACTGGTCTACAACAAGGACATCTTCGCCAAGGCCGGCATCAAGTCGGTGCCCGACTCGCTCAAGTCGGCCTGGAGCTGGGATGAGTTCCTCGCCATCGCCAAGCAGGTCCAGGCCGTCCAGCCCACCGGCAAGTACGCCTTCTCCTACGACTGGCAGCAGACCGGCGCCTTCCGCTGGCTCAGCTGGCTCTTCGAGGCCGGCGGCAACCTGCTCAGCACCGACCTCAAGAGCGCGGCGATCGACAACGCCGCCGGCGTCAAGGCGCTCACCTTCACCCAGGACTTCTTCAACAACAAACTCGTGCCGCCGAACACCTCCACGGGCAACGCGACCTACCCGGACACGATCTTCCTCTCCCAGACCGTGGGCATGGCCTTCGCGGCGGACTTCCTGCTCCCGGGCGACATCGCCACCGCCAAGTTCCCCTGGGGCGTCACCTACCAGCCCCGTGACGTCGCCGCGTCCTCTGACCTCGGCGGCAACGGCATCGTCGGCGCGGCTCAGACCAAGTCCCCGGAGGCGACCGCCATGTTCCTCCAGTTCCTGGCCAGCCGCGACTCGATGAAGACCTTCTGCGCCCTGACCAACGAGCTGCCGACCCGCAAGGACCTGTCGGCGACAGACATCCCCTGGGCCACCTCGGCCGCGGAGATGCCGGTGTTCGTCGACCAGGCCACCACGCTGACCGCCTCCCAGGTCCAGCAGGTGACGATTCCGGCCTTCGGGGCGATCAACACGGCGCTGCAGAACGACCTCGACTCCTGCTTCGTGGGGCACCAGAGCCCGGCCAAGACGGCCTCGAGCATCGCCAGCGCGGTCAACTCGGCGATCCAGAGCGCCTAGGCCGGGGCCCGCGCTCCCATGAGCATCGACGTCGCTCCCGCGCCGCTGGCGCGTCCGCGCCCCAGCCGCCGCCAGCGGCGCCGCGGCGCCCGGCCGGGGTGGAAGGAGACCCTCGCCGGCTACGGCTTCCTCGCCCCGGCGCTCCTGTTCTTCGTCGTCTTCCTGTTCATCCCGGTGGTGCTGGGGGTGCTGCTGTCCTTCAAGCACTCCTCGGGCTTCGGGGTCGACACCAACGCTGGGTTCTCCAACTACAACCAGCTCATCCACGACCCGCTGTTCTGGAAGACGGTGAAGAACACCGCCATCTACACGGCGTTGACCGTGCCGACCTCGGTGATCATGGGGCTCGGGATCGCCCTGGTGCTGTGGAAGGAGATGCGCGGGCGCACCATCTACCGCACGATCATCTACTTCCCCGTGGTCATCTCGGGCATCGCCACCGGCATCGTCGGGGGCTGGATGTTCAACGAGAACATCGGCTTCATCAACAAGTCGGCCATCTCGCTCGGCCTGTCGCCGATCTCCTGGCAGTCGCACTCCTGGCCGGCCATGTTCTCACTGGTGGTCATGACCATCTGGACCCGCCTCGGCTTCAACATGGTCATCTACCTGGCCGGGCTGCAGAACATCGACGAGTCCTATCTCGAGGCCGCGCGGATCGAGGGCGCGAACTCCTGGCAGCGGCTGTGGAAGGTCATCTGGCCCCTGCTGGGTCCGACGACGTTCTTCCTCATCCTGCTCAACGTCATCTACTCCTTCCAGGCCTTCGACCTCATCTACATCATGACCCAGGGCGGGCCGAGCAACTCGACCAACACGATGCTGCTCTACGCCTACCAACAGGCGTTCCAGAACGAGAACCAGGGCTACGCGGCGGCCATCGGGATCTTCCTGCTGTTCATCGTGCTCATCTTCACCGCCCTGCAATGGCGGCTCAGCAAGAACCGCGAGGTGGCGGGATGAGCGCGTCGGGCTTCACCGAGGGCGCGCGGGTCAGCCCCGCGCGGGACCGGACCCGGGCGCGCACGGCGCCGCGCCGGCGCCGGCCCAGCTTCGGCGGCGTAGGCCGCCACGTGCTGATGATCGCCATCTGCGTGGTGATGATCTTCCCGGTCTACTGGATGCTCGTCACGGCGCTGCAGCCGGAGTCGGACCTGCTCTCGGGGGTGGCCAAGCTGTGGCCCCAGCACTTCGACTGGGGCAACTTCACCGCGGCCCTGTCGGCCCAGCCCTGGGGTCACTGGTTCCTCAACACGCTGCTCGTCTCCGTCGCCTCGGTGGTGCTGGCGGTCCCGGGCAGCATCCTCGCCGGCTACGCCTTCGCCAAGCTGCGCTTCCGCGGTCGCGGCGTGGTGTTCGTCCTCGTCCTCTGCACGATCATCCTGCCCATCCAGGTGATCATGGTGTCGATGTTCCGGGTCACCTCGGACCTGCACCTGTTCAACTCCCTGTGGGGGGTGATCCTGCCCGAGGTGCCCTTCCCCTTCGGCGTGTTCCTCGCGCGTCAGTACATGCTGTCGATCCCCAACGAGCTGCTCGAGGCCGCCCGCGTCGACGGCGCCGGGGAGATCCGCACCTTCACCCGCGCGGTGCTGCCGCTGTGCAAGCCGCTGGTCGCCGTGCTCATCCTGTTCAACGTCGTCTACCGCTGGAACGACTTCGCCTGGCCGCTCATCGTGCTCAAGAACACGAGCGACTACACGATCACCGTCGGACTGCTCTACCTCCAGGGCCAGAACGTCGTCAACTACGCCCAGGAGCTGGCCATGGCCCTGGTCACCGTGCTCCCCATCCTCGCCCTGTTCGCCTTCCTGCAGCGCTACTACGTCCAGGGTCTGCTGCGTTCGGGCATTCGCTAGGTCGCCCCAGGAGTCCGTGTGCGGTCGGATGTGAAGAAGCTCGTCCTCATCGGCGCCGGCAGCGCCGTGTTCACCCGCGGCCTGCTGGCCGATCTCATCTCCGCCACCGACCTGGGGGCCTGGGAGGTCCACCTCGTCGACGTCGACCCGACGGCCCTCGGGGTGGCGGAGCGGATGGCCCGGCGCATGGTGGCGGCCCGCGGGGCGGAGGACTTGATCTCGGTGTCCGCGAGCGCCGACCGGACGCTCGCGCTGGGAGGGGCGGACTTCGTCGTGACCTGCGTGGGCGTGGGGGGGCGCCCCGCCTGGCTGGCCGATCATGAGATCTGCCGCGCCCACGGCGTACACCAGCCGGTGGGCGACTCGGTGATGCCCGGGGGGATCTCCCGGCTGCTGCGGATGATCCCGGTGATGGTGGAGATCGCCGCTGACGTCGTTGCCCTGGCCCCGCAGGCGATGCTGTTCAACTACTCCAACCCGATGACCGCCAACGTCATGGCCATGGTGGAGCGCGCCGGGGCGGAGACGGTCGGCCTGTGTCACGGGATGATGCACATCCAGCGCGAGCTGGCCCAGCTCATCGACAAGCCCTTTGAGGAGACCTCGACCCTGTATGCGGGGCTCAACCACCTCACCTGGATCTATGACTTCCGCTGGCAGGGGGAGGACGCCTGGCCGCTGCTGGCCGAGGTGGCCGCCCGCCAGCTCGCCGTGGACCCGAGCCCGGAACAGGTCGGGGCGATCTTCCCCGCCCGGGTGGAGGCGTGGAACCACCCGTTCTGCTGGGAGCTGTTCCAGCGCTACGGCGCCTTTCCCGCCGCCGGGGACCGCCACGTGACCGAGTTCTTCCCCGAGCGCTTCCCCGGCGGGCGCTACTACGGCAAGGTGCTCGGCGACGACGCCTTCTCCGTGCCCGAGATCCTCGCCTGGGGTGAGGCGCGCTACGACGCCATGGCCGAGCAGGCCGACGGTGCGGTGCCCCTGGACGAGTCGTTCTTCGATCGCTCCTCCGGGGACCAGGAGCAGCTCATCGCCATCCTCCGCTCGATCCTCGGGGACACGCGGGAGACCTTCTCGGTCAACGTCCCCAACCGCGGCATGGTCCCCGGCCTGCCCGAGGGGGCGGTGCTGGAGCTGCCCGGCATCGCCACCGCACGGGGCCTGCGCCCCACCGCGGTGCCCGATTTCCCTGGGCCGCTGGCGGCGATCGTCGCGCGGCGGCTCGCCTCCGTCGGGGTGGCGATCGAGGCCGCCATGACCGGTGACCGCGGCCTGGTGGTCGAGGCGATGCTGCTGGACGGGGCGGTCGCCGACCCGGACCGGGCGGTGGCCCTGACCGACGCGCTGCTGGCCGCCCAGAGCCGCTACCTGCCCAACTTCGGATGAGCGAGCCGACCCGCCCGCTGCGCAGCGCCGGCTGGTTCGCCGCCCTCGGCAAGACCGGGATCATGCACCGCTCCTGGCTGCGCGCCGAGGGCCTGCCCGACGACGCCTTCAACGGCCGGCCGATCATCGGCATCGCCAACTCCTGGTCGGAGCTGTCGCCCTGCAACGTGCATCTGCGCGCCCTGGCCGAGCACGTCAAGCGCGGGGTCTGGCAGGCCGGCGGGGTGCCGTTCGAGTTCCCCGCCACGTCCACCGGTGAGGCGCTCGTGCGCCCGGCGGCGATGCTGCTGCGCAACCTCATGTCGATGGACGTGGAGGAGACCATCCGGGCCAACCCGCTCGACGCGGTGGTGCTGCTCACCGGCTGTGACAAGACGACCCCGGCCTACCTGATGGGGGCCATCAGCGCCGGCCTGCCCACGATCATGCTCACCGGCGGGCCGATGCTCAACGGCAAGTTCCGTGGCGCCGACATCGGCTCGGGCACGAGCGTCTGGCGGTTTACCGAGGCCCACCGGGCGGGCACGATGAGTGACGCCGAGCTGGCCGAGGCGGAGGCCGGCATGTCACGCAGCCACGGGCACTGCATGACCATGGGGACCGCCTCGACCATGGCCTGCCTGGTGGAGATCCTCGGCCTCGCTCTGCCCGGTTCGGCCGCGCTGCCCGCCGATGACGGACGCCGGCGCACCCTCGCCCACGCGGTCGGCCGCCGCGCGGTGGAGATCGTCGGTGAGGACCTCACCCCGGCCAAGGTCCTCTCGCGTGCGTCCTTCCTCAACGCGATCCGGGCCAATGCGGCGATCGGCGGCTCGACCAACGCGATCATCCACCTGCTGGCGCTGGCCGGACGCGCCGGGATCGACCTCGCCCTCGATGACTTCGACGCCGCGGTGCGCGACGTCCCCACCCTGGTCGACGTCGTCCCGGTCGGCCGCTTCCTCATGGAGGAGTTCGCCTACGCCGGTGGGGTCGGCGCGGTGATCACGGCGATGGGCGACCTGCTCGACACCTCGGCCCACACGGTGCTCGGGATGTCGCTGGGCGAGGCCTACGCCGGTGCCCCGCCGGCCACCGGCGAGGTGGTCCAGACGCGCGCGGCGCCGCTGAAGCCGGCCGGCTCGGGCATCGCGGTGCTGCGGGGCAACCTGGCGCCGGACGGCGCGGTGATCAAGCAGTCCGCCGCCTCACCCGAGCTGCTGGTCCACCGCGGGCGCGCGGTGGTGTGGGATGACCTCACCGACTACCTCCGTGACGCCGACGACCCGGACGTCGACCTGGCCGCGGATGACGTGCTCGTCGTCCGCTACGCCGGGCCGCGCGGCTATCCGGGGATGCCGGAGATCGCCAACCTGCCGCTACCCCGGGCGCTGCTGGCCGCCGGGGTGACCGACATGGTCCGCATCTCCGACGCGCGCATGAGCGGCACCTCCTACGGCACGGTGATCCTCCACGTCGCCCCCGAGGCGGCGGTCGGCGGACCCCTCGCCCTGGTGCGCACCGGCGACATGGTCGAGGTCGACGTGCCCGGGCGCCGCCTGCACCTCGACGTCAGTGAGGCCGAGCTGGCCCAGCGTGCGCAGGCCTGGGTCGCTCCGGAGGCGCCGGCGGTGGCCCGGCGCGGCTACATGCGCCTCTATCTCGACCACGTCGAGCAGGCCTCAGAGGGCGCGGACTTCGACTTCCTCGTCGGCGGTGCCAGCGCCGGACTGCCCAAGCAGGCGTTCTAGATGGCCCCGGGCCTGGCTCTGCTGGTGATCGGCGCGGCCGGCATCTTCGCTCCCCTCGTCCGGGACCGGGCGCGCGCCGGGACCCCGGTGCTCGCCGTGGGGCGTCGGGCCGACGCCCTGGCCGCGCTGGCGGACGAGCCCGGGGTGGAAGGGCGGGTCGCCACCCTTGCGCTCGACACCTCGGCGCCTGAGGCCGGCGATCTCCTGTCTGCCCACGGTCCCTTCGGCGCGGCGGTGGTCTACGGGCCCGCCACCGACCCGGTCACCCGACCGGGGTTGCTGGGGGCCGTGGAGGGTCCCGCCTTGCTCGTGCTCACCAGTGGGGCAGCTGATCCGGCGTCCGGGAGCGAGGGCGATTGTCCGTCGTATGAGCGTACAATCGCCCTCGCTGGCCCAGGGGGAGCGCGGGTGGGGGAGGACTTCGGAGCCGGGGTTGGCTTCCCCGCACTGGCCGACACCCACCGGCCCCGACCCGGTGACGGGGTGCTGCTGCTCGGCTGGGAGCCCCAGGCGCGGCGCTGGCACACCGCCGCTGAGGTGTCAGGCGCCGTCTCTGAGTGGCTCGAGACCGGCGCCGACGCGATCCTCGGCGTCCTGGCACCGTGGTCGGAGCGTCCGCGGTGAGCCGAGGGGAGGCCCGCCGGTGTCCGTCCTGATCAGCGCCGCGCGCCGCGCCGAGGTCCTCGCCTGGGTCCAGGCCCACGGGATCGTGCAGGTCAACGACCTGGCCGAGACCCTGGCGGTGTCGGCCTCCACCATCCGCCGTGATCTGGCCCAGATGGAGGAGGAGGGGCTGCTGCGTCGCGTCCACGGCGGAGCCATGGTCGAGGCGCCCGAGCCGCTGGAGCCCCAGCGCCCCGAGCGCGAGACCACCGCCGCGGCGGAGAAGCACGCCATCGCCGCGGCCGCGGCCGAGCTCATCGGAGCGGGGGCGACGGTGCTCATCTCCGGCGGCACGACGACGGAGGCGATGCTCCCGCGCCTGGCCCACCGCGCCGGACTGACGGTGGTGACCAACTCCCTCACCGTGGCCAACGGACTCACCGAGACCCGGGACATCGACGTGATCGTCCTGGGCGGCTACCTGCGCCGCGGGGAGCGCTCGCTGTTGGGCCAGCTGACCCGCCAGGCGCTGGCCGAGCTGGAGATCGACCGCATGTTCACGGGCGCCTTCGGCCTCGATGACCGCGGCGTCACCGGCGCGGACATGGCCGAGGCCGAGACCGACCAGTACCTCATGGACGCCATCGGCGAGCTGATCGTCCTGGCCGACTCCTCCAAGTTCGGTCGCCGCGGCGCGGTCCGCATCGCGCCCATCGAGCGGGTCAGCACGCTGATCACCGACACCGGCGCGAGTGACGCCGACCTCGTCCCCTGGCGCGGTGCCGGGGTGGACGTGCGCACCGTCTAGCCCGTCCCCGGCAAGACGCCCCCGTTCCTCCTTGAAATGGGCGCTCTAGCGCCTATTTCGCGGTCGTCGGAGGGTGGCGGTCAGCGGACGAGCTGGTCGCCGGCACCGAGGCCCAGATGTTCACGTATGTCTGCCGGGATCACCACGCCACCCGGTTGACCCATCACGACGGTGGCATCCATACGTCGAGCATGCCGCAGAGGGCGGCCTCATGCCAGCCCCTGCCACTGCACCCACACCCGTTCGGGATCGACCTCCAGCCCGCCGGCCAGAACCTTCCGCGCGGCGTCCAAGGCCGCCTGCTGAGCCGCCGCGGGGCGGGGGGAGCCGTGGAGGATCGCCGCCGGCCAGCCGTCGACCGGGCCGGTCCCGTCGCTCACCCGCGCACCGCCGGTCACTGCGACGATCACGTCGGTCGGCGCCAGCGCCAGCGCACCGGCGACGGCGCGCGCCAGCTCTGGGGCGAGCGCGTGGCCGCGGTCGGCGTCAGCGAGGGTCAGGCTGACGTAGGGCACGGGCGCGGGGACTCGGGCGGGCGCGGTGGCAGGGGCAAGTGCGCAGGCCGGCG
>CAZZVR010000024.1:0-26742 GCA_964657595.1 Burkholderia sp. PAMC 26561 | reverse complement strand
GTCGGCGTCGAAGCGGTCGGTATCGCGGTAGCCGTCGTGGCGGTAGCCGCCGTCGAGGAGGTCGTCCTCGACGCGGTAGCCGCGCGATGACCGTCCGGCGTCAGCGGACGCGTCGTCGCGTCGGCGCTCGGCGACGTGCGGTTCGGGTGCGGTCACCCACTCCGGTGGGGCCAGCTCGGCGCCCCTGCGGCTCCGAGTTGTGGGCTCTGACCAGCTGACGTCATCCATGATGACGACCCGTGCAGAGCGTTGACTCCTTCCCGGCATGCAAGCGAAGTTGTAGCAACGTCACCGGATGGAGGACATCGGGTGTGCACCCCGACGGGGTGCGGTCAACCCGCAGAACCCGCTCTGTGCGTGATGTACCGCGGCGCGACCGGGGACCGGGCGTCGCGGGACGCAGCGGGCGAGGCTAGGACCTAGCGGGCGACGTTGATGCTGCGGCCGGCGACGGCGGCCACATACCTGGCCACGTCGACCGCGTCCTGGCCCTGGACGATGTCCGCCGGCATGACCCCGTAGCCGAGGCAGGCCTGAGACACCTGCGAGGCCGATGCGGGCTGCTGGAGGCAACCGTAGGCCAGTGTGTGCATGATCGTCTGGTAGGCGGGCTTGAGCTGATCCAGATTCGGTCCGGTCTTGCCGACCGAGTTGGCCGAGGAGAGGGTGTGGCAGACGGCGCAGTGCTCGCCGAACAGCTCGCGACCGTTGATTTCGTTCGCCGTCAGCTTGATCCCGCCGTTGCCGGCGGTGGCGCCGCGGTCGTGGTTGGCGACCAGGAAGATCGCCGGGATCACGAGGCCGAAGCCGATCATCACCACGGTGAGCGTCACGTTGATCGCCATGCTCGTCTGGCGCTTCTGGGAGTACATGACCCGGCTGAGTCCGTTGAGCTTGCCGCGCGGGGCGGCGTAGAACAGGGTTCCGGCCAACCCGGTGAAGGCGACGGCGATGATGATGACTGCGACCATGAGGGCTGGGACATTATCGTGGACCCGCGTGGGATGCGTACTCAGCGCCTGCGTCCACCTCCGAAGCTCATGACCGCCGGTGCGACCGCCCGGAAGTCATCCGCCTCCACCTCCTCCCCCCCGCCTGATGCCTGGCGTGCGGACTCCGCGCGCACCATCTCATCGAGCGAGGAGAAGTCCTTGATCTGCGCCACCAGCCGGTCTGGCGCGGCAATTGCGGCGATCCGGTCGACCAGGACGTTGGTCACCCCACCCGCGGCGGGATGACGCTCGAGCTTGCCCTCGACCATGAGCAGCGGCTCGGTCCGGACCAGGAGGCGGTAGCGCTCATACACCGGTGGCGGGATGATCAGATTGATCACACCCACCTCATCCTCTAACAGGATGAACACCACTCCGGAGGCGGTCCCGGGCCGTTGGCGGGCAACCACCAGCCCAGCGACCCGCACCCGTTGCCCGTGCCCGACACGGTCCAGCCCGGCGCTGGTGACCGCATCCGCGGGGAGCCGCCCGGTCTGGCGCAGCAACCCCAGGGGGTGGGCGCCGGTGGTCAGACCGGTGGCGCCGTAGTCGGCCAACATGGCCTCCCAACCCGACAACGCCTTCAGCTCCGGCGGTGCTGGCAGACCCAGCGGCAGCGACAGCTGCACCCCGCCGGTCACCCGCCGCCCCGGGGTGGCGATCCCCAGCTGCCAGAGGATGTGGCGCCGCGGCGACACACCGCCGGTTCGGAACCCCAAGTCCGAACCGGCGCCACCCGCGCCGACGACGAGCGAGTCACACGCCCCGCTCCAGGCCAGCAGCTCCATGGCCGGCGCGCCCGACCCCGCCCGTGAGGCCAGATCGCTCAGATCGGTGAAGGGCCCGCCCGCCTCCCGCGCGGCGACCAGCGCGGTCACCTCCTCACGACGCACCCCCCGGACGTAGCCGAGCCCCACGCGGACGGCGCCGTCGGGGTCCAGCGTGCACTCCACGGCACTCAGGTTGACGTCGGGCGCGCGCACCACCAGCCCGCCCCGCTGGGCCTCGTGCACGAGCGCATCGGGCGGGTAGAAGCCCATCGGCTGCTCGTTGAGCAGGGCGCAGAGGAACTCGGGGGCGTAGTGGACGCGCAACCAGGTCGACTGGTAGGCCAGCAGCCCGAACGCGGCGCCGTGGGCCTTGGGGAAACCGAAGCCCGAGAAGCCCTTGACCATCGCGAAGACCTGCTCGGCCAGCTCCTCGGTGACCCCGTGCCGCGCGATCGCACCCGCGATGAAGGCGGTGTGGTGGGCCTCGATCGCGGCGTCGGAGCGCTTCTTGGACATCGCCCGGCGCAGGCCCTCGGCCTGGCCGAGGGAGAAGCCGGCGAAGGCGACGGCGACCTCCAGCACCTGGTCCTGGAAGATGATCGTGCCCAGGGTGTCGGCGAGCGGCTCACGGAGGGACTCGTGCAGGTAGGGCACCGCGAAGCTCGGGTCCTCCCGCAGGCGCTGCTTGCGATCGATGTAGGGGTTGACCGCCCCGCCCTGGATCGGCCCGGGCCGCACGATCGCCACCTGGATGGTCAGGTCCTGGAGCGTCGCGGGCAGGGTGCGGCGCAGCGACTGCATCTGGGCGCGGCTCTCGATCTGGAAGACGCCGGTGGTCTCGGCCGCCTGGATGCACGCATAGGTCGCTGGGTCGTCGTAGGGGATGGTCGAGAGGTCGATCCGCTCGGCGCGGCGCTGGGCGATCATCTCCACACAGCGCTCGACCGCCGAGAGCATCCCCAGCCCGAGCAGGTCGATCTTGAGAAAGCCCGCGTCAGCGCAGGAGTCCTTGTCCCATTGGACGATCTGGCGCCCCTCCATCGCCGCCGGCACGATCGGGCAGCAGTCGATCAGCGGCCGGGTGGCGACGATCATCCCGCCCGAGTGCTGGCTGAGGTGGCGCGGCAGGCGGTGGGCCTGCTCGGCCAGATAGGCCAGCCAGCGCCAGCGCCCGCCCGCGGCGGTGCGCCCGGCGTAGGCGCCGTCGATGTCGGCCCCGACCTGGCGCGCATCCCAGGCATCCGAGGATCGCGCCACCCGCTCGATCTCCCCCGGGGGCAACCCCAGTGCCTTGCCCAGTTCGCGGATCGCCCCACGGGCCCGGTAGGTGGGGAAGGCGGCGACCAGGGCCGACTGCTCAGATCCGTAGCGCTGGTGGATGCGCGGGATGAGCTCGGCGCGGATGTCCCGCGGGAAGTCGAGGTCGATGTCGGGCAGCGCGGTGATGTCCTCGTTGAGGAAGCGCCCGATCAGCAGCTGGTTGGCGATCGGGTCCACGTGGGAGAGCCCGGTCAGGTAACACACGATCGAGGAGACACTGGAGCCCCGCCCGCGCCCGGGCGGCAGCAGCGCCCGCGCGGTGTCCGGACCGCGCACCTCGACGGCGACCTCACGCGCCAGCTCGAGCATGTCGTGGTGCAGGACGAAGAAGCCCCCGAGGTTGAGCGAGGCGATGATCGCCAGCTCCTCCTCCAGGCGGGCCGCCGCCTCTGAGCGCAGCGCCCGGGACCGGGCCGGGGCCTGAGCCCCGTAGCGGCGCTCGAAGCGCACCGCGCACAGCTCCGCCAGCCGGCGCATGGTCGCCGGATCCTCCGCCCCCGGATAGCGGTAGCCGAGGTCGACGGTCAGGTCGAAGTCCAGCTGGTCGGCCAGCTCGGCCGACCGTGCCACCGCGCCGGTGAACTCGGGGAAGCGGGCGGCCATCGCCCCCGGCGGCGCCAGGACATGGCTGAAGTTGCCCCGCCGCAGCGGCTCGGAGGCGTCGAGGGTGGTGTGGTTGGCGATCGCCACGAAGGCGTCCTGCAGCGGCGCCCGCGCCCGGTCATGGGCGTGGACGTTGCCGGTCGCCACCGTGGCCACGCCGACCTCCTCAGCCAGCCAGGCCAGCCGCCGGTTGCGCGCCCGGTCGTCCTGGAGGAAGGGACGCTGCAGCTCGACCCGCAGTCGCTCGATGCCAAAGGCCTCCACCAGGGCCAGCAGCGTCGCCTCATCCCTCACCCCACGGGCGGCACAGCCGCTCAGCGCGACCAGCCCGTCGGCGTGGGTGAGCACCTCGGCCAGGGCGACGTGGGGTGCCGTCACCGGCGCACCGGGCCGGCCGTCGCGCGTGTGGGCGTGAGCGAGGGTCAGCAGCCGCGACAGGTTGCGCCAGCCCGACGCGTCCTGGACCAGCAGGGTCAGATGGCGGCCGTCGTCGAGGGTCAGCTCGGCCCCGTGGATCGCCTTGAGCCCCAGCGCCTTGGCCGACATCGCGAACTCCATCGAGCCCGACACCGAGTTGTGGTCGGTCAGCGCGAAGGCGCGGTAACCGGCCGCCGCCGCAGCTCCGGCCAGCTCATCGGGCTGTGAGGCCCCGTCCAGGAACGAGAAGGCCGAGTGGGCGTGAAGCTCGACGTAATCTGACACGAACGTATGTTCGCACATGGGCAGGACGACTCCGCGTGCGACGGGGATTGTGGTCGCATACCGATCACTTGGCCCGTCGCTCCCCCGCGCGACCCACCGCTTGACAGAAGTTATTAGCGACTACTAAGCTGCGCCGCGGCAATGCAGTTAGCACTCACTAATAACAAAGGACACCACCTGATGGCACACCGCACGAACGCGCGGACCTGGACGCTCGGGATCGTCTCCCTCGGGCTGTTCATGGTCGTGCTCGACAACCTCGTCGTCTCCGTCGCCCTCCCCAGCATCCACCGCAGCCTGGGCGCCTCCGTCCAGTCCCTCGAGTGGACGGTCAACGCCTACGTCCTCTCCTATGCCGTGCTGCTGCTGACCGGCTCCGCCCTGGGTGACCGCATCGGTCGCAAGCGCGCGTTCATCGGCGGCCTGATCCTCTTCACCGCGGCCTCGGCGGCCTCGGCTCTGGCGCCCAACCCCGGCCTGCTCATCGTCTTCCGGGCGATCCAGGGCATCGGCGGTGCGGTGGTCACCCCGTTGACCCTGACCCTGTTGGCCAACGCCTTCGCGCCCGAGAAGCGCGGCCTCGCCCTCGGCGTGTGGTCCGGGGTCAGCGGCGTCGCCGTGGCGCTCGGCCCGCTGGTCGGCGGCGCGGCGATCCAGCTCGGCAACTGGCACTGGATCTTCTGGATCAACGTGCCGGTCGGCCTCATCCTGGTGCCCGTCGCCGCCATCTTCCTCGAGGAATCCCACGGCCCCGAGCGATCGCTCGACCTGCGCGGCCTCGGGTTGTCCGGCGCCGGACTGTTCGGCCTCATCTTCGGGCTGATCCGCGCCCAGACCCTGGGCTGGACCAGCCCCGAGGTGCTCATCTCGCTGATCGCCGGCGCGGTGCTCATCGTCGCCTTCGTCGCGGCGGAGCTGGCGACCAAGGATCCGATGCTGCCGATGGACTTCTTCGCCAACCGCGGCTTCGCGGTGACCAACGTCGTGTCGCTGTCGATGTACTTCGGCATGTTCGGCTCGGTGTTCTTCCTCAGCCAGTACCTGCAGAACGTGCTGGGCAACACCCCGTTCCACGCCGGACTCAAGCTGCTGGTGTGGACCGGCTCGACGATGGTCGTCTCGCCCCTGGCCGGAATCCTCTCCGCCCGGTTGGGCAGCCGCCCGTTCCTCGTCGCCGGCCTCGGCCTCCAAGCCGCGTCACTGGCCTGGATGGAGGGCGTCATCTCCCTCCACGTCGCCTATCTGTCGCTGGTCGGCCCGTTCATCCTCGGGGGCGCCGGCATGGCGCTGGTGTTCGCCCCGGCGGCCTCCGCGGTGCTCGCCTCGGTACGCGACGACCAGGCCGGTCAGGCCTCCGGGGCGACCAACGCGATCCGCGAGCTCGGCGGGGTGCTCGGCATCGCGGTCCTGTCCACGGTGTTCACCGCCCACGGCTCCTACGCGTCACCGACCGCCTTCGTCGCCGGGCTGCGCCCCGCGCTGTGGGTGGGCATCGCCGTACTGGCCGCGGGGGCGTTCATCGCCGCGGTGCTCCCGTTCGACACGTCGCTGGCATTAGCATCGGAGAGGCATGGCAACGAGCTCGCGACAGCGCGTCCCCGCAGCGCAACGGCGTGACGCGCTGATCGACGCGGCGGTCGAGGAGTTCGCCCACGGTGGCCTGCACGCCACCCCGGTGGACCGCATCGCCCGCCGCGTCGGCGTCGCCCAGCCCTATGTGTTCAGTCTGTTCCCGCGCAAGAAGGACCTGTTCATCGCCGCGGTGCAGCGTGGCTTCACCCGGACGATGGAAAGCTTCGCGGCGGCGGCGGAGCCGACGCTGGCGTCCATCGGGGACCACTACGTCGAGATGCTGCTGGCGGACCGGACGCTGCTCACGCTCCAGCTCCATGCCTACACCGCGGCGGCCCAGGACGAGGAGATCGCCGCGCACGTCCGCCAGGCCTACGCGGGACTGATGACCGAGGTGCGCGAGCTGACCGGGGCCAGCGAGGACGAACTGGACGAGTTCGCCTCCATCGGAATGTGGCTGAACGTGCAGGCGGCGATGGGGGTCGAGAACCTCGAGGAGGCCTGCGGGTGGATCCAGCGCCGGCGCGAGGTGTCGGACTAAAAGCGTGATCGCGGGTGGCCGTGGGGCCACCCCGTCGGGGCTACTGGACCTTGACCAGGTCGCGGTCGGGCGCGATCGCCCAGCGGGCCGCGACCTCGGCGAGCTGGGGGCTCATCGGCCAGCCGTCCGCGCGCTCGTCGCCCTCGAACACCGGGCTGGCTCCCTTGAGCGCCATCGACCCGGTGTTGTCGCCCAGCCGACGGATCTGGTCGACCTCAGCCTGGCTGAGCGCGACGTCACCGGGCAGCGCGGCGAGCTCGCGGCGCTTCTCCTCCACCGCCGCGCCGTTGCGCTCCTGGATCAGGGTCGGCACGACCGTCTTGACCGCCGGATGGGCCAGGTTCCACAGGCAGGCGAGCTGCAGCAGGGTGATGCCGTGACGTTCGGCGATCGGCACCATCGGGTGGATCCGCTCCAGCCCCGCCTCGATCCAGCCGGCGGGCCGGAACTTGCGGTGGTCCTGGTCGGCCAGCTCGGTGCGGGGCGTGACGTCCCCGCCGAACAGGCCGCCGTAGTCCACCACGCGGGTGATCACGTTGATGTCCTGCTGCGCGGCGGCGTCGAGCACCAGCTCGCCCGGCCAGGGCTCGAGCGGGTTGAGGATGACCATCGCCCAGTCGATCCGCGAGCCGAAGCGCTCGAAGCAGTCGATCAGGTCGAGGGTGAAGCCGTTGGCCGGACCGGGCGCGACCCCGATCTTCCGCGTCAGACCGGCCTGCTTCAGGGCGTCGAGTCCGTCCCAGACGGTCTCGGAGGTGTAGCCGGTGCGGTCGGGGTTGTGCAGCAGCAGCACGTCGAAGGCGTCGATGCCGATGCGCTCGAGTGAGCGTTGGGTCGCCTCCTTCAGATAGGCCGCGTATTGCTCGGGTCCGCGCAGGCGCGGGTCGGTGAAGCGGGGAAAGCCCTTGGCCCCCTCGCGCGTCCCGGTGTAGAAGTCGTGCCCGACCGCGCCGACGATGCACTGGGCCTCGCGCGGAGTGTCGGTGCTCTGCAGGGCCCGGCCGAGCAGGGTGTCGGCCTCGCCCGTGCCGTAGGCGTCGGCGGTGAGGACGGTGGGGATGTCGGCGTCCGGGGTGATCAGCTTGAGGAAGCGATCGTCCTCCAGCGCCTCACCGAAGTGCATGAAGCGCCCGCCGCTCCAGGTGCCGACGGCGGTGCGGGTGGGGTCGGTGCTCATCTCCCCTGATATTAGGCTCTGGGTCCGTGGAGATCCGGGTTCGACACGCCGTGGGAGATGACGCGGAGGCCATCGCCCAGATCAACCTCGCCAGCTGGGAGGCCGCCTACCGGGGTGTGGTGGCCGACCGCTTCCTCGACCGCGCCGACCTCACCGAGCGACGGGTGCGCTGGCAGGAACGGATCGCGCGCGCCGCCCATCCGCTCCTCGTGGCCGAGGCCGGTGGGCTGGTGGTGGGCTACTGCTCGCTGGTGCTGCCCGCCCGTGACGCCGGGGCCGACGCCGACGCCTCGACGGGGGAGGTCGGCGCGATCTACGTGGCGCCTGGCGCGTTTCGCGCCGGGGTCGGCTCGGCGATGCTCCTCGCCGCCCTGGAGCTGATGCGCGAGCGGGGCTATGTCGACGCCACCCTGTGGGTGCTGAGTGAGAACCCGCGCGCCCGCGCCTTCTATGCCCGCCATGGCTTCACGGCCGACGGAACCGTGCAGTGGCACGCGGCGCTCGAGGTCGAGGAGATGCGCCTGCGCCGAGCGCTGTGAGCCCAGCTCAGCTCAGCTCAGCGCTGGCGCCACCAGCGTCCGGTGCCCAGATCGTGGAAGACCACCTCGTCGCGGCCACACACGGTGACCACCTCCCAGTAGCGGCGCCGCAGCGGCTTCTCCGTCCACCAGCGATCCTCGATCAGCCAGGACTCGCGCACCGAGTCGACCTCACGATCGTCGACCCGCTCGGGTCGCCCCCCCGCCCCGGCGCTGACCACGACACGCTTGGGCACCGATAGGCGCTTCTGCCCCGGGCTCATTCCCTCCCCCGCTGGGCACGTCGACGCTCACTCCGGGGGAGAAATGCCGCCTGGGGCGGAGTTTCTCCCCCGGAGTCGCCTCGGCCCTCGGCCACCACCGAGCTCATCCCTCGAACGGGGTCAGCACCGAGCGGCGCTCGGGCAGGCGCGAGTCGGGGTCGACCGACAGGATCCGCAGCGCCGCATCCGGACCGGCGACCGTCCGGGCCTGGCGCACCGCCTCCCCCAGGCGCCCGGCGCGGATCTCGACGGGGTCATCCAGCAATGTGCGCTGATCGCCGGCGGCGGGGCCGAAGCGCTCCACCGCCAGGGTCAGCGAGGTGGCCGGCGCCGGCAGGAGCTGGAGCCGGGGCGCCAGGGCCAGGCGCATCCGGGCGCCCTCTGAGAGTGACTCACGGAAGGTGACCTGCTGGTTCCAGGTGCCACCGCCCTCGACCAGCGAGGCTGACAGGACCACCGCACGGAAGGAGCGCCCGCGCCGCTCGCGGCGGGCGAGCAGCCGGTCGACGAGCACCTCGAGGACCCGTTCGAGCTGGGGACCGTCGGCCGCCTCGGGCAGCTCGAGCGTCTCGCGCACCAGCTCGCCGGGGGTGCGGGGGCGCAGCGGCAGATCCAGCCCGCGCGCCAGCCGCTGGGCCAGGATCCCCAGTGAGCCGAAGCGGTCAGCCACCACACCGGTCTCCAGCTCGGCCAGCTCTCCCAGCGTGGCGATGCCGAGCCGTTCGAAGGTGTCGGGCAGGGCGGCCAGCTCATGCCGGGAGCGCAGCAGGTCGACATCCAGGGGGGCCAGGAACTGGCGGCACTCGCGCGGACCGCCGGTGACTACCAGGGGCCGCCGGGCCCGCGCCCGGCTGGCGGCGGCCACCGCACCGAAGCGGGTCGGCGCCACCCCGAACTTGAGCGGTTCCCCGAGCGCTCGGCGGGCGGCGGCCAGCACCGCGCCGAGCGGGCCCGACAGCGCATCACGCTGCCAGGTGCCGGCATGGGGACTGCCGCCGTGGAGGCGCAGCAGACCGCGAGCGTCGAAGCAGGCCGTGCCGGGCGCGGAGGGCTCCACCGCCGCACCGATCGATTCCAGCGCGACCAGCATGCCCTCCCAGCGCTCGGCCACGCCCGCGGGATCGGGCGGCACCAGGGTCAGCGTGGGACAGCGCGACAGCGCCTCGCCCAGTCGCATCCCGGGCCGGATCCCGAACGCCTCCGCGGCGGCTGAGACCTCGCCGATCACCTGCCCGCCGGACTCGGGCGCCAGCGCTGCCGGCACCCCCAGCAGCTCCTCGCGCCGGCGGCCGGCGGCGACGGTCAACGCCAGGCGTGGCAGCAGAACACAGATGATCAACGGCGGGGAACTCATACGAACGCATGTTCGCTTAACCCGCGGTCACCCGCAACACCTCAGCCCGGCGGAAATGCGCTCAGAGCGAGGAAATCCCCGTGCCCTGCATACGTTCTTGCAACCGGTCCAGCGCGGGTCCAGCGCGGCCCTCAGACCGCGCCCGACCAGCGCTCACGCGGGTCCTGCAGCAGCACCAGGCTCGCTTCCAGCTCACCGCGCAGCGACGCCAAGGCGGGCGGCAGCGACAGACGTGACCCCAGGGTCTCGACCGGTTCATCGCGCATGAAGCCCGGCCCTCGGGTGGCCAGCTCGAACAGCACCCCGCCGGGCAGGCGGAAGTAGATCGAGCGGAAGTAGTACCGGTCGGCGATCTCGACGATCTCCACGCCGGCGCTCGACAGGCGGTCGATCCACCACGCATAGGCGTCGTCAGCGATCGTCCAGGCGACGTGGTGCACCGTGCCGGCCCCCTTCATCGCGCGCGTCGCGGGGGGATCGCCGGGAAGGTACAGGCCCCGACGCTGGGGTCCCCCGGCCTCTCCGACCACGCTGAAGCCGAGCAGCTCGTCCAGGCCGGTCCCCTCCTCGATGTCGCCGAAGGCGCGCACCGCGTGAAGGCCCTGCAGCGCCAGGGCTGGGGGGATCTCGGGGTGGACCGCTGAGAGGGGCTCATCCGGCGAGCCGACGACCAGGCGCAGTTCGTTGACCAGTCCGTCGGGATCCTCGAAGGTGATCGCGTCCTGATCGCGCTGGGGCGCGACCCCGGCCTCGACGAGCCGCCGCTCCCAGAAGTCGACCGCCTCGATCGAGCCGAGGCGCCAGATGATCGTGTGGACCATGCCGGCTCCGGCGTGGCCGCGCGGCAGCCGGGGATGGGCGAAGAAGGTGATGACAGCGCCGGGCTGTCCCGTCTCGTCCCCGTAGAAGAGGTGGTACGTGCGAGGGTCGTCCTGATTGACCGACCGCTTGACCAACGCCAACCCGAGCCGCCCGACGTAGAAGTCGAGGTTGCGCTGGGCGTCGGCGGTGATCGCGCTGACGTGGTGCAGTCCGTCGAGCGCGTACCCGGGCGGGACCGCCGCCGGCGCGTCACTCACGCGACGTAGTTGCCGATTTGGGAGAAGACGATGTCCTGCACGGCGGGCGCCGCCGCGTAGGTCGCGTCGACGAAGGTGCCCAGGGCGGTGGAGACGCGCTTGGGCCGCTTGCGGATCGCGTCGCAGATGAGGTCGGCGGCCGACTCCGGCGACAGCGCCGGCAGCCGGTCATAGTGCTTGGTCGGGGCGATCATCGGGGTGCGCACCAGCGGCATGTAGATGGTGGTGATATCGACCTGATCCATGAGGATCTCCGAGGCGATCGACCGGGAGAAGGCGTCGAGCGCCGCCTTGGAGGCGAGGTAGGCCGAGAACCGCGGCGTGTTGGTCTGCAGGCCCATCGTCGAGACGTTGATGATGTGGCCGCAGTGGCGCTCGCGCATCGCCGGGAGGACGCCGAGGATGAGCCGGACCGCGCCGAAGTAGTTGAGCGCCATCGTCCGCTCGTAATCGTGGAAGCGGTCATAGGAACGTGCGACCGAGCGTCGGATCGAGCGACCGGCGTTGTTGATGAGCACGTCCGGGACGCCGTGCTGAGCGCTGACGTCGGCCACCAGGCGGTCGATCGCGTCGAGGTCGGTCAGATCGCACGGGTGCACGAAGACCTCGCCCCCGAGCTGGGTGATCTCGCCGGCCACCTCCTGAAGCGTCGCCTCGGTGCGGGCCACCAGCACGATGCGGGCCCCAGCCTCGCCGAGCTTCAGCGCGGTCGCCCGCCCGATCCCGGAGGAGCCGCCGGTGATGAGCACGAGCCGTCCTCCCACGGCGCGGGACAGACTCGGCGCGAGCAGTTCGCCCGCCGCCGGGATCCGGGTGCCGAACGAGCGCGCGGCGCGCACACCTGCATGCAGCACCGGTCGTACTCCCGAGGAGGCCATGGCCCGAACTCTAGAGCGACCGGTCGGGCGGCGGCGACGACGGCTGGGATGCACTGTGTAACACAAGCATCACAGTTGCTGGTCGGCCGCCCCAGTGGGGTCTAACGTGGCTCGCCCATGACCGCCTTTGACGCCGAGGTGACGATCACCAAGCAGCGGTTCGCCAACAGCGACACCGGCTTCGCTGTGCTCGACGCGGAGTCCGACGGCGAGCCGCTCGTGCTGGTCGGACCCCTCATCCACCTCGAGGCGCGCGAGCGCGCACGGGTGCTCGGCAACTGGGTGACCGACAGTCGGTACGGGCCCCAGGTGAAGGTGTCCGAGGCGCGGCCCCTGCCGCCCGCCGACGCCGCCGCACTGGCCTCCTATCTGCGCAAGGTCCAGCACGTCGGGCGCAAGCGCGCCGAGGCGCTGATCGAGCGCCATGGTCCGGCCCAGGTGCTCGAGGTGATCGACCAGGACCCCGCCGGGGCGTTCCGCGCGGTCGGGCTGTCGACCAGCCGCGCCAATGAGGCGGCCGCGGCCTGGCATGAGCTGCGGATCACCCGCCAGCTGCACCTGCTGCTGGCTCCCCACGGGCTCGGGTATCTGGTCGGACGCATCCACCACGAGTACGGCGCCACCGCCCAGCGCGTGATCAACGAGAACCCGTATGAGCTGACCCGCGTGTTCGGCGTCGGCTTCATCGTGGCCGACCGGATCGCGCGGGCGAACCTCGGCGACGTGCGTGACGTTCCGGGCCGGCCACGCGCGGCGATCATCCACCTGCTCAGCGAGGCGGAGAAGAACGGTTCCACCTGCCTGCCCCTGGCCGTCCTGCTCGAGCAGGCGCGGGAGCTGCTGAACCAGGAGGTGACCAGCGAGCAGATCGACGAGATGGTGCGCGAGGGCGACCTGGTGCTCGAGGGCGAGCCCGGCGGCGGTGATTTCGCCTACCGACGGGTCATCGCCGAACTGGAGGAGGAGCTGGCCGAGCGGGTCCGCGAGATGGTCGGCTCCGACGGGCGGCTGACGGCGCAGAGGGCCGACATCTCCGACACGGGGGTGGCGCTCACCGCGGAGCAGGAGTCCGCGGTGCATGAGGCCTTCGCCCACCGTCTGTCGGTGATCACCGGGGGCCCGGGCACCGGCAAGACCGCCACGATCCGCGCGATCGGCAAGGCGGCGGAGGCCAAGGGCGCCAAGGTGCTGCTGATGGCGCCGACCGGACGGGCCGCGGCGCGGATGCGCGAGGCCTCCGGCTTCGAGGCGTCCACGGTGCATTCGGCGCTGCAGTGGATCCCCGGTGAGGGGCCGGCCCACGACGAGGATGATCCGCTCAAGGCCGACCTGCTGATCCTCGACGAGTCGTCGATGGCCAACCTCGAGCTGATGATCACGCTGCTGCGCGCGGTGGCCTCCCAGACCCATGTGGTGCTGGTGGGTGACGCCGATCAGCTGGCCCCGGTGGGGGCGGGCAAGCCCTTTGCCGAGATGCTCACCTCGGGCGTGGTCCCCTCCACCCGCCTCACCCACATCTTCCGCCAGGCCGCGGGGTCGATGATCGTCCAGGGCGCCCACGCGATCCGTCGGGGCGAGATGCCCACCTTCGAGCCGCTGGCGCTGGCCGACGGCTCAGAGACGCGGCGGGACCTGTTCATGATGGAGCGCCAGAACGCGGTCGAGGCCCGGGAGCTGATCGTCTCACTGGTCGCCGAGCGCCTGCCCACCCATTACGGCGTCGACCCCGTCAGCGACATCCAGGTCTTCGCGCCGGTCTACCGCGGCGAGCTGGGGATCGACGCGCTGAACACGGCTCTGCGCGAGCGTCTGAATCCCCGCGGGGTGCCGGTGCGCAACGGGCGCTTGCGCATCGGGGACAAGCTGATGATGACCGGCCGCAACCTCCACGAGCAGCGGCTGATGAACGGGACGCTGCTGCGCCTGATCGACGAGATCGTGGGGGGCGCGGGGGCTGACGGCGACGACCCGGCGCTGCTGCTGTCATCAGATGACGGGGGGATCTTCCGGCTGGCCCCGGAGGAGACCGAGTCCCTGCGCCTGGCCTACGCCTGCTCGGTGCACCGGGGCCAGGGCATCGAGCTGCCGATCGCGGTCATCGTCGCCCACCCGGCCGCCGGCGCGTTCTTCCTGCGCCGGGAGATGCTCTACACCGCCGTCACCCGGGCGAAGCTGGCCACGGTGATCGTCGGGGTCCCCGGCGTGGTGGCGCGAGCGGCGGCGACCCCCGACGGCGGGCGGCGCCACAGCCGCCTGGCCGAGCGGCTGGTGGGGTTCTAACTCAGACGCTCTCCACGGCGGCCGGTCTGTGGGACCAGCCGCCTCGCCCCCGCGCGCCGCGGGTCAGCCCCCGGCGGCGACGGTGATCTGCTCCTGGCCGTCGAGATCGACCACGTCACCGGGGTGCAGCTGGCGTCCGCGGCGGTTCTCGGGCTCGCCGTTGACGGTGATCGCCACCTCGGCCAGCAGCGCCTTGACGTCGGAGCCGACGCCGACCACGCCGGCCAGCTTGAGCAGCTGGCCCAGGCGGATCATCTCCCCGCGGATCGCGATCGTCTCCATGGCTGGCGACCTTACCGGGGAACCGGCACACTCCGGGCATGGGCACCACGCGACATCGCTACGACGCGGTGATCGTCGGTGGCGGCCACAACGGCCTGGTCGCCGCGACGCTGCTGGCGCGCGCCGGCCTGCGCGTCGCGGTGATCGAGCGCCTCGAGGCGGTGGGGGGCGCGGCGGTGTCGGCTGCCGTCTTCCCCGGGACCGGAGTGCGCCTGTCGCGCTACGCCTACCTGGTCAGCCTGTTCCCGCGCTGGCTCCAGGACGCCCTCGTCGTCCAGCTGCCGCTGCGCCGACGCAGCGTGTCCTCCTACACCCCGGTGGGTGACGGGGGGATCCTCGACCGGACGGGAACCGGTCTGCCCGGCCTCGACGGGTTGGGCTCCGCCCTGTTCGACACCTTCGCTGAGCCGTTGCGCAGCGCCGACCAGATCCGGGAGCGCATCGGGGCCGAGACGTTCCGGGCCCTGGGTGAACGGCCGCTGTCTGAGCTCATCGAGGCGAGCTTCAGTGACGACGTGGTCCGGGGCACCGTGGCCACCGACGCGCTGATCGGGACCTTCGCCCCGCTGGACGATCCCCAGCTGCGCCAGAACCGCTGCTTCCTCTACCACGTCGTTGGGGGACCCTGGGATGTCCCCGTCGGCGGGATGGGCGCCCTGACCCGGTCGCTGTGGCATGCGGCGCTGAGCGCCGGAGCCGAGATCCACACCGGCTCGGCGGTGACCGCGATCGACGCGGACGCTCCCGGAGCCGCGCAGGTGCGGCTGGATGACGGTGCTGAGCTGGCCACCCGCCATGTGCTGGCCAACGTCGCCCCCCACGTGCTCAACCAGCTGCTGCACGACGAGCGCGCCGGGCTCCCGCGCCCCGAGGGCAGCCAGCTGAAGCTCAACATGGTGCTCTCGCGCCTGCCGCGCCTGCGCGACCTGGGCGTCGACCCCCACGAGGCCTTCGCCGGCACCTTCCATGTCAACGAGAGCTACTCCCAGCTCAACGCGGCCTACCACCGGGCCGCGGCGGGGCAGCTGCCCGACCCGGTGCCCTGTGAGGCCTACTGTCACTCCCTGACGGACCGTTCCATCGTGCCCCCCGCCCTGGCCCAGCGCGGGGTGGCGACCCTGACGGTCTTCGCATTGCACATGCCGGCCCGCCTGTTCGCCGGACAGCACCCCGACGGTCGCCCGATCGACCACGCGGCGGCCAAGTCCGCCGCGGTGGCCGCCACGCTCGCCTCGATGGACTCGGTGCTGGCCGAGCCGCTCGAGGACTGCCTGCTCCGTGACCCCCTCGACGGTCGGCCCTGCCTCGAGGCCCACACCCCGGTGGAGCTCGAGGCCGAGCTGGGCCTGCCGGGCGGCCATATCTTCCACGGGGACCTCAGCTGGCCGTGGGCGGAGACCCCGGGCGAGGTCGGACACTGGGGCTCGGAGACCGAGCGCCCCAACGTGTGGATCTGCGGCTCGGGCGCGCGACGCGGCGGCGGGGTCAGCGGAATCGCCGGCCACAACGCGGCGAGGGCGCTGCTGGAGGGGCTGGCGCCGCAGCAGCGCCCGGACTGAGCGGCGCCGGCGGGGGCGAGCGTCGCCGGGGCTTGGGCGGCTAGCCGCGGTTGAGCTGATCGACGAGCTCGAGCACCCGCGCCAGCCCGTGCACGGTGCCCGGCGCGGTCATCGGCAGGATCAGCGTGGTCATGCCCAGAGCTGCGGCGCCCCCGTCGGCCTCCGCGTTGTCACCGATCATCACCGCACGCTCGGGTGCCACGCCGAAGGTGTCCAGGGCCGCGCGGAACAGCTTGGGGCTCGGCTTCATGGCGCCGACCTCATAGGAGAAGGTCGCGGAGTCCGCCAGCGCGCTGAAGCCATGGGCGTGGAGGATCTCGCGCAGATCGAAGCCGACGTTGGAGATGAGCCCGACCCGGATCTCGCGCTCGGCCAGGCCCGCCAAGGTGGCGGCCGCGTCGGGGTAGACGACCCAGCCCTCGGGCACGAGGGTCCGGTCATAGATCGCCTCGGCCAGGGCGGGCGGGTCGGGGACCGCGACGTCGGCCGGTAGCTCGGCGCAGGCGAGCATCGCCACCCAGGCCTCGCGGTGCTCGGCGGGACTGAAGTCGCGCCGGTCATAGGCGGCCGCGAGCTCGGGCGGGATCGGCGGCACCGGGCCGCCGGGGATGCCTGCGGCGTCATAGGCCTGAGCGAGCGCGTCGAGCTCCGCCGGGCTCAGGTCGAGTCCGAGCTCGGCGGCAGCACCACGGACCAGCTGACGCGCCGGAGCGGGCATGAACAGGGTGCCGCCGAAGTCGAACAGGACGAGCTGGACCGCAGGAGCCGTCGTCGTCACGAGACAGAGTCCATCAGGAGCGCGACGGGGTCAGGTGATCGAGTCGATCCGCAGCCGACGCTCACCCTTGGGCGTCGGGACGGTGGCGACCTCCCCGAGCTTCTTGCCGATCATCGCCTGGGCGACCGGTGAGGCCGAGGAGATCTTGCCCTCCAGGGGCTTGGCGTCGTTGGGCGAGACGATCTTGAAGGTCTGGGTCTTCTCGGTGGCCAGGTCGGTGACCTCGATGGTGGCTCCGTGCTCGACGCTGCCACCCGTGACCCCCGCCGGGTGTTCGACGACCACGGCACCGCGCAGCTGCTCGCGCAGGCGGGCGATGCGGGTCTCCAGGTGCGCCTGGGCCTCCTTGGCGGCGTGGTATTCGCCGTTCTCCTTGAGGTCACCCCACTCGCGGGCCGTCTTGATCCGCGCGGCGATCGCGTGGCGACCCCCGCCCTCGAGCTCGTTCAGTTCCAGACGCAGCCGGTCCAGCTCCGCCTCGGTCATCGTGACTCCGTCCATCCGTCCGAGGTTAGTGCGGGTGGCGCAGGAGCGCCACGATAGTTGCGCCCGCAACCGTCATGCTAGGATTGATGCAAACGCATCTATCTGTCAGGAGACGGTGAGCCATGCAATTCGGAGTCTTCTCAGTTTCGGACGTGACCCGCGATCCGGTCTCGGGGTATACGCCGACCGAGGCCGAGCGCATCGACGCGCTCGTGCAGATCGCTCGCAAGACCGAGGAGGTGGGCCTTGACGTGTTCGCCGTGGGCGAGCACCACAACGCGCCGTTCGTCAACTCCTCCCCCACCACGTTGATGGCCCACATCTCCGCGTTGACGGACCGGCTGATCACCACCACGACGATCGCCCACATCACCACGAACGACCCGGTCAAGCTGGCCGAGGACTACGCGATGCTCCAGCACCTCAGCCAGGGTCGCGCCGACGTGATGTTCGGCCGCGGCAACACCGGCCCGGTGTATCCGTGGTTCGGCAAGGACATCCGCCAATCCCTGCCTCTGGCGCTGGAGAACTACAACCTGCTGCACCGACTCTGGCGCGAGGACGTGGTCGACTGGGAGGGTCAGTTCCGCGCGCCGCTGCAGGGCTTCACCTCGACCCCGCGCCCGCTGGATGACGTGCCGCCCTTCGTCTGGCACGGCGCGATCCGCACCCCGGAGATCGCCGAGCAGGCGGCCTTCTACGGCGACGGCTTCTTCGCCAACAACATCTTCTGGCCCAAGGAGCACTACCAGCGCCTGATCGGCTACTACCGCCAGCGGTTTGAGCACTATGGCCACGGCAGCGCCAAGCAGGCGATCGTCGGACTCGGTGGCCAGGCCTACATCGCCCGGAACTCCCAGGACGCCAAGCGCGAGTTCCGGCCCTACTTCGACAACGCCCCGGTCTACGGTCACGGTCCCAAGATGGAGGACTTCGAGGCGATGACGCCGCTGGTCGTCGGCTCACCCCAGGAGGTCATCGAGAAGACGCTGAGCTTCCGGGACGCCTTCGGCGACTACCAGCGCCAGCTGTTCCTCATCGATCATGCCGGACTGCCCCTGAAGACGGTGCTCAACCAGCTGGAGCTGCTCGGCGGCGAGGTGGTCCCGGCGCTGCGCAAGGAGTTCGCGTCCCGGCGCGACCCGGAGTCGCCGTCGGATCCGCCCACCCACGCGACGCTGGTCCGCGCAAAATACGGCGACGGACCGGTGCGCCAGCCCCGCCCCAACGCCGACCGCGGCGACAACCTGACCGCGGCCGGGCTGCCGTACCAGGACAGCGCCGAGGTGCGCGCCGCCGGCGCGGCGATCGACCTCGACACGGCAGAGGCGGCGCGATGACCAGCCGCGCGCGTCTGGCCAACGAGGCATGGGAGGCGCTGCTGGGCGCCCACGCCACGCTCATGCGCCAGTTCGCCGCCCAGGACGTCTGGGAGGACCTGAGCCTGCGTGAGTACGACGTGCTCTACACGCTGTCCAAGGCCGGGCGCCCGCTCTCCCTGGCCCAGCTCAACCGCCACGTGCTGCTGTCCCAGCCGGCCCTGTCGCGCATGGTCGACCGGCTCACCCAGCGCGGCCTGATCGAGCGCGAGCGCGACTCCGAGGACGGCCGCAGCGTGTCGCTGTCGCTGTCGCGCAGCGGAGCCGAGGCCCAGCGGCGGGTCGGACTCGGTCACGGGCGCGAGGTCGCCCGTGCGGTGACCTCGCGGCTCGACCGCGCGGACATGGAGGCGCTGGCCCGGATCTGTGCGCGGCTCAGCGAGGGCGGCATCACAGCCGCCCTCAGCGAGGTCCCGGCATGAAGCCGGTGCTCATCAGCGGCGGCGTGCCGGACCCATCCTTCACCGGACTGCTGCTCGGCCGCCTCAGCCGGGACGGCTCAGACCCCGGCCGCTAAGGTGGCGCCATGCCCGCCTGCACCCATCTCGATCAAGTCACCATCACCCAGCTGCCCGCGTCGGTGGAGGGCTGTGAGGACTGCCTTCGCGAGGGGAGCGTGTGGCTGCACCTGCGGATCTGCCTGTCCTGCGGCCACGTCGGCTGCTGTGACGATTCCCCCCGCCAGCACGCCTCCCACCATGCCGAGGACACCCAGCATCCGATCATCCGCTCGCTGCAGCCGGGTGAGGAGTGGTCCTACTGCTACATCGACGACACCGTCTTCGAGCTGCCCGATGTCACGGGGCACACGAAGATTCCGTCGTCGCCGATGATGTAGCCGATCTGAGCTGAGCTCAGGCCGGGACCACGGACAGGCGCTGGTGGACCAGCGCGACGACCATGGCGCCCTCGCCCACCGCCGTGGCGCACCGCTTGATCGAGCCCGAGCGGACGTCTCCGGCCGCATAGACCCCGGGGATGCTCGTCTCCAGCAGCCCCTCGGCCCCAGCGTCGACACCGGTGAGCAGGAAGCCGTGGTCGTCCCGAGCGATCGCGGTGTCATCGAGCCAGGCGGTGCACGGCTCGGCCCCGAGGAAGCAGAAGAGGAAGCCGAGCGCCATCCGCTCGCCGTCGGCGAAGGTGACCGCCGCCAGGCTGCCGTCCTCACCGTGGAGCTCGACGACCTCGCTGTGATCGCGGACAGGCACGCCGTAGCGCTCGAGCTCCCTGATCAGATAGTCCGACATCGTCTCGCTGATATGGGCGCGACGATGCAGCAGGGTGACCAGCGCGCCGCCCCGGGCCAGCCATACCGCGGCCTGACCGGCTGAGTTGCCGCCGCCGATCACCGCCACCCGCGCGGCGCCGCAGACCTGGGCCTCCAGCGGTCCGGCGGCGTAGAAGACGCTGCGGCCCTCATAGTCGTGGATGTCGGGCACCGGCAGGCGCCGGTAGTCGGCGCCGGTGGCCAGCAGCACCGCCCGGGCCGACACGGTGTGGTCATCCTCGAGTGCCACGATGTGACGGCCGTTCTCCCCGGCCCCCGGTTGGAGTCCGATCGCCCGGTAGGGGGTGCCGCTGCGGGCCCCGAACTTGCGGGCCTGGACGATCGCCCGACTCGACAGCTCAGAGCCGGTGATCCCGGCCGGGAAGCCGAGGTAGTTCTCGATCCGCCGCGAGGTTCCGGCCTGGCCGCCGAGGGCCCCGGCCTCGACCATCAGCGTATCGAGACCCTCCGAGGCGCCGTAGACCGCGGCGCCGAGGCCGGCCGGCCCGGCCCCGACGATGAGCAGGTCGACCGCCTCGGTGGGCGCCAGCTCGAGGCCCACGCCGAGCGCCCGTGAGACCTGGCCCGGGGTCGGACCGAGCATCTCCTGGCCCCCGGGCAGGCGCACGAGTGGCAGCTCGGCGTCACTGAGGTCGGCGATCAGCGCGGCGGCGTCCGGATCGCGGGCGGGGTCGCGCACCGTGAAGACGAAGCGGTTGCTGCGCAGGAAGGCCTCCATCGCGCGGGTGGGCTCAGAGGTGCGCGGCCCGATGATCTCGGGGCCCAGACCGGCACGGCGCTGGAGCATCTCGCGCCGCGCGGTGAACGAGGTGAGCAGCAGGTCACTCAGGGTCTCATGGTCGAACAGCAGGCCGCGCAGCGTCATGCGGTCCACCGCGATGTAGCGCATGGGCTCGGACACCAGCGCGGTGAGGTAGGCGGTCTGGCCCGAGAGCAGGCTCACCTCGCCGATGAAGCCCGAGGCGCCGATGCGCACGATCTCCTGTCCCGCGGCGTCGACCACCACCCCCTCACCCTCGAGGATCGCGATGAACGGGAACTCACGGTCGCCGATCTTCCACAGGACGTCACCGACCGCCCCCTCGCGTTCCTCACCGTGGAGGGCCAGCAGCCTGAGCTGAGACGGGGACAGGCTGCTGTCGTACGACGTGCCCATGCCGGGAGCCGCCTAGGCGACGACGGGCTTGGCGGCCGCCGCGGCGGCCACGGCGCGCTCGACCGCGTTGACGTCGCGCACCGCGCCGGTGTCGGCGGAGGTGGCCATCAGCGCATAGGCGCGCAGCGCCGGGGAGACCGCACGGTCGCGCAGCTTGGGGGCATAGCCACCGGCCGCCTCGATCGCCGCGCGGCGCTCGGCCAGCTCCTCCTCAGCGACGTCGAGGCTCATCCGCCGGTTGGGGATGTCGATCGCGATTCTGTCACCGGTCTCGACCAGGGCGATCGTGCCGCCGGCGGCCGCCTCGGGGGAGACGTGGCCGATCGACAGGCCCGAGGTGCCACCGGAGAAGCGCCCGTCGGTGATCAGCGCGCACGCCTTGCCCAGGCCACGGCCCTTGAGGTAGGAGGTCGGATAGAGCATCTCCTGCATCCCGGGACCGCCACGCGGCCCCTCGTAGCGGATGACGAGGACGTCACCCTCCTTGACCCCGCCGTTGATGATCACCTCGACGGCGTCCTCCTGGGATTCGACCACCACGGCCGGGCCGGAGAACGTCCAGATCGACTCATCGACGCCCGCAGTCTTCACCACGGCGCCGCGCACGGCCAGGTTGCCGTAGAGGATGGCCAGGCCGCCGTCCACCGAGTGGGCGTGGGCGACGTCGTGGATGCAGCCCTCGACCGCGTCGGTGTCGAGGGTGTCCCAGCGCTCGGACTGGGAGAACGCCTGGGCGGACCGCTTGCAGCCCGGGGCGGCGTGGAACAGCTCGAGCGCACGCTCGGACGGCTTGGCGCCCCGGATGTCCCACTCACCGAGCCAGTCGTCGATGCCGCTGGAATGCACGGTGTGCACGCCGGTGTGGAGCATGCCGCCGCGGTGCAGCTCGCCCAGGATCGCCGGGATGCCCCCGGCCCGGTGGACGTCCTCCATCAACCAGCTGCCGTTCGGCGCGGGCTTGCACACACACGGCACGCGCTTGGAGACCGCGTCGATGTCGCTCATGGTGAACTCGAGCTCGGCCTCCTGGGCGGCGGCGAGGATATGCAGCACGGTGTTGGTCGAGCCGCCCATGGCGACGTCGAGGGCCATGGCGTTCTCGAACGCCTCACGCGTGGCGATGGCGCGCGGGAGCACACTCTCGTCGTCCTGGTCGTAGTAGCGCGTGCACAGTTCCACCACGGTGTGGCCGGCGGACTCATACAGCGCCCGGCGCATCGTGTGGGTGGCCAGCGTCGAGCCGTTGCCGGGCAGCGCCAGCCCCAGCGCCTCGGTCAGGCAGTTCATCGAGTTGGCGGTGAACATGCCGCTGCAGGAACCGCAGGTCGGGCAGGCGTTCTCCTCGATCCGGGCGATGTCCTCGTCCGACACGGACTCGTTGACCGCCTCGGACATCGCGGTGATGAGGTTGAGGCCCTTGCGGACGGTGCCGTCGACCAGAGTCGCGGTGCCGCCCTCCATCGGGCCGCCGGAGACGAACACGGTGGGGATGTTCAGCCGCAGCGCGGCGTTCAGCATGCCCGGGGTGATCTTGTCGCAGTTGGAGATGCAGACCAGCGCGTCGGCGCAGTGGGCGTTGACCATGTACTCGACGCTGTCGGCGATCAGGTCCCGGCTGGGCAGGCTGTAGAGCATGCCGCCATGGCCCATGGCGATCCCGTCGTCGACCGCGATGGTGTTGAATTCCCGCGGGATGCCACCGGCGGCGATGACCGCCTCGGCGACGATCTCCCCCACCGGCTTGAGATGGGTGTGACCGGGGACGAACTGCGTGTAGGAGTTGGCGACGGCGACAATCGGCTTCTTGCCGATGTCCGCGCGCTCAACCCCGGCGGCGCGCAGCAGAGCGCGGGCGCCGGCCATGTTGCGACCGTGCGTGACAGTGCGAGAGCGGAGTGCGGGCATGGCTCTGAAGGCTACTGACCCCCCGTGACCCGCCAGCCCCGGCGCCGCGCGCGTGGGGCACCCGCCCGGCGACGCGCTCTCAGTAGCTGGCCTGACGCACCCCGAGGTCGCGGCGGATCTGGGATACCAGCGCCGCATGGCCCACGCCGCCCCCGGCCCCCGAGAACGCCGCCAGCAGCGCCCCGGGGCCGGCCACCAGCGCCCGTCGGAGCCCCGTGACCTCCGTGGCGTAGGCACGCTCGAGCCGGCGGATGTCCGCCGCGGCGCTCCCCGGCCAGCGGCGGGCCTCGAGCCGTCTCACGTTGAGCGCCAGGGCCGCGATGAGGCGGTTCGTCGCGGCGGTGATGACCCACTGGGGGGTCTTGGCGCGCCACGTGGCGGCCCGGGCCAGGTACCGGTTCAGCTGCGTGTTGGTGGGCCCGGCGATCCTCAGGTAGGCGGCGCCGGCCCCGCTCAGTGTCCGGGGCACCACGGAGAAGCCAGCCCGCGTCGGCGCGGTCGGGGCCAGGTACGCGTGGGGCAGGGCCATCCACGTGCTGGCCAGCCGCCGCGACGCCGGCCGGGCGGCGTTGACCGTCAGCGCCGACACGTGCAGCGGCGCGATGTCGGGATAGGCGAAGACCCGGTTGTTCGCGCTGCGCGTCGGGTCCTCCTGCAACCACAGCGCCAGCCCGAAGCGTCCAGCACCCTCCTGAGCGGTGTTCACCCGCCGGCTCTGACCGCTGGTCCGGTCGGTGATGGTCAGGGTCCAGTGCCCGCCGGCCAGCGCCATGGCGGCGGCGATGGCGTCGCCGGGGTGGACGCCGAACAGCGACACCGGGTGCAGGCCACGTGCGACGTCGGTCCAGAACGCCTCATAGAGGAGCTTCCCCCGACCCGTGCCGGGGGCGGAGGCGCTCACGGGCTGGAGCTCCTCGCGGGTGCCGATCTGGATGAAGGGCTCTGAACCGGTGGGGGCGATGCTCTGGGCGCCGATCCACGTTGCCGCCCGGCCGGGCTGTGAGCCGGCGCGGATCGCGGGCACTCGCCAGGCACCCCCGACGGAGCGCACGGGGCCGGTCCACACCACCCCGGCGAACGTATCCCCCGCCCCGGCGACACGCGGCCCGGCGGTACGGATCTGGCCCGTCCCGGTGCGCACCGTCGGGCCGGATCCGGCGCCTTGGCTGCCACAGCCGGTGAGCAGCAGTGCGCTGAGCAGCAGCACGGGGAGGTACTTGATCATCCGGCTTGTCCTCACTGACGACTCCGACCCCGCGCGTTGACGGGCCAGAGTGTGCCCGCGCGCCGGTAGTTTCATGCGCGTGACCGCGTTGTCGAGGTACTTCCTCATCGCCAGCCTGCTGCTGGGGGGACTCCTGTGCGGCTCACTGGCCGGCCTCGCCCTGGCCCGTGCGGCCCGCCAGGGCAGCGTGGGCATCCTCCCCCCGGCCAACCCGTCGCGTGACTGCACCGGATGGGGGCTGGAGGCGATCGACAGCTGCCGGGCGGTCGAGGGCGTCGGTCGTCTCGAGCTGCCCACCAACTGGGGGAGGCTGAGTCCGGACGCCCAGCTGCTCGTGCTCGTCGACCTCGAGCGGGTGAACCGCGGGCTCGCACCGATCCAGGTCCTCGTCAAGCCGTTGAACCGACTGGCCCAGCAGGGTGCCCAGCGTGGCGGCGACCCGGACTTCCCCCACTGCGCGTGCTTCACCGCCGCCGGCGGGATCTGGGCGACGGCTGACCCGCCGTCGGTCCTCGAGGCCGACGAGCTGTGGATGTACGACGACGCCAGCTCGGCGTGGGGGCACCGCGACACCATCCTCATGGCCGGCTCCGATCTGGTCGCCGGCGCGGGCGCGACCCGGGACAACTGGGATGTCGAGCTGCTCGACGGCTACCGCTACCCCCGGGGATCGGTGACCTTCCGCTGGTCCGCGGAGCTGGCGTACTTCCCCACCCGGCCCGGTCCCGAGCCGCGGCGCTAGCCCCCCGGGGTCCTGATCCGTAAGCTGGCGCCTCCTGATGCGGACCGGGCTGCGCGACTTTGATTCCGACGTTGCCCTGCTCACCGCGGCGCTGGATGAGGTGATCACGGCCGAGGGCGGCGCTGAGCTGCTGGCGTTGCGCCGCCGCGCGGTGGACCTCACCGGACGCGCCCGGGGCGGTGAGGAGGCCGCCGGTGATGAGCTGGCGCAGCTGATCGCCGGCCTGGACCTGGCCACGCTCGATCTGCTGGTGCGCTCGCTGACGCGCTGGTTCCAGCTGATCAACCTGGCCGAGGACAACGAGCGCGTGCGCCGGATCCGAGCGCGAGAGGCCCGGGAGGCACCCGCGCCGCGGCGCGGCTCGGTGGCCGCGGCGGTGACGGAGCTGCGCGAGGCGGGCATCGACGCCGGCCAGCTGAGCGAGCTGCTGGCCCAGGCCGAGCTGCGCCTGGTCATGACCGCCCACCCGACCGAGGCGCGGCGGCGCACCACGATCGACAAGCAGGCCCGGATCTTCGCCGAGCTGCGGGCCCTCGACGAGCGCCTGGGCCAGGCCGTCGCACCCGCTCATGAGCGGATCCGTGCCACGGTCCAGGAGCTATGGGGATCTGACGAGCTGCGGGCCATCTCGCTGACCGTGCTCGACGAGGTACGGGGCGGCCTGCTGCACTTCACCCGCACGCTCGTCGACGTCGTCCCCGAGATCTACCGGGAGCTCGAGGCCGCTGTCGGGCCGGGCGCACGCGTCCCGTCGCTGCTGCACTTCGGCTCCTGGATCGGCGGTGATCGCGACGGCAACCCGTTCGTCACCGCCGCGGCGACCCGCGAGACGCTCGGCCTCATGCGCGAGCAGTGCCTGCGCGTCCTCGACGAGCACCTCGGCTCGGTCGCCGGACGCATCTCCCTGTCCGAGCGCGTGGCCGGCCCCGCGCCGGGCCTGGAGCCGCTGCTCGAGCATGGCCGCCGGTCCTTCCCCGGCCTCGCCGCCCAGCTGGCCGAGCTGAACCCCGAGGAGCCCTACCGCCGCGCGCTCAGCTTCCTGCGCGAGCGCATCCGGCTGACCGCCGCCGCGAGCGACGTGGCCGAGCTGGAGTCCGCCGGCGGATACCGCGAGCCCGCGGATCTGCTGGCTGACCTCAGCACCGTGCGCGAGGCACTGATCGCCGACGGCGGTCAGTACACCGCCGCCGGGGATCTGGCCGACGTGATCCGGCTCGTCGAGGTGTTCGGCTTCCACTTCGGGCGACTCGACATCCGCCAGCACGCCCAGATCCACCGCAGCGCCCTGGATGAGATCTTCCGCGAGCTGGGCGTGGCATCGCACTACGGCGAGCTCGATGCCGAGGCCCGGATCGAGCTGCTGTGTCGCCACATCGAGGATCACCGGCCGCTCATCCCGGCCGACATCGCCGGCTTCTCGGAGCAGACCCGGGAGGTCATCACGACCTTCCGGACCATCCGCGAGGCGCGGGAGAACCTACACCGCGGGGCGATCGACGCCTACGTCATCTCAGGCACCGAGGGGCCGGTCGACTTGCTCGAGGTGCTGTTGATGATGAAGGAGGCGAGCCTCAGTCGGGCCGGCGGCGCGGAGGCGCAGCTGCGGATCGTGCCCCTGTTCGAGGCCGGGGAAACCCTGGCCGAGGCACCCGCCACGATGGAGACCCTGCTGGGTCTCGAGGCCTACCGGACCGCGCTGGCGGCGGTGGGGGACCGCCAGGAGGTGATGATCGGCTACTCGGACTCCAACAAGGACGTCGGATACGTCGGATCGGGCTGGGGCACCTACCACGCCCAGGTCGGGCTGGCCGACACCTTCGCCCGCCACGGCGTCACCTGGATGTTCTTCCACGGCCGCGGCGGCGCCGTCGG